>JBGPBV010000122.1:0-21580 GCA_041481445.1 Vicinamibacteria bacterium
CGCCTCGAGGTCACGCCGGTGGTGGTGGACGGGATCATGTACGTGACCGCCGTCAACGAGTGCCACGCCCTGGACGCCGGCAACGGACGCCGGATCTGGGAGTACCGCCGTCCGCGCTCGAAGGGCCTGGCCGGCGATGCCGCCAGCGGCATCAACCGCGGGGTGGCGGTGGCGGGTGGCCGCGTGTTCCTGGTGACCGACAATGCCCACCTGATCGCGCTGGATCGGTTCACGGGCGCGCTCCTGTGGGACACGGAGATGGCCGACGCGCGCGAGAACTACGGAGCCACCTCCGCCCCGCTGGCGGTGCGCGGGCTGGTGATCTCCGGCCCCTCCGGCGGCGACGAGGGCGTGCGCGGGTTCCTGGCCGCGTTCGATCAGGCGACGGGGAAGGAGGCCTGGCGCTTCTGGACGGTGCCGCGGCGGGGCGAGCCGGGATCCGAGACCTGGAAGGGCCGGGACATCGATCATCCCTGCGCCACCGCCTGGCTCACCGGCACCTACGACGCCCTTCTCGACACCTTGTACTGGCCGACCGGCAACCCGTGCGCGGACTACGACGGCCGCGAGCGCCTGGGCGACAACCTGTACTCGGATTCGATCCTGGCCCTCGATCCCGCGACCGGCCGTCTGAAGTGGTACTTCCAGTACACGCCGCACGACGTGTGGGACTGGGACGCGGAGCAGCCGCCGGTGCTCGTGGACGCGGACTGGCAGGGACGCCCGCGCCCCCTCCTCCTGCACGCCAACCGCAACGGCTTCTTCTACGTGCTCGACCGCGCCAGCGGCGCCCTGCTCCGCGCCACTCCATTCGTGAAGAAGCTGACCTGGGCGAGCGCGATCGGGCCCGACGGACGTCCGGTGCTCCGTCCCGATCAGGAGCCGACACCGGACGGCCGGACGGTCTGCCCGTCCGTGGAAGGGGCGACCAACTGGTTCTCCACGTCGTTTCATCCCGCCCTCGGCCTCTACTACGTCCAGGCGCTCGAGAAGTGCACGCTCTACACGAGGGGCGAGGGCGAATGGGAAGCGGGCCGCTCCTACTACCGCGGGACGACGCAGCAGGCGCCGGGCGAGCCCGCCCGGAAGGTCCTGCGGGCGATCGACGTCCACACGGGGGCCGTGGCCTGGGAGAGGCCGCAGGCGGGGGCGGGGCATTCGTGGGGAGGCACGCTCGCGACCGCGAGCGGCCTCGTCTTCTTCGGCGAGGACGGCGGTGCCTTCATGGCCGTGGACGCGGCCACGGGCACGCCGCGGTGGCAGTTCCCGGCCAACGCGACGTGGAAGGCCTCGCCGATGACCTACTCGTTCGACGGCCGCCAGTACGTCGCGGTGGCCGCCGGGCCCACCATCCTCGCCTTCGGTCTCCCGGACGCCGAGGGTTGTTGCGCGCCCGCTCCGTTGCGCTAGAGTCTCTCCGACACCGACACGAGAGATGGCGCGCCTCACGCTTGACGGCCTCTGGCTGCTGCTGGTGCTGGCCATCACCGCGGCCGGCATGTGGCTCTCGTCGTCGCTGGCCGCATATCTGAACGGCCCCGTCTGGCTCGCCGGCGCCCTCGGCCTCCTGGCCTTTCCGCTACTGCCCCTCGTCTGGGAGTTCCGGGCGGCGTCGCGCCGGGCCAAGCGCGGGACCACGCGCGCGCCCTTCTTCACGGTCTGGGACCGGATCGTGATGCGCACGCTCGCCGTCAACCTGCTGATCGTGGGCCTGCTGCTCGCGCGCTGGCCGGGGACGGCGTTCTCCGCGCTGGCCACGCGCGGCGACTGGTTCCTGGAGGGGCGGACCAGCCGGGAGGCGGCCGCCGTGCGCGTGGTCCTGTACCGCACGGCCGGCGGCCTCGAATGGCTGTACCGCGCGACCCACGACAACCCCTACGAGAAGCTGCTCGTGCACACGAAGACGCCCGAGGGGCAGCCGGTGCCCGCGCCCGTGCCCATCGCTTCGGGCGCGGCGCTGCCCGTGATCCCCACGCCGGACGGCACGCCTCCCCTCGAGCCCAGCCCGCTTCCTCCCGAGCCCGGGCCGCCTTCGCCCCCGCCGCCGGAAGAGCCGCCGCGCCTCGAGCGGGTCGCCGACGGCACGCCCGTGTGGCCGGTCCCGTCCGAGATCCATCCCGCGGTGGCCGCCCTGTCTCCGGACGTGGAATCGAGCTTCGCCTCCGTCGCCCGGCGCCTGGCCCAGGAGGAGCACGACCCCTGGATGCGCGTGAAGGCGCTGCACGACTACGTGGCCGACCGCGTGAGCTACGACGCCGCCGCCTACGCCGCGCACGAGTATCCGCCGCAGGATGCGGAGACGGTGTTCCGGACGCGGCGCGGGGTCTGCGCCGGCTACGCGAACCTGCTGGCCGCGATGGGCGAGGCCACCGGCGACGAGATCGTGGTCGTGGGCGGCGACGCGCGCACGAGCAACGTGCGCGACCTCAGCGGGGAAGGGCACGCCTGGAACGCCGCCCGGATCGGGGGCCGCTGGACCCTGATCGACGCGACCTGGGACGCCGGCCACCTGAAGGAGGGCCGGTTCGTGAAGGAGTACTCGACCGAGTTCCTGTTCGCGCCGCCGGAGGTGCAGGGGCTCTCGCACTTCCCGGACGAGGCGCGGTGGCAGCTCCGCGATCCGCCCCTCTCCCGCGGGGAGTTCCTGCGCCAGCCGCTCCTGCGCCCGCGCTTCTTCGCCGAGGGCTTCACCCTCGTCGCGCCCGACCGGCCGCAGGTCTCGGTGGACGCGGTCCTGGAGGCCCTCCTCCGCAACCCGCGCCGCCGCTACGTGATGGCGCAGTACACGCGGCGCGACGGGGCCACCCAGTCCGACTGCGACGTGAACCAGGGGCCGGACGTGTCCGTGCGCTGCGCGCTGCCGGAGGAGGGGACGTATCGCGTGGTGCTCTTCTCCAACCGCGAGCAGTACGGCACCTACCGCCAGGTCGGCGAGATCGAGGCCTTGAGAGGAGGCGGACATTGAAGGCGCTGCTCGCGGGCGTGGGGGTGATCGCGCTGGTCGCGGGGGCGGACGGGGCGCGGCGCGAGGGCGACTGGCGCGCCTACGGCGGGGATCCGGGCGGCGGGCGCTACTCGACGCTCTCCGACATCGACCGCGCGAGCGTCGGGCGCCTGCGCCGCGCCTGGACCTATCACACCGGCGACGTGGATCCGCGTGCGGGCCAGCCCGGTAGCCAGCCCTTCGCCTTCGAGTGCACGCCCCTGGCCGTGGACGGCGTCCTCTACGTCTCCACGCCGGCCGGGCGCGTGATCGCGCTCGACGGCGACACCGGCCGCGAGGTCTGGACGTTCGACCTGCCGCCCCGCACCGCGGGCGCGGCCCCGAAGCGCGGACCGCATCGCGGCGTGTCGTACTGGCAGTCGCGGGACGGCGCCGATCGCCGCATCCTCTACGGCACGGCGGACGGCCGCCTGGCCGCCCTCGACGCACGGACGGGCCGCCTGCGCGAGGACTTCGGCCAGCGGGGCCTGGTCGACCTGCGCGTGGGCGTGGCCGACGCGTGGCCGCACGCCCAGCTCGAGGTCTCCTCTCCGCCCGCCGTCTACCGCGACCTCGTGATCACGGGCACGCACCTGCAGGAGTACCCCGCGAAGGGACCCGCGGGCGACGTGCGCGCGTACGACGCGCGGACGGGGGCGCTCGCCTGGCGCTTCCGCACGATCCCGGCGGAGGGCGAGCCCGGGCACGAGACCTGGGAGGGCGAGAGCGGAAAGGACCGCTCGGGCGTGAACGTCTGGTCGATCATCAGCGTGGACGCCGAGCGCGGGCTCGTGTTCCTGCCCGTGGGCTCCGCCACCTACGATTTCTACGGCGGCGACCGCAAGGGGGCGAACCTCTACGCGAACTCCGTGGTCGCCCTCGACGCCGCCACCGGCGCGCGGCGCTGGCACTTCCAGACCGTCCATCACGACCTTTGGGACTACGACCTGCCCGCGGAGCCCGCCCTGGTCACCGTCCGGCGGGACGGGCGCGACGTGGCCGCCCTGGCGCAGGTGACCAAGACCGGCTTCGTGTTCGTGCTCGACCGCGAGACGGGCCGGCCCCTGTTCCCGGTCGAGGAGCGCGCGGTGCCCGCGAGCACGGTGACGGGCGAGGCGGCGGCGCCCACCCAGCCCGTCCCTGTGCGCCCGCCGCCGCTGGTCCGCCAGTCGATGACGCGCGACGACATCAGCACGGTCACCCCGGAGTCGAACCGGTTCTGCACGGAGCTGTTCGACGACACGGTCACGGGTCCGCTGTTCACTCCACCCAGCGCCTCCCTGCGCCTGACCTTCCCGGGCACGCTCGGCGGCGCGAACTGGTCCGGGGCCGCCTTCGATCCCGTGCGCCGGCGCCTCTACGTCAACGTCAACGAGGTCGGCGCGGTCGGAGGGCTCATGGCCCAGGGTGCGAACGCGCGCGTGGCCTATCGCCGCTCCGGTCCCGGCGGCGAGTACGCGCGCTTCTGGGACGACAACCGCTGGCCCTGCCAGAAGCCGCCGTGGGGGACCCTCAACGCCGTGGACCTCGACGAGGGGACCCTGGCCTGGACCGTCCCCCTCGGCGTGGTGGACGCGCTGGCCGCGCGGGGGGTGCCGCCCACGGGCACGCCCAGCCTGGGCGGGGCCATCGCGACCGCCGGCTCTCTCGTGTTCATCGCGGGCACGAACGACGAGCGCTTCCGCGCCTTCGAAGCCGACACCGGCCGCCTTCTGTGGAGCGACCGGCTGGAGGCCAGCGGCCACGCCACCCCCATGACCTATCGCGGCCGGGACGGCCGGCAGTACGTCGTCATCGCGGCGGGGGGCGGCGGCTACCTCAGCCGCACGACCTCCGACGTCGTGGCCGCCTATGCCCTCCCCGCCCGCTGACGCGCCCGTTTTCGCCGGGCGCGTCGCCTCGCTCGACGTCTATCGCGGGCTCGTGATGCTGCTCCTGCTCGGGGAGTCGCTGCGCTCGTGCGAGGTCGCCGACGCCCTCCCCGGCTCCGTGTTCTGGGCCTTCTTCTGCCACCACCAGACCCATGTCCCCTGGGTGGGCGCGTCGCTGCACGACCTCATCCAGCCGTCGTTCTCGCTCCTGGTCGGGACCGCGCTGGCCTTCTCGGTGGCGTCGCGGGCCGCGGCCGGGCAGTCACGCCGGCGCCTCGTCCGGCACGCGGCCTGGCGCGCGCTGGTGTTGGTCGTCCTCGGCATCTGGCTCCGCTCGGTGGGGCACCCGCAGACCTACTTCACGTTCGAGGACACGCTGACGCAGATCGGGCTCGGGTACCTCGTCCTCGTCCTCCTCGCCCTGCGTCCGGCGCGCGAGCAGTGGCTGGCCCTCTTCGCGATCCTCGTCGGGTACTGGGCCGCCTTCGCGCTCTATCCCGCACCACCCCCCGCCTTCGACTTCCCGGCGGTCGGGGTGCCCGCGGACTGGCCGCACCACCTGCACGGCTTCGCCGCGCACTGGGACAAGAACTCCAACTTCGCCTGGGCCTTCGACC
Organism: Vicinamibacteria bacterium; assembly: GCA_041481445.1. Classification (GTDB taxonomy): domain Bacteria; phylum Acidobacteriota; class Vicinamibacteria; order Fen-336; family Fen-336; genus AA29. The sequence goes on from JBGPBV010000122.1 coordinate 5,472, forward strand.
AGTGGTTCCTGAACCTGTTCCCGCGCGAGCAGCCGTTCGTCTTCAACGGCGGCGGCTACTGCACGCTGAGCTTCATCCCCACGCTGGGCACGATGATCCTGGGCCTGATCGCGGGCCGCGTGCTGCGGAGCGAGCGCACGCCGTCCGCGCGCGTGCGGTGGCTGGCCGCGGCCGGCCTCGTCCTGGTGGGATCGGGCTGGCTGCTGGGAGCGCTCGGGATCTGCCCGGTGGTCAAGCGCATCTGGACGCCGAGCTTCACTCTCTGGAGCGGCGGCGTCTGCTTCCTCATCCTGGCCGGCGCCTACGAGGTCGTCGACCGCCTCGGGCACCGGCGATGGGCGTTCCCGCTCGTGGTGATCGGGATGAACTCGATCGCCGCCTACTGCCTCTACGAGCTCGGGGCGCGCTTCGTCGGGACGAGCCTCAAGACGCACTTCTCGGAGGACGCGTTCCGCGTGGCCGGCGAGCCCTACCTGCCGTTCGTGCACGGCCTGGCCGTCGTGGTGGTCCTATGGCTGATCCTCTTCTGGATGTACCGAAGGCGCCTGTTCCTTCGGATTTGACGTCTTCGCGAACTGGGAGCGCGGCGCCGCTGCAAGCGGCGGCGCAGCGATGGGGGGTTTCAGGGGGGGCCGCGAAGCGCCGATCGGTTGGAGCGCGAGTGCCCCCCCTGAGACAAGACTTCATATATACGCGATGCAGTCGATCTCGACGAGTGAGTTCCCGGGGATCCCGCCCGCGGGGGCGATCGTGGTCCGCACGCCCGGCTCCGGACCGAAGCGGCCCAGGAACACCTCGTTCATGGCCGCGTAGTCCTTGAGGTCGTTCAGGTAGACGTTCACCTTCAGGACCTTCTGCATCGAGGAGCCGGCCTCCTCGAGCTTCTTCTGCATCTCGTCGAGGACGTGCGCGGTGTGGGCCTTGATGTCGCCCTCGAAGTGCGCCCCGATGCCGGAGACGAAGAGGAGGTTGCCGTAGGAGACGGCGGGGCTGAAGAGGGCCTGCTTCTCGGGCGCCTTGCCCCCCGTCCAGTGGACCTTCTTCACCGGCGCCGGTGCGGCGGCGGGCGGCGCCGCGGGCTTCTCCGCGGCCGCGCCCTTCTTCTTCTCGTCCGCGAGCGCCGTGGTCGCCGCCCCCGCGGCGACGGCCACCGCCGGCGCCGTGGCCAGGAAACTCCTGCGGCTCGATCTCGCCATGCTCACCTCCCTTTGCCCGACCAGCGCGGGTCGCTCGTCGTCTTGTAGTCGCGCGGCAGCGTGTCCCAGTCCGGGCGCGCCAGCCCGTCGAGGTCGTAGACGACCTTGCCGTCGCGGACGGTCATCGCGCAGGCCAGCCTCTGGGTGCCGGCCATGCGCGCGCCGAAGGAGTCCACGAAGCCGTACTTGCCCGTCTCCAGCCGCAGCACGGCCACGTCGGCGGGAGATCCCACGCCGAGCTGTCCGAGCGCGTCCTGCTTGATCTCGCGGGCGGGGTTCGAGGTGGAGAGCTTGACCACCTCGTCCAGCGGCATCCCCATCGCGAGGAACTTGCTCATCACGTTGAGCATGTCCTTCATGCCCGCGTTCATGCTGCCGATGTGCAGGTCGGTGGAGATGGAGTCGGGGGCGAAGCCCTCCTTCATGGCCGGCACCGCGATGCGCCAGGCGAAGCTCCCTCCGCCGTGGCCCACGTCGAAGATCACGCCGCGCTTCCGGCCCTCGATCATCCCGGCGTTGACGTGGCCGGCGGGGTCCTGCTCGCCGCGCAGGCCCGAGTACATGTGGGTGTAGATGTCGCCGGGGCGGAGCTTCCTGCTCACCAGCTCGGCCAGCGGGCGCTCCGGCTTGCTCGCGCCGAAGTCCACCATGACCGGGATGCTCGCGAGCGTGCCCGCCTCCACCGCGTGCTCCACCGGCGTCCACTCCGGGCCCGCGTAGTGCGCGGTCTTGATCCCGACGATCAGGCCCGGGTACTTCTTCGCCATCTCCGCCGCCGGAAGGGAGGCCATGTCCGCGAGGTCCTGCTCCCAGCCGCCGCCCCGCATGCCGTTGCCGACGATGTTGAGGAAGGCCAGCACGCGCGTCTTGGACCGGTCGATCACGCGCGTCTTGAAGTCCTCGAAGTTGCGCCAGCCCGCGCAGCCGGCGTCGGCCACCGTGGTCACGCCGACGCGGAAGGTGAACCCGTCGGGGAAGACGCTGTTGTCGCCGGCGTACGAGCCCTTCTCACCGGTGCCGGCGAAGACGTGCACGTGGATGTCGATCAGGCCCGGCGTCACGTAGAGGCCGGAGACGTCGACGGTCTTGAACGCGTCCGTGGCCGCGATCGAGGGCGCCACCGCCGCGATCTTCCCGCCCGCGATGGCCACGTCGCGCACCGCGCTGATCCCGTTGCGGGGATCGACGACGTGGCCACCCTTGAGGAGGAGGTCGTACTTCGGCTCGGCGGCGCGGGCGGGGAGGGCCAGACCCAGTCCCAGCAGGCCGAGGATGCAAGCGACGCTCGGTCGGGCCATGTCCTCAGCCTCTCCGCGCGGCCCGCCGCCGCGCCGTCCACTTGCCGCCCAGGTACTCGCCCATCTCCAGCGTCCCCGCCATCTCGTCGCCGGTCACCTTGCCGGTGAAGGCATAGGAGATCGCGTCGCCGCTCTGCTCGGTGATGCTGCTGCGGAGCTTGACCATGTCCCCGTCGATCGTCCCACTGAGGTCGCGCGACGTGAAGTCGCCCCGGTGGACCCCGTCGATGTCGTTGCCATGCTGATGGAGGCTGAGTCCGTGGTTCGAGGCCCCCGCCGCGTACTCGACGCGCACGTCCCACTGCCCGCTTATGTCCCCGGCCGGTGGCGCCGCCGCCGCGCTCTCGGCGCCGCCGGCCGGGAAGGCGCCGTTCTTGGATGGCGTTGCCGTCAGCACCGCACACAGCCGATCCGCCACGATCTTCTCCTCGCCCGCCGACATCATGTACGGGTTGACGGTGACGCCGGTCATGGCGGGGTCGGTGTCGTGGCGAGCGGGGAACACGGCCACCCGCGGCTCGCCGTCGTACAAGGTCTTCACGACCGCGTCGCCGGGGCCCATCTTCTCCCGCGGCCAGAACACGCGCAGGGACGGCATGCGGTTGGACAGCCCCTTGGGCTGGGTGATGGTAGTGGTGACGCCGGGGACGGCCGAGACCCGCTTGCCGACGTACTCGAGCCACGACGTCCAGGTCTTCCACTCCGCGTCATGGTCGCGCTTCATCCACATCTCGACCGCCATCAGCATCCCGAGGGCCTCTTCCTTGCCGACCTTGTAGCCGCGGGAGTAGCCGTGGTGCGGCGGGCTGTGCACCCAGGCCGCCTTGACCAGGTCCTTGCGGCCCAGGAGGAGGCCGGCGGCCTGCGGCCCGCGCAGGCACTTGCCTCCGCTGTAGGCCACGAGGGTCGCGCCGTTCTGGAGGTGCACGTTGGGTACGGTCAGGATCTCGGCCGCGGCGTCGACCAGGACGGGCACGCCGCGCGGCTGGGCCAGGGAGGTGATCAGCTTGGTCGGCAGCGCGCTCTCGTCGGCCTCCGGCCCGGCCAGGATGTAGACGAGCGCGGTGCGCGGCCCGAACGCCGCCTCCAGCTCGGCGGGCGTGGTCACCTCGATCACGCGCACGCCCACGCCGCGCAGGGCCGCGTCGTACACGTTGCGCGAGTGCTTGGGGATGATGACCTCGTCCTTGGCGAACCCATTCAGGTTCGGGATGCGGACGTGCAGGTCCGGGTTGCCACCGGCCACGCAGGCGGCGGTGGCGTGGGTGAGGGCGGCCGCGCAGCCCGACGTGACCAGCCCCCACTCCGCGCCGGTCAGCGTGGCCAGCCGCGCCCCCACCGCCTCCGCCAGCTCGTCGAGGTGGACGTAGTGCTGGGCGGCGGCGGCCATGGCCTCGCGCACCTCCGGCAGCATGAGGGAGCCGCTCAGGATCGTGTAGGTGCCGCGCGCGTTGACGATCGGGCGCACGCCGATCGACTGGTAGACGTCGGGTCCGGGGCGCAGCCCGACCCCCGCGGGCACCGTGACCGTGGCCGCCTTGGCGGGCGGGGGAGCGGCCGCCTCCGCCGCCGTGCTGGGCAGGAGCTCGGGGAAGGCCAGTGCGCCCCCCAGCAGGCCCCCCCGGCGGAACAGCTCGCGGCGAGAGATTCCTTCAGCGCTCATGGGCACCTCCGCAGGTCTTTCGGTCGAGAGCAGGGATTATAAGGTCGGGACCCTGCGCGGTTGCCAAGGGCCTCGCCGGGCCGGCCGAACTGCGGTACCATCTCCTTCTCTCTCTAGCGCGAGGAATCAGATGCAGATGGCGACCGCGGCGGGCCGGATGGCTGGCGGGTTGGCGACCGTCGGGATGGTGCTCTTCATGTCGGTCGGGTCGGGGGCCCAGGAGACGGGGTCCAAGGAGCAGCAGGTCAAGACGCCGGAAGAGACGGTCGAGAAGGAAGGCCCGCTCCAGGGACGCGAGGAGTACATGGCGAAACGGCGCCGGAACCCTGACGATCCGAACTTCAACGCGGCCGAGGCGCGCTACCAGGCCGTCCTGCAGATGAAGGCGCGATCGCGGCCTGAGGACCCGGCCGTCCGCATGGGCACGCCGCCCGTGTCCAATCCGAACGTGTGGCAGAACATCGGCCCCGGCCCGATCAACAACGGCCAGACGCCGACCTTCAGCAGCATCCCGAGCGACGTCAGCGGCCGCGTGACCGCGATTGCCATCGATCCCGTCGACAGCTCGGTCTACGTCGGGGGAGCGCAGGGCGGCGTCTGGAAGAGCCTGGACAACGGCGCGACCTGGACGGTGCTCACGGACGGGCTGGCCTCGCTGGCCGTCGGCTCCATCGCCATCGATCCCGCCGCCCACACGGCCGGGAACGCCACGATCTACATCGGGACCGGGGAGGCCAACGGGTCCTGCGACAGCTACGGCGGCGTCGGGGTCTACAAGTCGATCAACTCCGGCACCACTTGGACGGGACCGTTCGGGGCAGCGCAGTTCAGCAACCGCGGCATCAATTCCCTCGTCGTGGACCGGACGAACTCCAATCGGCTGGTGGCCACCAGCTCGAGCGGGTTCTACGCCCTGTCCTGCACGCTTCCCGCCGTCTTGCCCAGCCGGGGAGTCTTCTTGTCGACGAACGGCGGCTCGACCTGGACCAAGCAGTCGGAGGCCCAGAACAATCGCGCCTCCAAGGTCGTCCAGGACCCGCGCGTGGCCTCGACCTGGTGGGCGGCGATGTGGTTCACCGGCGCCGGTGGCACGCACGACGGTGGCCTCCTCAAGTCGATCGACAGCGGCGTGTCCTGGGTCCAGGTCGCCGGTACGGGCACCCTGCCCGCGGCGGGTGCCACCTGGGGCCGCGCGTACGTCACCGCCACCGTCGACAACCCCACGACGCCGACCCAGACCGTCCTCTACCTCTCCAACGAGATCTTCTTCGACGGCGCGACCGGTAACGGGGGATCGCTGTTCAAGTCCGTCGACAGCGGCGCCAACTGGACTTCGGTCCCGGCCGCCAACGGGTTCTGCGGCGGGCAGTGCTTCTACGACCAGCCCATCTACGCGGACCCGGCCAACCCGCTCATCGTCTACCTCGGAAGCGCGGGCGGTGACGACCCGGGCATCCTGCCGTCGGTCTTCATGCGCTCGGACAACGGCGGCACCAGCTTCGCGGACAAGGCGCGGAGCCCGAGCACGAACACGGCCATGCACGCGGACATGCACTTCATCACGTCGTGGCCCAGCCAGCCCAACCGGATCTGGGTCGGCAACGACGGCGGCGTGTGGCGCTCCGACGACCGCGGCGACACCTGGGTCAACGTGAACAACGGCCTGTCCATCACGCAGTTCCAGGGCTGCGACTTCCATCCGAGCGACCCGGGCATCGTCTACGCCGGCTCCCAGGACAACGGGACGGAGGGGTGGCAGGGCTCGGTCAACTGGAAGCACCTGGACTTCGGTGACGGCGGTTTCGCCCTCATCGACAAGAACAACTCCAACAACCTCGTGCATACCTACTTCAACGCGCCCAGCTTCCTCACCGGGGTGGGCTTCACCACCAGCGGCTTCGCCACCACCATGGGCTTCTACGGCGGCTCCTTCGCGCCCGCGAACGGCATCAGCTTCGCCGACAACGTCCTGTTCTACGCCCCCATCCACCTCGATCGTGGAGCGAGTCCCGCCACCCTCTACTTCGGGACGAACCACCTCTGGCGCGCGAACAACTTCTTCGCGACCGCGGGCACCGGCGGTGAGTTCGTGGGTGTGAACTCCGCGGTGAACCTGGCTCCGGCGGGCGGCGAGCTGAGCGCGATCGAGACCTTCGCCAACGGGACGGCGAACGCCAACATCATCTACACGGGCGCGGACTCGGGCGAGCTCTTCCGCACCACGAACGCCAACGTGGCCACGCCGACCTGGACCCAGGTGGACGTGGGCGGCTCCGCCCTCTACGTGTCGGACATCCGCATCGACCCCTCGAACTCGAACGTCGTCTACGTCTCCCGCGCCGACTACGCGGCCTCGGCTGGCTTGAACGTCCGCAAGAGCACGAACGGCGGGGCCAACTGGGCGCCGGCGGCCAACGGGATCCCGAACGTGCCCGTCAACGCCATCGAGCTCGATCCCATCACCGCCAACAAGGTCTGGGCGGGGACGGACATCGGGGTGTACAGCTCCTTGGACGGGGGCGCGAACTGGGCGCCGGACAACGCGGGGATGCCGGCGGTAGCGGTGTTCGACATGAAGGCGAACGCGGTGACCAAGCAGATCATGGCCTGCACGCACGGGCGGTCGGCCTACATCCGGTCGCTGGACGACGACCTGATCTTCCGGGACGGCGTGGAGAGCCGTGACTTCTCGCGGTGGTCGACGCTAGTGAACAACGGCGGTCTCTCGATCACCGCCGGCTCGGCCATGGCCGCGACCACGCGCGGCATCCGGACGGTGGTGGCGGGAACGAACCCGCAGTACGTGCAGGACAACTCGCCCAACTCGGAGCCGCGCTACCGCGCGCGGTTCTACTTCAACCCGAACTCGTTCGACACCGGCGAGTCCGCCAACCAGCACCGCACGCGCATCTTCATAGCATTCAACGGCGCCGCCCAGCGCGTGATCGCGCTCGTGCTGCGACGCCAGGCCGGCGTCTACGCGATCGAGGCGCGCCTCCGCCAGAACGACGGCAGCCGGATCGATACCGGCTTCGTGTCTCTCACGAATGCGGCGCACTTCATCGAGTTCGACTGGGTGAAGGCGACGACCGGGCTGACCAACGGGACGTTCACCCTCTACATCGACGGCGTTCCCCAGGGGGCGCCCACCACCGGTGTCGCCAACAACGCCCAGACGATCGACGCCGGCCGCATGGGCGCCCTGAGCACGAAGTCGGCGGCGGCCGGGACGATGTTCTTCGATCAGTTCGAGTCGCGGCGCGTGAACTACTGCGGGCCGGCGATCTAGGAGGGCCCGCGCTTTTCGATCGGTCCGACCAAAGGCCCACGGGGGATGTCCCTCGTGGGCCTTCGTCGTCTGCCGGCCCGGCTCGCAGGATCTGCGGTAGTATCGCCCCCTCCCGGGACGTTCACGCTCTACTCATCTAGACCGGGGGGGCCTGCTGTTCGGACGCCGGGCGCGAGGAGGGTGGCATGGGTGACAAGAGGGGTCCGGCCATCTCGCGCCGGCGCGTTCTCCAGTCGGCGGCGGCCGTGGCGGGCGGCCTGGGACTCGACGCTCTCGCCTTCCGCGGCTGGCCGGAGGCGGTCGCGGCCCAGGGTCCGGCGCGCCGCGGACCGGAGGATCCGGCCGAGAGCATCATCGGGGTCCCGTTCGAGGCGCGCCCCGTCGTGCGCGTCGGCCTGATCGGCTGTGGCGGGCGCGGCACGAGCCTGCTCCACGACCTGCTCGGGATCCCGGGCGTGGCCGTGAACGCGGTGTGCGACCTCGTCAAGGACAGGGTCGAGCGCGCCCAGGCCGCGGTCGAGAAGGCCGGGCAGAAGCGGCCGGAGGGCTACTCCGCGGGCGAGCACGACTTCGAGAAGCTCGTGCGCCGCGACGACCTCGACGTCGTCTACATCCCGACGCCCTGGCGCTGGCACGTGCCGATGGCGGTGGCGGCGATGGAGGCGGGCAAGCACGCGTTCGTGGAGGTCCCGGCCGCGAGCACGATCGAGGACTGCTGGCAGCTCGTGCGGACCTCCGAGAAGACGCGCCGCCACTGCGTGATGCTCGAGAACTGCTGCTTCGGCGACAACGAGCTCGTCGTCCTCAACATGGTGCGCGCCGGCCTCTTCGGCGAGCTCACGCACGCCGAGGCCGCCTACATCCACGACCTGCGGAAGGTCCTCTACGACGGCTACGAGGGCACCTGGCGCCGCGACGAGCACTTCACGCGCAACGGCAACCTCTACCCGACGCACGGCCTGGGTCCGGTGGCGCACTACCTCGACATCAACCGGGGCGACCGCTTCCAGGCCCTGGTGTCGATGTCTTCGCGCGAGGCCAGCCTGTCCGCGACCCGCGACCGCCTGCCCGCCAGCGATCCCCGCCGCAAGGACACGTTCACGTGCGGCGACATGAACACGAGCATCATCCGGACCGCGCGCGGCCGCACCATCCTGCTCCAGCACGACGTGGTGACGCCGCGGCCGTACACGCGGATCAACCACATCGCGGGCACCAAGGGCGTCTTCCGCGATTACCCGGCCCGCATCTACCTCGACGGGTCGGGCAAGGAAGTCTGGGGCTCGCTCAAGCCGTTTCGCAAGCAGTACGAGCATCCGCTCTGGAAGCGACTCCGCAAGATGGCCAGCAAGAGCGGCCACGGCGGCATGGACTACGTCATGAGCTGGCGTCTCATGCAGTGCGTCCGCGAGGGGCTGGTGCCGGACATGGACGTCTACGACGCCGCCGCCTGGAGCGCGCCCGCGCCTTTGTCCGAAGAGTCCGTGAACGCCGGAGGCTCGGCGGTGCAGTTCCCCGACTTCACGCGGGGCCGCTGGAACGAGCCGCGTCCCGTCCTGATGGCGGAGGCGCGCGAACTTTTGGCCGTCGTCTGACGTAGGAGTCGTCAGGAGGGCGTAATGGGCCAGACCTGGGAGAGCTTCCGTGTCAAAGGCGACGACCTGGTGCGGCGGGTCAAGGAGTTGCTTCACGAAGGGAACGTCCGCCGCGTCGTGATCAAGCAGGGCGCGCGGACGGTTGTCGAGTTCCCGGTGACGATCGGCGTGGTGGGCGCGATCGCCGCGCCCGCCCTGGCCGCATTGGGCGCGCTCGCCGCGCTCCTCAGCGAGTGCACGATCGAGGTCGAGCGGGGGCCGGAGGCGGCCGCGAAGCCGGCCTCACCGAAGGCGCCGGCGCGCCGGACGGCCAGTCGCGGACGAAGCAGGCCCCGCCCGTAGATTCGTCCGGATCCGAACCAGTCGTTCCGGGACGAAAACGTGTCATCACCGACAACTTGACAGCCGGCCGACGGTCCCGGACTATCTCGGCACTCGAGGCCAGATGCGCAAGCGGACGTCGGCGGTCGCCCTCCTTCTGTCGGCATGGCCGACCATGGCCGGCAGCCAGGTACGCCGCGGCGGCGAGTTCCAGGTCAATACGTACACCACGGGGAACCAGGGCGCCCCCGCCATCGCCTCCGATGCCAGCGGCAACTTCCTGGTGGCCTGGATCGACTACGCGCTCGACGGCAGCGGCGCGGGCGTGTTCGCGCGGCGCTACGACGCCGCGGGAAATCCGCTGAGCGGCAGCCAGTTCCAGGTCAATACCTACACCACTGGCGATCAGCGCAACCTGGGCGTGGCGGCGGACCCGAGCGGAAACATGATCGTGGTTTGGCAGAGCCCCCAGGACTCCATGAACGTCTATGCGCGGCGGTACGACGCCTCCGGCACGCCGATAGGCTCGAGCGAGTTCCGCGTCAACGCGAGCACGGCCGGATACCAGGGCTCGCCGAAGGTGGCCATGGCCGGCGACGGGAGCTTCGTGGTCACCTGGACCGACCAGGACGGCAGCGCCGGAGGCATCTCCGCGCGGCGCTACGACGCCTCCGGCATCCCCGGCCCCGATTTCAGGGTCAACAGCTTCACGACGGGATACCAGTACCTTTCGTCGGCGGCCGCCGATGCGGCCGGCAACTTCGTGATCGTCTGGGTCGGCAAGAACCAAGATGGCGACAGCTACGGCGTCTTCGGCCAGCGCTACGACTCTGCGGCCACGCGCGTGGGCAGCGAGTTCCAGGTCAACTCCTATACGACTTCGGGGCAGACTCGGGCGTCGGTGGCCATGGCTCCAGACGGGCGGTTCATGGTGGCCTGGGACAGTTATGGGCAGGACGGAAGCCTTGACGCGATCGCGGCCCGCCGCTTCGATTCTGCCGGTGTCCCCCAGGGCGGCGACGTGGTCGTCAACACGTACACCTTCGGCCAGCAGGCCCTGCCCTCCGTGGCCGCCGACGCGCGCGGCAACTTCGTGGTGACGTGGCAGAGTCCCGGCGCGGACGGCGACGGGAGCGGCGTATTCGGCCGGCGCTACGACGCTGCCGGATCGCCAGACCCGCCGTTCCAGATCAACACGTACGTGTTCTCGAACCAGTCGAAGCCGGTGGTGGGCGCGGCGAGCAACGGCGACTTCGTCGTGGCCTGGCAATCCTATCGCCAGGAGGGCGGCTACGACACGGGTGTGTACGCCCAGCGGTTCTCTCCCGACCTCATCTTCAGGGATGGGTTCGAATCGGGTACCCTCACCGCCTGGTCGGCCAGCCTGACCGATGGAGGGAACCTCGCCCCCTCTGCCTTCGGCGCCCTCAACCTCAGTTCGATCGGTCTCCAGGGTCTGGTGAACGACACGAACTCGCTCTACGTCGAGGACGACCTCCCCCACGACGAGAACCGCTACCGCGCGCGATTCTACTTCGACACCAACGGCTTCAATCCGGGTGAGGCCCAGAGCCACTTCCGCACGCGCATCTTCCTCGCCCTCGAAGAGGCGCCCACTCGCCGCCTGGCCGCAGTCGTGCTCAAGCGCCAGGGCGGCGCCTACAGCATCGAAGGCCGCTGCCGCCTCGACGACAACACGCAGGCCGACACCGGATTCTTCCCGATCAGCAACGCGCCGCACGTCGTGGAGATCGACTGGCGGCGCTCGACCGGGCCCAGTGCCAACGACGGCCGGTTCGAGCTGTTCGTCGACGGCGTCTCGGTGGCCGTCCTGAGCAACCTGGACAACAGCGTGAGCGCGGTCGACTTCGTGCGCCTGGGCGCGCTGAGCGTCAAGCCGGGCGCGACGGGCACGCTGTATTGGGACGAGTTCGAGTCGCGCCGCGGGAGCTACATCGGGCCGTAGATCCACCCGCGCTTGACAGCGCCGTCCGCGTCCTCGAACATCTGGCGCCCCGATGGCCCTGGCCAAGCGCAAGCTCGTCTTCGTGCTCCTGCTCGCCGCCTGGCCGGCCCTGGCTGCCGCCCAGGTCCGCCTGGGGGGCGAGTTCGCCGTCAACACCTACACCACGGGCAACCAGTCCGGCCCCGCCGTGGCCTCGGACGCGGCCGGCAATTTCGTGGTCGCCTGGAACGACTACGCCGAGGAAGGCAGCATCGGCCTCTTCGCGCGGCGGTTCGACGGCGCCGGAAATCCAGGCGCCGTGTTCCACGTCAACACGTACACCACCGGCATCCAGGCCGCCCCCGCCGTCGCTTTCGACCCGAGCGGGAACTTCGTCATCGTGTGGGACAGCGAGCAGGACGCGGGGACCTTCGGCATCTACGCGCGCCGTTACGACGCCACGGGCGTTCCCCTCGGGCCGGCCGAGTTCCGGGTGAACGCGAACACGGCGGGCGACCAGGGGACGCCGGCCGTGGCCTTCGGTGGCGACGGAAGCCTGGTCGTGGCCTGGCAGGACCAGGACGGCTCCAGCTCGGGGGTCTCCGCGCGCCGCTACGACCCGGCGGGCTTCCCGGGCCCGGAATTCCGTGTGAACACGGACACGACGGGCGACCAGAAGGCCCCCGCCGTCGCCGCCGACTCCGCCGGGAACTTCGTCATCGTGTGGGACAGTCAGACCCACCCGGGCGACTCGTTGAGCGTGTTCGGCCGGCGATACGATTCCAGCGGCGCGCCCGTCGCCGGAGAGTTCCGCGTCAACGTCGACACGATCGCTTCGCATGCCGGGTCCGCGGTGGGCATGGCTCCGGATGGGCGGTTCATGGTCGCCTGGACCACGGACGCGGACGGCGACGGGAGCGGAGTCGTGGCGCGCCGGTTCGACGCCGCGGGCGCGCCGGCGAGCGGCGACCTCCTGGTCAACACCTACACGATCGGGGGCCAGTTCGCGCCTCGATCGCGGCCGATGCTCGCGGCGAATTCACGGTGACGTGGCAGGGATCGGGGTCACGCGAGCCCGCCGGCATCTTCGCCCGCCGATTCGACGCCTCCGGCCTCGCCGACTCCGTCTTCCGCGTCAACACGTACCTGACGGGCGTGCAGCGCCAGAGCGCCGTCTCCGCGGCCGCCAACGGCGATTTCGTGGTGGCCTGGGCCTCGATGCTCCAGGACGGCAGCAGCTACGGCGTGTTCGGCCAGCGCTACTCGCCCGACCTCATCTTCAGGGACGGCTTCGAGTCGGGAACGCTCGCCGCCTGGACGGCCAGCGCGACGGACGGAGGCAACCTGAGCCTGTCTCCTCTGGCCGCCCTGGACTTCACGTCGATCGGCGCGCAGGGCCTGGTGAACGACACGAACCCCCTCTACGTCGAGGACGACTCGCCCCGCGACGAGAATCGCTACCGCGCACGCTTCTACTTCGACGCCAGCGGCTTCGACCCCGGTGAGGTCCAGGGCCACCTGCGGACGCGTCTCTTCCTCGCCTTCGAGGAGGCACCCACGCGCCGCCTGGCCTCCGTCGTGCTCAAGCGACAGGGCGGCGCCTACAGCATCGAGGGCCGCTGCCGGCTCGACGATCAATCCCAGGCCGACACCGGCTTCTTTCCGATCAGCACCGCGCCGCACGCGGTGGAGATCGACTGGCAGCGCGCGACCACGCCGGGAACGGGCCGGTTCGAGCTGTTCATCGACGGCACCTCCGTGGCCGTGCTGACAGGCCTCAGCAACGGCGCCAGCGCGGTGGATTTCGCCCGCCTGGGCGCGCTCAGCCTCAAGTCGGGCGCCTCGGGCACGATCCTCTGGGACGAGTTCGTGTCGCGGCGGAAGAGCTACATCGGGTTGTAGCAGGCTGCTGGATGGCCACACGCGGAAGGGGTACTCGTTCCAGAACGAAAACGTGTCATCACGGACACGTCTGCGCGGCGAGTCGTGGAGCGGGAGCTACCTCGAGCCGTAGCGTCTACGCGACGCCAGAAGGGTCGGTGGCTAAGCGGCGGGGACGGGCTCCCGAGCGGCCACTGCCGACGCCTGCGGGCGGACCACCATCACGTAGACCGCCGCGATCAGCAGGCAGAGATCGCTCGCGATGAGCGTCCAGCCGGCGCTCCGCCCTTCGCCACCGACGGAAAAGCATCCGCAGTGCTCGACGTCGATGCCCTGCCACAGCACGTAGCCGACCGCGACCAGGAACATCACGAGCAGGCCGCCGGAGATCGCCGCCGCCTCACGCCGCCAGAGGCCCGTCACCAGCAGGACACCGACGAGCGCTTCGAGCCACGGCAGGACCACGGCCAGCGTGTTCGCGGGCACGACTCCAAGCGTGGCCGTCGGCCCGGCCAGCCGGTATCTATAGACGATACGGGCGAAGTCCAGTGGGTGGGCGATCTTCTCGATGCTCGCATACACGAAGACGGCGCCCAGGCCGATGGACACGATCCAGTACACCACCGGGTGCCGCAGCCACTTCACGGCTGGGGACCCTCCTTGATCGGATACTTCGCGTCCGTCCAGGCCGGCCAGCCGTCGGTGAGCACGACTGCCGGGATCCCGCGCTCCTTGAGCTTGCGCGCGACCAGGTGGCTGGCCTCGCAGCCGAACCCGCTGCAGTAGACGATGATCTCGAGCGACGAGCGCAGGCGCGGCTCGATCTTGGCGAAGAAGCGGTCGAAATCGTCCTCAGGCAGGGGGAGCGCGCCCGGGATGTGGCTCATCTCGTAGAAGGCGCCCGGCCGGGCGTCGAGGAACAGCGCGCCCTTGTCCAGGCGCGCCCGGGCGTCGGCGGCCGCGATCACCTCGTCGCCCTCGCGGACGTAGGCGTTGCGGCCCAGGGCGATCCCGCGCCCGCCGAGCGCGTTCCCGCCCAGGCCGAGCACGACCGCCGCCAGCAGGATGACCACGATCCGGAGGGGCCGCATGCCCCTCCAGTGTACCCGGAGGCGCCTCCGGCCGCGGGCGTGCGGCGGCCCGCCCACCGTGATAAGTTACGCTGTTCATTCGATCGCGGACTCGTCCCCATGCCGCCCATCTCCACGGATGCCCTCGTCCTGCGGACGTACAAGCTGGGCGAGACGAGCAAAGTCGTCGTCCTGCTCACCCGCGAGCGCGGCAAGCTCCGGGCGGTGGCCAAGGGGGCGCGGGGGCCGCGGCCGCGGTACCAGTCGTCGCTGGAGCCGCTCAGCGAGGTCCGGGTCTCCCTGTACGGGCGTCAAGGGGCCGACCTGTTCCGGCTGGGCGCCTGCGAGCTGGTGCACAGCGCGTTCCGGGCGGGCGCGCGCGGGCTGGACGCCGCGCTGGCCCTCAGCTACTTCGCGGAGCTGCTGGACGCGTTCGCGCAGGAGGGGGAGGCGGAGGACGCCGTGTACCGGCTGGCCCTCGCCGTCCTGGCCGCGGTCGAGGGAGGAGCGGAGACGAGCCAAGTCGCGCGTTACCTGGAGGCGTGGCTGCTGAAGCTGCACGGCATCTATCCGCCGCTCGACCGGTGCGCCGGGTGCAATGGGCCCATGGCCGCGGGCGAGCGCCGCTATCACCGGCCGGCGCACGGGTTCGTGTGCGAGTCGTGCGGGCCGGCCTCCGGTCCCGTCGTGGACGGGCCGGACCACGACTTCCTGCGCGAGGTTTTCGCGCGCCCGCCCGCGGAGGTGACCCGCCGGCCGTCGGCCGACGCCCTCGAGGCCTTCCATCGCGACCTGATCCGGACGCACCTCGAGCGCGACCTGCAGTCGCACCGCGTGATCCGGGACGTGGCGCGCGAGATGCGCGGATGAAGGGCCTGACCCTGCAGGACATCGTGGCCACCCTCCAGAAGTACTGGGCGGATCGCGGGTGCCTCATCCACCAGCCCTGGGACGCGGAGGTCGGCGCGGGCACCATGCACCCGGAGACGTTCCTGCGCGTGCTCGGGCCCGAGCCCTGGAAGGTCGCCTACCTCCAGCCCTCGCGCCGGCCCGCGGACGGGCGCTACGGCGAGAACCCGAACCGCCTGTACAAGCACCAGCAGCTCCAGGTGATCCTCAAGCCGCCCCCGGCGGACATCCAGGACGTCTATCTCGGCTCGCTGGTCGCGCTCGGGATCGACCCGGCCGCGCACGACGTCCGTTTCGAGGAGGACAACTGGGAATCGCCCACGCTGGGCGCGTGGGGGATCGGGTGGCAGGTCCTGCTCGACGGGCAGGAGATCACGCAGTTCACGTACTTCCAGCAGGCGGGCGGGATCGACCTCGCGCCCATCTCCGGCGAGATCACCTACGGCATCGAGCGCATCGGGATGTACTTGCAGGACGTGGACGACATGTACGCGCTCGAGTGGGCGCCGGGCGTGACGTACGGCCGCGTGCGCAAGGAGGAGGAGTACCAGCTCTCGCGCTACTCCTTCGAGCTGGCGGACGTGGACCTGCACCGCCGGCTCTTCGAGGACGCGCTCAAGGAGGCGCGCCGCGTGCTCGACGCGCCCGGCAACCGCTCGGTGCTGCCCGCCTACGACTGGTGCCTCAAGGCCTCGCATGCCTTCAACGTGCTCGACGCGCGCGGCGCGATCTCGGTCAGCCAGCGGGCGGGGATGATCCTGTCCATCCGGAAGATGTCCTGCGCGGTAGCGCAGAAGTACCTGGAGGGTCTTGCACCCTTGCCCACGCCGGGGGCGTTGCATGGCTGAGTTCCTGCTCGAGATCGGCAGCGAGGAGATGCCGGCGTCCTGGCTGCCCGGCCTGACCGAGCAGATGCGCGACCGGTCCGCGGATCTGTGTCGC
>JBGPBV010000123.1:0-21341 GCA_041481445.1 Vicinamibacteria bacterium
GGGATGACGCGCGATATCCCGCCGCCGCGTATCACGGCGGCGGGACGCGGCGCACTAATTCAGGGTCAGGGGCCGACCGGGGTCGTCGTGCGCGACTCGAACTCGTCGAACCAGAGAGTGCCGTTCCCGCCGACCTTGATGTTCATCGCCCCCATCCGGGCGTACTCGATCGCGCCGAGATCGTTGTCGATGCCGCTCAAGGTCACCTGGCTCACGTCGTCGATCCAGAGCGTGAAGCTGCCGTTGTTGGCGCCCGGCCCGGTCGACTTCTTCCAGTCGAACTCGATGGAGTGGGGATTCGCCGAGATGGTGTAGAAGGCCGAGTCCGAGGTGGTCCCGTCGTCCCGCCGGATGCGCGCCAGGAGGCTGTACGCCGTGCCTATCCTCCTGAGGACGAGAGCGATGCGGCGCGTGTTGCTGCCGTCGAAGGCCAGGAAGACGCGGACGCGCTGGTTGCCGTTCGCGATCCCGGGGTCGAACCCGTTGGGGCTGAAGTAGAACCGGGTCCGATAACGGCCCGCGGCCGCGGGGTGATCGTCCTGGAGGTAGAGCGGGCCCTGGTCGTTGACCAGCGCGCGCACGCCCAGGGCTGTCCCGCGCATGGCGCCGCCGGCGATCACGGAGAGATCGCCTCCGCCGAGCTGGCTAGACGCGGACCAGGCGCCCGTGTTTCCGGACTCCACGCCGTCCTTGAAGATGAGGTCGTTGGGACCGACGAAGACGCCCTCTTGCGCGCCAGCCCACTCCCCGGACTGGTCCACCGTGAAGCCCGTGACGTAGCTGCCCGTCGCGATGCCACTCATCGGTTGTGTCGACATCACCGGAACCTGGAACTCGAAGAAATATCCAGTCGGCAGTGCCCACCAACCATTGTTTGAATAGGGGCCGGACCCAGACTTCGTGGAATAGAGGCTATAGGTGCCGCGACCCGCATAGCTGGGGTACTGAGGGGTCGTGGGGCAGCCGTTGGCGGCGCTGATCTGGGTCGCTTGGAATTGCGGGTTGTAGGCGTAGCAGTAGACCGGATTGGCCGCGCTCACCGCCAACTGCGTGTTCGGCGGGAGCGTGAGCTCGGGCTCGAGGTATCCGTCGGTGCCGACGCAAACCCCGCCCACCGTGGACAGGACGATGTGGACGTAGTACACGTCGCCCACTCGCGGCCACGTCACATCCGCCGTCCCGTAGTAGCCGGAATAGACCCCGGTCATGTATTCGACAAACGGGTTGAGATCGCATTGATACACGTGAGTCGTGTACGCGAGGTTGCCGTCGTAGTACTGTCGCGCCGACTGCGACCCGGCCTGCGCGGGGGTCGTCGCCCCGATCAGGGCCAGGACGGCCATTCCAGCCACTGCCACCCACCCCACCCGGCGTCCCGTTCCGCCCATCTTGTCCTCCTCACACACCGCGACTTGAGGTCCTTAGACCTGACCCGCTACAAGAGACGCGCGAACGGGAGGGGGTCCGTCTCAGCCGCGCGTCGCGCGAGTGATCCTGGCCACATCACGCCAAGACCACCACTTCAGCCAAACCGCACAAGGAGAGCGAGTTCCACTGGTGCGCCGGCCTACTGGCCGAACGTCTTGCACCCCGCCAGTTCCTGGTTCGTGACCGTCCAGGTCGAGTGCTTGCCGCACGGATACATGCTCTCGGAGATGCAGGTGTGCCCATGTGCGTCGACGAGCTTGACGTCCGTCTCGTCGCATTCCACGCGCATCTTGGCCGTGCCGCCGGCCGCGAGTTTGTGCTTGAGGAGGTTCGCGGTCCACGTATCCTCTTCCGCCGGCGTGACATGCACGGCGGAGATGTCCCAGGTCGTCTTGTTGATGATCGTGAACACGCCTTCCTTCGCAACGGCCGGCTTGGCGGCGGTCGTCGGGGAGGCGGGGGTCGCGGGAGGGGTGTCGGACGCGGCGAAGCCCGCGTGACCGGCGAGCAGGGCGACGACGGCAACAAGAGTCAGTCGGACGGTGGAGCGGATGGTCACGGTCACCTCGATTCGCTAGGCCTTCGCGGCGTGGGGCCTTGGAGGGTGCCGCGAATATAGCACGGCCCGTCCGGGGCCGGTAGGATGGCCCGAGCCCATGACCACGACCTCACGCGCGAAGGCCACGGCGCCGATCCTGATGCTGGCCGCCACCGTCGTCGCGATGGCCGGGCTGGGCTGCCACGGCGGGTCGCGCGGCACGCGCGTCGTCCTGATCACGCTCGACACGCTGCGCTACGACAGCTTCCGGGGGGCCGAGGGACGTCCGTCCGCCATGCCGCGGCTGCTGGCCCGAGCCCAACGGGGCGTCCTCTTCGACCGCTTCTTCGCCGCGACATCCTCCACGCAGCCCTCGCACGCGACGATCTTCACCGGCCTCCACCCGTGGCAGCACGGCCTGACGCGCAACGGTCTCGCGCTCGCCACGGGGCCGACCACCGTCGCGGAGGCGCTCCACGCCGCCGGCTTCGCGACACAGGCGGTGGTGGCCGCGTTCCCGCTCAGCGCCCGCTTCGGGTTCGCGCAGGGCTTCGATCGCTTCGACGAGGAGCTGACCGAGGGCACGCTCATGCCGGCATGGGAAGGGCAGGGCGACCCCGAGGAGCGCTACTACCGCCTGGCCGGCCGGGTCACGACCACCGCCGTCGCCCAGATCGACACCGCGAAGGGATCGAAGCAGTTCTTCTGGTTCCATTACTTCGACGCCCACGCGCCGTACGGCGACACCACGGAGGGCCCGCGCCTTCGGCCGCAGGACATCCTGGCCGAGGCGCACGCGGGCCGCGACGTGCGCGCGGAGGTCGTGCGCGCGCGCGAGCTCTACGACCGCGACGTGTCGAGCCTCGACGCCTCGCTGGAGACGCTCCTCGTCCGCCTCGACCGCGATGCCGGGACCTACGACACGCACGTGGTGGTGGTGGCCGACCATGGCGAGAGCTTCGGGGAGGACGGCTCGCTCGCCCACGGCAAGCGCGTCACGCGAGGGCAGGTGCACGTGCCGTGCGTCGTGCTCTCCCCCGGCGTCGCGCCCGCCGTCCGCACGGACGTGGCGGGATCGATCGACGTGGCCGCCACCCTCCTCGCCCTGTCCGGCGTGAAGGGCCGCCCGCCGGGCGGGCACGACCTCCTCGGGCCCGTCCGCGGCGGCAGCGCCTTCGGCATGCGCCGCACGTTCCGCGCGTCTCAGACGGAGCTGCGCCTGGACGGGCAGCCGCATGCCCTCGACGAGAACGTGTTCTACGCCGTGGACCAGGACGGCCGGTTCTACGCCGGCAACCGCGGCGGGCTGAAGCCGGAGGAAGGAGACATGCCGGCCGACGCCGCCGTCGCGCGCCGGCTCGAGGCCGTGTTCGGCGCCTTCGAGCGGCAGGTCGCGCAGGCGGGGTCGCCGGCCCCGCTCGATCCGGAGACCGAGCGCGCGCTCAAGGCGCTCGGCTACCTGGGACCGTGAGGCCGGCGGCTCCGGTCCGCGCATGGACCTCGACGGCGAACCCGCCGGCGGCGACCGTGGTCTCGAGCGCGTAGCCGGGCAGCTCCGCGCAGGCGGGATATCCCGGGTCGCAGACGACGCGCTCCACGCCCGCGATGTCGAGCATCCGCCGCAGGGTGGCCGGCCGGGCCTCACCTGGACGCCGGTAGTAGGTCCAGGCGGCCGCGTTCCAGTAGACGAAGGGGACCGGATTGCGGCGGCCGGAGAGGACGAGCTGCTCGGACGCGGCCAGGACGGCGGTGCGGCCATCGGCCAGGAGCGGAGCGATGCGGGCCGCGAGCTGCTTCTGATCGTCGAGGGTCAGCGGGTGTGGCGAGGCGGGCAGGCCCAGGCGGAGCGTGCCGCGCGCCACCCACGGCCGCGCCACCGCGATTGCCGCCGCCAGGGCGAGCACGCTCACGAGGGCGCGGCGGCGTGTCGAGGGCGAGGCCGTGGCACGGACGTAGAGATCGCCGGCGGCCACGGCCGCGAAGAACGACATCGTGTGGAGCAGCACGAACAGGTCGCCGTAGAGCTGGAAGTCCCAGAGGCTGAAGGCCAGGACGCCGTAATGGTGGACGCCGAGCGTGACGGCCAGGCGCGTGGCCGGACGGTCGGCCGGCACCGCGCGCATCCGCCGCGCGTAGAGCGCGGCCCCGGCGAGGGCGACCGCGAGGAGCCAGACCTCGTGGCCGCACCCCGTCGTCACGACCTGCCACCGGCGCGCCACTTCCTCGCCCAACGTCCGCTGTCCCTGGGCGGCGGCGCCGCGGAAGAAGGAGGCCACGACGGTCTGCCGCACGAGCGCGCCTACGCCGCCGTGCCCGGCATAGACGGCCAGGAGGACCAGGCACGGCACGGCCGCGCCCAGCGCGAGACGCACGAGAGCCCTTCGCCGGCCCGACCGCTCGTCGCCGAGGGCGGCCACGGCCGCACCCACCAGGGCCAGCGCGCCGATCTGCCAGTCGAGCGCGGCCAGCGCCCCCGCCACGCCCGCGGCAAACCAGGCCCCGCGGGCGGCGCAGAGCGCGGTGACGGAGGCCAGCGCGGCCATCTGCAGCTTCGGTACGTTGCCGATCGCGGGGAGAAGGCCGAGCAGCCAGAACGCGCACTGCGAGGCGAGACCGAGCATCCCGCACATGGCCCGGCCCCCGCCCAGCCGCCGCTGCACCACGAAGGCGAGGGTGGCCGTGATCGCGGCCAGCCCGAGGTAGCCGCCGCGCACCGCCAGCAGCGGATCGAGCCCGAGGGCCGCGCCCAACCGGAAGAGCGCGGCTCCCGTGAAGGTGGCGAGCTGCGTCTTGTTGTCGAAGAGGTCGAGATGCGGGAGCGCGCCCTTCGCCGTCTGCTGCGCGAAGTAGAGGAAGTGGCGGACGTCCGTGACGAGGGGATGCTCGCGGAGCGGGAACGATCCGAAGTGGACGGCGGCCAGCACGGCGGCCAGCGCGATCCAGGCGTCGTCCCGGCGCATGCGGAGCACGGGCGGTCGCGACGTCATGTAGACTGGCCAACCTCATGCCCGGACCACCCCGACTTCTGGCGGCCCGCGGCGCGTCGGGGATCGTGATCGCGGCGCTCGCCGTCGCCGCCTGCCGTGGCGAGCGGACGGCGCGGGGCGACGCGCGGGGAGATCGGGCGGCGGCCAGGACCACTCCACCCTCCGCGTCTCCCTCGCTCGACGCGGACGCGGTCGACCGCCTGCGCGCGCTCGGCTACGTCGGGTTCACGCCCGCGCACGGAGAGAAGCACGGCTCGGGCGTGGTCGTGAACGACCGTCGCGCATCGTACCCGGGCTACAACCTCTTCACGAACCGCAACCTCTGCTCGGCCGCCATGATCGACGCGGAGGGGGCGATCAAGAACTACTGGGAGACCTCTCCCTGCGGCCACTGGTCGAACGCGGAGCTGCTGCCCTCGGGTGACGTGGTGGTGGCGGGCGAGGAGCCCACACCGGGCGGGGTCCGCGATCCCGAGGGGCGCGCGGCGCGGCGGTACCTCCTCCGGATGGCCTGGGACGGCCACACGGTCTGGAAGCGGCCGCTGCCCTCGCATCACGACGTGGACGTCTTGCCGTCCGGAAAGCTGATGACGCTGTACGCGGTGCACCGGAAGATCCCGGAGGTCGATCCCCGCCGCCCGGTGCGCGACAACCACGTCGCGATGCTCACGCCCGACGGCAAGGAGCTGGAGAGCGTCTCGCTGTACGACCTCTTCAAGGCCGCTCCCGACCTCGTGAAGCTCCAGCGCGTCAAGGGGGACCGCGACCGGGAGATCGACCTCTTCCACGCCAACTCCGTCGAGTGGGTGCACCCCACCGCGCGCGGGGACGCGCACCCGCTCTATTCCACCTCCAACGTCCTCGTCTCGATCCGTCACCAGGACACGGCCGTCATCCTGGACTGGCGGACGCGGAAGATCGTCTGGGCCTGGGGCCAGGGCGAGATCTCCGGGCCGCACGACGCCACCATGCTGCCCACCGGGAACATCCTCATCTTCGACAACGGCCTCTCGCGCGGGTGGTCGCGCGTGGTCGAGCTGGACCCGGTCCGCCGGCGCATCGTGTGGCAATACCACGCCCCCGACCCCAAGGACTTCTTCACCACCAGCCGCGGGTCGAACCAGCGGCTGCCCAACGGCAACACCCTGATCGCCCAGTCCGACTCCGGGCGCGCCTTCGAGGTGACGCCCGAGGGACGCATCGTATGGGACTTCTGGAACCCGTTCGGCAACGCGGCCGGGGAGCGCGCCACCATCGTGCGGATCAAGCGGTACGAGCTCGCGCAGGTCGACTCTCTGGTGCAGCGGCTGGGTGAAGGCCGGCGCCAGGCTCCGGCGAAAGCCGCCCTCACTGCAGGTAGCCCAGCGCCCGCAGCGTCGCCTTCTCGTCCTCACTGAGCGCGGGCGCCGGCACCGTCCGCAGGGGGTGCTCCGTCCGCCAGCGGTCCAGGTCCTGCCGGAGCCGCCGTCCGACGTCCGGCTGCTGTCGCGCGAGGTTGCGGGCCTCCCCGGGATCGGCGGCGAGATCGTAGAGCTCGTCCTCCGCGCCGCCGGTGATGTACTTCCAGCGGACGGTGCGCACGCCGGCCTCGTCCTGGCCGTTGCGGAGCGGGCGGACGGGCTCGTCCCCCACGGACACGATCTGGTCCTGGCGTTTCAGGCGGTTCTGGACCGACTCCAGCGCGTAGCGCGGGTGCTGGACGAACGCGGCGCGCGGGCTCGCCTTGTCTTCGGCTTCCGCGGCGAGGAGCGATCGCCCCGCGAACGCCGGCGGGCGCGGGATGCCGGCCAGCTCCATCAGCGTGGGCGCGAGGTCCAGGTTCTCGACCTGGCCGGGCACGCGCCGTCCCCGGCCGACCCTCGCGTCCGCGCCGCGCAGGATCATCGGGACGCGCACGGCGCCGTCGTAGAGGCAGTCGGAGTGCTCGAAGAAGATGCCGTGGTCGAAGCACTCGCCGTGATCGGCGGTCAGGGCCACGACCGCCGGCCCTCCGCGTGCCTGGCGATCGAAGGCACCGATCAGCTCGCCGACCCAGCGGTCGGTGAAGGCGACCTCGCCCCGGTAGAGCTCCGCCGCCCGCGTCAGCACCTCGCGCGGCAGGCGGCCTTGATGGCGCTCCCCCAGCGCGAGCAGCCGCGGCCAGGAGACTTCGGGGAGGTCCTGCGCGATCTCGTCCGTGGACGCAGGGCTGGCGCCGGTCGTGTGCGGGACGTACGGCATGTGGGGATCGAAGAGATGGACCCAGAGGAAGCGCGGGCGGTCGCCCGGCCCGCGCGCGGACGCGATCCAGGGCCTCGCCCGGCCGACCACCTGGTCCGCCGAGAACGCGGTCTCGGCCGGCGAGGGCCCGTCGAAATGCTGGAAGCCCTGGGCCGCGCCGGAGTCGGGACCCAGCAGGCGCACGGCCACGAAGGCGGCCGTCTCGTAGCCGTTCTGCGCGAACACCTCGGCCACGGTGAGGACTCCGTCGGGCAGGACCATCTGGTTGTTGAGGACGCCGTGGTCGCGCGGGTAGAGCGCGGTCATCAGCGAGAAGTGCGACGGCCGCGTGAGCGGCATCGGGCAGGCGGCGCTCTCGAACAGGACGCCGGAGGCGGCCAGCGCGTCGATGCTCGGAGTGGCCGCGCCCGGGGCCCCGTAGCAGCCGAGATGGTCGGCGCGCAGCGTGTCGATCGTTATGAGAAGGACGTCAGGGCGGACGGTCGGTGAGGGGCCGTCCGCCCGGCGCCGCCACACCAGAAAGGCGATGATCAACGCCACGACACTCGCGGCGCCGAGGACGAGTAGCGGCGCCCGCCAATGCCGGGGTGTCAAGGGTATCGGCGACTGTAGCCACGCCGCCGCAGGCCGTCAACGCACGGGTTGGCGCGCCGGTCAGTGATACCCGAGGGCGCGCAGGGCCTCCGCCTCTTCGGGCGGGGCCGGCGGCCGCGTCGCCCCCGCACGCAGGGTGAGCGCCTCCAGGCGCCGCTCGAGCGGGGCCGCCCGCGGATCGGGATAGAGGTTGTGCCGCTCGCCGGGGTCCTCGTCGAGCAGGAAGAACTCCTTCCGTCCCGTCTTGCGGTCCAGGATCAGCTTGCTCGTCGGGGTGCGCAGCCCCCAGAGGTCGACCTTCCGGTCGTGGGCGGTCGTGTGCAGCGGGAGGAGGCGCGTTCCCCCGCCGTGCCCGTCGCGCGCGGCGGGCACGAGCGAGCGGCCGTCGAGGGAGTCGGACGGCGGCACGCCCGCCCACTCCAGCAAGGTAGGAGCGACGTCGAGGAGCGACACCATGTCCGCCACCCGCCGGCCGGGGAGGACGCCCGGCCCGCGAACGGCCAGCGGCACGTGCAGCACGTCGTCGTAGAGCGTGCGGCCGTGGATGAGGTTGCCGTGCTCCTCGAACTCCTCGCCGTGGTCCGACGTGACGACCACGATCACGTCCGCGCCGTAAAGACGATCGAGCAGGGCCAGCGTCTGCCCGAGCCGGTCGTCCATGGCCAGGATCTCGCCGTCGTAGAGGCCGACCAGCGTCTCCAGCTCCGCCGGCGTGAGGGCGCGCCCGCGACCCTCGTCGGCGAGGCGCCGCAGGCGCCCGACTCTCGTGTCGACCGCGGCCGCCCCCGAGGGGACGAAGCGGTTGAACTCGGGGGGCGGCGTGTAGGGCGAGTGGACGCTCATGTAGTGCACGAACGCGAAGAACGGCGGATGGAGAAGGGCGAGGGCGGACAGCACCTCCTTCTGGTAGGCGTCGGGGTCGGTGCCGCTCTTGGGCCGCTCGAGCCAGCGGTCGAAACCGCGCGCGAACCCGAAGCGTGACCCCAGGAAGGGCCCTCCGACCGCGCCCAGGGTCTGATAGCCCTGCGCGCGCAGCGTCTCCGCCACCAGCGGGACGTCGTCCGGGATGCGGGTCTCCGCGTCCACGGCCCCGTGCCGGAACGGGGAGAGCCCGCTCAGCATCGACGTGTGGGAGGGCAGGGTCCAGGTGGAGGCGGCGTAGGCCCGCTCGAAGAGCGTCCCTTCGCGCGCGAAGGCGTCGAAGTGCGGCGACGTTGCGCGCGCGTAACCGTAGGCGCCGAGGTGATCGGCCCGCAAGGTGTCGATCGACACCAGGACCAGGCTCGTACGATGCGCGGCCGCCGGCGCCGGACGCGCGGAGGGCTCCGGGCCGCGGCGCAGGAAGAGGGCGGCGGCCAGGGCCAGCGCGGCCACGCTCGCGCCGGCGCCGAGCAGGCGCCACCGCCGCCCCGCGAGCTTCGGATGCGCGATCCAGGCCCCGCCGTAGAGCGCGAGGAACGGCAGCAGGGGAACCCGGAAGCGATGGTTCGCGTTGGCCACCACGTACACGGCCAGGAAGACGAGGACGAGGGCCACGATCAGCGGCTTGAGGCGGTCCGCGGGCACCAGCCAGAGCCCGATGAGGCCGAGCCCGATCACGACGCCGGAGACGACCATCTCGAGCGGCAGGAGACTCCGGGCCAGGCCGGCCCAGCGCGGGGGCAGCCATCCCGAGCGCTCGAAGCGGTCGAGCTGGGTGAAGGGCGTGAGCAGGGCATAGCCGTTGCGCACGAGCTTCCGCCCCAGCCACCACGGCTGGCCGGCGGCGATGGCGTTGAGGGCGACGTCGCGCGCCATTGCCTCGCGCTCGAGCTCGTCGGGGATCCCGAAGTAACGCGACGCGAACTGCTCCTCGGGATCGCGTCCGAAGAGCGACCCGTCGCGCAGCGGGAGGTTCCCGACCGCCATCGGGAACCAATGGAGCGTGGACACGAGGACGACCCGATGATGCCGCGCGTAGTTGCGGGCGGTCCAGGGCAGGACGACGGCGGCGACGGCGGCGACGAGCACGAGGGCGGCGCGGGCGCGCCGGCGGGCGTCCCCGCCCGCCCGCCAGAAGACCCAGCCCGCAGCGAGGGCGGCGAAGGGAAGGACCATCTCGCGGGCGAGGGCGGCCAGCCCGAGGCCGAGGCCGGCCCCGATCACCCAGCGCTCGCGCGCGGTGGACCCGAACCGGTCGAGCGCCCAGACGGCGAGGACGAGCAGCGTGGTGAACAGCGTCTCCGCCCACAGGAAGTGCGTGTAGTGGACCAGCTCGGGCGCCAGGGCGCAGATGAGGCCGCCGGCCACGGCGGCCGGGAGGTCGAAACGGCGGCGCGCGAGGTCGAAGACGGCGGCCACCACGAGGAGCGAGATCGCGGCCTGCACCAGGCGGACGGCGGTGAGGCTCTCGCCGAACGTGCGGAACACCGCCGCGATCAGGAAGGGGAGGCCGGGCCCGCGCACCGAGTCCGGATAACCCAGGCCGGCGGCCAGGCTCCGTCCGGCCGCGACGTAGTAGGCCTCGTCGCCGTGCAGCGCGGTCGCGCCGCCCACCGTGAGCGCCGCCGCCACCCGCACGCCCGCGGCCAGGACCAGGATGGCGGCGAGGGCACGGCCGCCGTCCGGGGGGCGGCCGGCCGTGCTCACAGGTCCTTGCGCATCACGAACGAGAAGTCGCGCCACTCGTGCCCGCGCGCGTCGAACCAGCGCGACTCCACCCAGGGCGTGGCGTCGATGAGCACGCGCAGCTCGTCGGGGTCGGCGCGGACGATCGCGTCCTTCAACGTGAGCACGGCCCGGCCGGGCTCGTACCGGTAGGCGGTGACGACGGAGAAGAGCGACTCCTCTCCCCGCCGCAGCCGCACCACCTTGCCCACCACGTGCCGGGCCGCACCGCCCATGGCGGGATCGCTCTCCGCCGCCATCGCCACCTCGTGGTCGGAGAGGCGCCGCAGGCCGGCCGACTCGCTGCTGCGAAGGGCCTCCTGGCCAGGATGGAAATAGAGGCGAAGGTATCCCGCGAACTGGTCGAGGCGGCCGTAGAAGACGTCGGCCACGTCGTCGCCGAAGTTGAGGTCGGGCTGATGGCCGGCGATCAGCTCGCCGCCGCCGAGCACGTCGTCCCGGGAGCGGCCCCCGCTGGTGAGGTTCCGCGAGTAGTGCCCGGGCCGGTCGCTCGAGGGCATGGTGGCGCCGATCTCGAGCTGGTAGACGTTCCGGCGCAGGCGGACCAGGGCCGGGGTGTGGCCGTCGCCGTGGACCCACAACACCAGGCGGTCCAGCTTCTCGAGGGCAGCCAGGATCTCGTCGGCCTCCGGGGCGAAGTCGAAGCCCGACTCCCGTCCCTCCCAGTACCGGTCGGACCCCTCGAACTTCACGGAGTGGAGCGGATAGCCGGCGGCCACGACCACGATGGGGGCGGTCGAGCCGGCCAGGGCCTCGAGGAGCGCGCGGCGCTGCGTGGGCCCCAGCCAGCTCCGCACGCCGTCCGTCGTGCGGTTGGCGCCGTGGAGGCGGTCGCCGTGGATGAACCGGGTGCCCGCCCCCGCGTCCCAGGGATAACGCGCGTGGTCGCGGTCGCGGTTGGCCTCGCGCGCGTAGGCGTCCTTCCGCTCGTAGGGGTCTCCCCGGTAGGACGTCGTGTCGGCGACGAAGAACTGCACGAACGGGAACGGCTGCCACGATCGGTAATGGCCGTGGGAGGCGTAGCGCGCGCCGACGGCCAGCGTGGCCCCGCGCTCGGGCAGGTACGAGCGGGCGACCGCATCCGCGAGCGTGACCGCGAGGCCGCCGGGACACGACGGGTCGGCGCCCGCCTGCTTGACGCGCGTCAACACGGGGTCGGCCCCGTCCTCGGCCAGGGAGACGAAGTCTCCGGCCCGGAAGGCGCCGGCCGTGTCGCCGGCGAGGCAGGCGCGGTCGCGCCCCGCCTCGATGCGCACGGGCACGGGCGTCTCCGCCATCACGGATTCCCCGCGGTCGCGCTCCGCCACGCGTCCGAGCCGGTCGTCGAAGGAGTCCCCCCAGGCGAAGTAGCGCCACCAGCGCCCGAGCGAGCGGTCGTACTGCGCCACCCGGTCGTGCAGCGTCGCCTCCTCGGGTGAGGCGGCCGTGCCGTAGGAGAAGGCGTGCCAGTTGAGGCTGTAGTTGTTGTGGATCTCGTGATCGCTGATGGTGGCCAGGGCCAGGCCGAACCGCCCGGCGAACGCGGCCTGCGGCGTGCCCGGCGCGTAGTTGCGCTCCCAGAGCGCCTGGAGCTCGGCGCGGGTGCGGCGGCCCTCCGGTGTGGCCTCGAGGGCGCCGGTGGCCACGTCGCCGAGCTGGGCCCAGAACAGCGGTCTCGACTTCGCGGCCACCTCGTAGGCCTCGAGGCGCGGCGGCTCCGTTCCCGCGGGCGTGTGCTGGTCGGCGAAGAAGGCGGCCGTGAAGTCCGCGTTGCGGCCGCCGAGGTCGGGCCGCGTGGTGAACGAGGGGAACCCGCCGGGGCCGGGATCCAGGCCGCGGCGCCCCTCGATGAGCGGCGCATAGACGTAGCGCGTCTGGGGCTCCAGGTCGTCGAGGGCGACGTGGGCGACGGAGTCGTCGGCCGCCACCGCGCGCACGGCGGTGGTCACCACCGAGCGGCCGGAGTCGAGGTCGTCGGGCGCGATCTCGAGGGCGGCCGACCAGTCACCCTCCGCCCCCGTGACGTCGCGCGCGTGGAAGAGGACGCGCGCCGACCGCTGGTCCACGTTGCGCAGCAGGGGCCCGAAGTCGAGCCGGGACAGGGCGACCCAGGCCGGCGCCCGCGCCTGCAGCGGCCCCAGGCGGCCCCCATCGGCCTCGGAGGCGCCGTGGCCCGCGCGAAACGGCCAGTAGGCGAGGAGCGCCTTCCGGGCGGGATGCGCATCCGTGACACGCCGATGCCTCCACGCGCGCACGTCGTTCTCGGTCAGCTCCGCGGCCCAGATGCGGACCTCGTCCAGGAGCCCGTCGAGCCGTTCGCCTCCCGCCCCCGCTTCGCCCACGCACACCACGAGCGGCGCCGCCACGGGCGCGCGCGACGGACCCGCGAGATCCGTGGAGCGGCGCTCCGCGTGCTCGGCGTCCCAGGTCGTCACCGACGCGCCGTCCGTCCGGAGCCGGAGCGCGAAGTGCGTCCACGGCGACGATGCCGCCGGCGAGGGAGCCGTGCCTGACTCGACGTGCAGGCCCAGCGCGTCGCCCACGGTGAGCCGGACCCACGACCCGCGGCTCGACGGGTCCCAGACGTCCACGAGGACGGCCGTCGGCCGGCGTCCGCGCGCCCGGAACCAGCCTTCGATGGTGAGCGGGAGCGCCGTCAGCTCCGGCTGCGGCCGGGCGGCCGTGCACCAGCCGCCGCCGGAGGTCTCCACCGCCCAGTCCAGGTTCGCTTCGCTCGGAGCGGCCGCGCTCGCCGGCCCCGAGGTGGCCGCGCGCGCCCCGGAGTGACCGGACGCGCCGGCGAAGGCGCCGACGAGGGACCCGGAGGCCAGCAAGAGGAGAAGACGGCGGCTCATCGGATCCGGGGAAGGTTATAGGGTGAGATCGGGGGGAGGTCAACGCACGCCGCGTCCAGGGCCGATGCGATAGAGTCGATCTCCGGTGACTCGCTGGCTCTTTGCCCCGCTCGGCCTCGCGGTTGCGGTCGTCCTGGCGCCGCCGGTCCCGGCCGCGCATACGCCCGCCGCGGTCAAGGTCCTCTCCCCGACGCTGTTCGCGGGATGGCAGACGCGCAACGTCTCCGACCCGGTCGTGGTGCGCGACCCCGCGCGGGGCGGCCTGCGCATGTTCTACTCGGGCTCGGCCACCGAGCAGGTCAGCGACGCCGCCTGGGACCTGTGGGCCACCGGCGCCGCCACCTCGAGCGACGGCCGCCGCTGGGCCTGGGCCGACGGCTACGAGCCCGTGCTCCCGGCGCGGCGCTTCCTCGAGGGCGAGGTCGTGGATCCGGCCACGCGGTCCGCGCAGTTCGATTCCATCGAGGCGCGAGTGGGCGCGGTCGTGCGCGCGGGCCCCCGCTGGTGGATGTGGTACACGGGCTGGAACGGAGACGACCGCACCGTCGGGCCCGGCCGGATGGAGAAGGTCCACTTCCGCATCGGGGCCGCGGTGTCCCCCGACGGCGCGCGCTGGACCAGGCAGGCCGGCACGGCGGAGGCGGGGGCGGTCGTCGGCCTGGGCGCTCCCGGCAGCGCCGACCTCCTCGCGGCCGGCTCCCCCGCCGTAATGCGCGACGGCGCCGGCTTCCGCATGTGGTACGAGGCCTACGATGGGACGACCTGGCGCCTCGCGCAGGCGACCTCGCCCGACGGCCTGGCCTGGACGAAGACGGGCGTGGTCCTCGAGCCCGGACCCTCGGGCGCGCTCGACGCGAAGGGGGCGCGCCATCCGGTGGTCGTCGCGCTCGCCTCCGGCTACGAGCTCTGGTACCAGGGACGGTCGGCGGCGGCGCCCGCCTTCCACGTCCTGCGCGCGCGCAGCACGGACGGGCGGGCCTGGCGGAAGCTCGGGGGGGAGGTCGCGCTCCATCCGGAGCCGCCCGCCGCCGCCGACGAGGACGTCCGCGTGGGCAGCGTGCTCCTGCGGCCCGACGGCGCGCGCGAGGTCTACTTCGCCAAGGAGACGACGGCGTCGCGGGCGCTGGCCTTCGGGACGGTGGCGAGCCGCACCACCTCGATCTACGCCGAGGTGGTGGGCGCCCGCGAATGACCGCCTGGGGCCTGGCCGTCGCGGCGGCGGCGATGACCGCCGCCGGCACCCCCGCCCTCGAGTGGACGTCGCCCGCGCACCATCGCCTGATCCTGGGCGTGGATCCGGGAGCGGTCCGCCGTTCGCACTCCCCCGCCGGCGTGGACGTCGATTTCGCGGCGGAGCTGGCCGCGCGTCACGCCGCCGGGGCGTTCGACGAGACGACGGTCGAGGTGATCGCGTACGACGACTCCGGCCACCCGCGCGTCTTCGACCCCCGGCGCGAGGGGCGCGAGCGCTTCCTCCTGCCGTGGAGGATCGACCGTGAGTACCCGCTCTCCCGTGGCCACCTCCGCTTCGTCCTGCCCGACGAGCGCGCGCGCCGGCTCGCGGTGTACTTCGACTCGAAGGAGTCCGGGCGGGGCCGGCCCCAGCGGTATCCCGGCCTCGTCGGCGACGGCGATCGTTTCGCGGAGGCGTACGGCCGGCGCGAGAGGGCGGCCAGCGCGCACGACGCCTGGGTCGACCTCGACGGGGACGGCCGCCTCGACCTCGTGACCGGCGGCACCGAGCCGTTCCTCGAGGTCTACCTTGGCGCCGGGGGCGGCCGGCTCGTCGAACGCGGCCGGCTGACTTCGGCCGGCGCTCCCCTCGTGTTCCCGAGCGACGACGGGCACCGCGCCTGGCTCTCCCCCGCCTTCGCCGACTGGGACGGCGACGGCGACCCGGACCTGTTCGTGACGTTCGCCGCGGGCCCGTACATCAATCGCGTCGTGCGCTACGAGAACGTGACCGTGCCCGGCGGGCCGCTCACCTTCCAGGACCGCGGCCCGCTGGCCACGGTGTCCGGCGTGCCCCTCACCGATCGCATCGCCTTCGTGGATTGGGACGGCGACGGGCGTCTCGACGTCCTGAGCTTCGCGGACGGGCTGATCGCCCTCCATCGCAACGTCGGCACGAGCCGGCGGGTGGAGGACATGCAGATCGCGGACGGCGAGTACCTCGCCGCCAACGGCGTGCCCATCCAGGTGGAGACGACGAGCGCGGACGCCGCCGACCTCGACGGCGACGGAGACCTCGACCTCGTGGTGGGGACGGAAGAGGGACGCGTGTTCCTGTTCGAGAACGTGGGGACGCGCGCGCAGCCCCGGCTCGCCGTCGGCCGCCTGCTCTTCTTCTTCGACTACATGGACGCCAAGGCAGGGGTGAAGGTCGCCGACTTCGACGGCGACGGGCTCCTCGACGTCGCCGTCGGCCGCTACTGGGAGCGTACGCACCAAGGCGACCAGCCACGCGTCCATGGACGCCTCTTCAAGAACGTGGGCACGCGGACCGCCCCGCGCTTCGAGGCGCGCGACGCGGCCGGCGGCGCCCCGTTCACCGAGGGGTTCCACCCGATCGATGCCGTGCGGCAGAACGGCGTGCGGGCGGTGGACTGGGACGACGACGGACGGGTCGACCTCGTCGTCGGCGACACCGACGGGTTCGTATGGCTCTTCCGCAACACCACCGACGCGCTCTTCCCCGTGTTCGCGCCCGGCGAGCGGATCCGCGCCGCCGGCCAGCCCCTCAAGGTCTACGGGGAGGAGCCGGAAGCGCGCCTGGCCGGCTATGCGCGGGTGGACGTCGCGGACTGGAACGGGGACGGCCGGAAGGACCTCGTGGTGGCGGACGGCCGCGGATGGGTGTGGCTCTTCCTGAACGAGGGGACGGACGCGCGGCCGGTGCTCGGACGCGGCCGCCGCCTCGCCGCCGAGGGTCGTCCGATCGACGGAACGTCGCGCGGCAGCGTGCTCGTGCGTGACTGGAACGGCGACGGCCTTCCCGACCTCCTGTTCGCGATGGTCGGCGAAGGGCCGACCGCCAACCCCGACTGGCCGCCGCGGAACGCGGACGCCCGGAACGACCGCGGCTTCCTCTACTACCGGAACGTGGGGACGCGCACCCAGCCCGTGCTCGCCGCCCCGAAGTGGATCAAGGCGGGGCCGGCGGCGGTGGAGATCGACGTCACCCGGCCCAACCTCGGCGACTTCGTCGATTGGGACGGGGACGGACGGAAGGACTTCCTCGCCTGCGAGTTCGAGAACGAGTGCCGGGTCTGGAGGCGCACGGACGCGGGCGGGCCGGGAGCCAAGCCCGTCTTCGCGGGCCCGGCGGAGGGCGAGACCGTGCTCGCGCCCTGGACGGACCAGATGATCTCGGGCCTGGACGCGCGCGACTGGGACGGAGACGGGGACGTGGACCTGCTGACGGGCCAGGGCCACGGCGGGAGCGGGGTGCGCTTCTTCGAGCGGGATGCCCTCGAGGACATGCGCCGCGGCACGTCGCCGCTGGTGACGATCGACCGGGACCCCGATCCGGTTCCTCCCCCGCGGTGACCCACGGGGGCGAAAGAGGGCTAGAAGCAGCCCGCTTCGACCGGGATCAGGTGCGAGTGGAGGGCGCGCAGGTCGTGAGGAAAGGCACGGTCCGCGCCGTCCTCCTCACGAACGCCGTACCCGCACAAGAGCGACACCGAATGGGCCTGGATGGCCTCGTTCCACAGCTCCTCGAGGCAGCGGGTGGCGGCAGGGTCGTGCCTCCAGAGGAGGTTCACCATCTCGCCGTAGATGCGCACGCGCGGATAGCGCCCGCGGCCGCGCGCTCCCTCGATGATGTCGGCCAGGACGGACCGGAACCGCGCGGCGTCGATCCGCCCGTCCACCATGAAACGCGAGAGGAGCTGGGAGGCCTCGATCATCGTGAGCTGACCCCAGGCCTCGAGGTCTTCCAACTCGAACCCGGCGTGGCGCAGGCGCGAGTCGATCGCGGCCAGGTGGGCCTCGGTGGCGACGAGCACGACCGACTCCTGCTTCCCGAGACCGCGCCCGGCGTAGAGCGACACCGCCTCGACCAGGACGCGGTCGTCGCGGTAGACCTGGACGAGGTGCTCCCTCGAGAGGGGCTCGGCCAGGCGATCGTGCCACGGGGCGCTGATGCTCATCGAACAGACCGGGGCCACGCGGACCACCGGTGTTAAAAGCGTAGCACCAACCGGCGCCGTCCGGGGCTCGCGGCGCCTTCATTGCCGGCGGCTTCGTTGACACCCCCGCGCGCGCTCTTTACGATCGGCGGACGGTAACGATCCGCCGATGAAGCGCGCTGCGCGTGTCTCGACCGTGCTTACCGCCGCCAGCCTGGTGGCGGTCACGGCGTGGCCGCTCCCACCCGACGGCCAGGGGGCCGCCGCGAAGGCACCCCATGGCCGGCGCGAGCGCCGCCCGCAGATGGGCGAGGCGGGGGACGAGACCACCGAGGCGCTGGCCGCCGCCGAGCAGTTCGCCCAGGCTCGCCGCGCGCCCGGGGTCGTGCGCCCGGGGGCCTACTCCGCCGGGCTGGCGGCGCTGGGC
The DNA here is from genome assembly GCA_041481445.1 of Vicinamibacteria bacterium. GTDB lineage: Bacteria > Acidobacteriota > Vicinamibacteria > Fen-336 > Fen-336 > AA29. The sequence continues at coordinate 17,829 of JBGPBV010000123.1, forward strand.
AGCCTGCCCGTCTCCGGGCGCGCGTGGTCCGAGGTCACGACCCGTCCGTACGACGTGGACGACCCGCGCTACCGGGATCCGGTGGCGTCGAACTCCAGCGGGGGTTGGGGCTTCGCATCCGGCCGCGTCACCGGGATCGCGGTCGGCGGGGGCGCCCTCTACGTCGGGGGGGTGGGCGGGGTCTTCCGATCGCTGGACTCCGGCGCGTCCTGGGCTCCCCTGACCGATGGCATCCCCGCCCTCTCCGTGGGCGACCTCCGCCTCGCTCCCGACGGCGCCCTCTGGCTGGCCACCGGTGAGGCCGGCTCGGGAACGACGGCCTTCGTCGGCACCGGCGTCTACCGCCTGGCCCGGCCCCGGACGGCGGTCTTCGCGCTCGGCGACCGCGTGGGCGGGGTGGAGCTGGAGGGCACGTCCACCGGTAAGCTGCGCTTCGACGGCTTCGGCGCCGTCTACGCCGCGACCTCGCAAGGCGTGTGGAAGCACGCCGCGGGCACACGCGGCGGCGCTTGGCGGCGCGTGCTCTCTCCCTCCCCGGAGGCGGCGGACGAGCCCGACCTCGAGTCCGCCGACCGCAACGCCTGCCACGACGTCGCCGTCGATCCGAGCAGCGGCGGGCAGCGCGTGATCGCCAACTGCGCGTGGCGGGAGGAAGCGGCGACGGGCGGCTTCTATCTCTCGACGGACGGCGGGGAGACCTTCCGCCATGTCGAGCCGGGCGGCGCCCTTCACCGGCAGGAGATCGGCCGGTCGAGCCTGGCCTACGCGCGCGACGGGTCCCGGCTCTACGCGCTGGTCGAGCGGGTGGGCCGCGAAGCGGGCTCCGAGGGCACCGCGCTGCGCGGCGTCTACGTCTCGGCCAGCGGGAGCGTGGCCGGGCCCTGGGCCAGGATCGCCACCTCGGCCTCGCTGGGCGACTCCGGCTCCGCCCTCCACTCGGCGACCTTCTACCATCCGGGGATCCAGGCCCGGTACAACCAGTTCCTCGACGTCGATCCCGACGATCCCGACCACGTCTTCGTCGGCCTCGAGGAGGTGTACGAGACGACGGACGGCGGGGTCCAGTGGGACGCCGTCGGGGCCTACTGGAACTTCGACTTCGAGTGCTGGTCCACCCTCGACGGCGTCAACACCTGCCCCCCCACCACGCATCCCGACCAGCACGCGATCGCGATCGCCGCGGGCAAGGTGTACGTCGGCAACGACGGCGGGCTGTTCGCCCGCCCCCTGCGCGGATCGGTCGATGCCCGCGGCCACGCCACCGACTGGCAGAACCTCAACGCGGGCCTCCGCACCCTGCAGTACTACTCGGTGGGGGTGGGGCGAGTGCCGGGGGGCGTCGCGGTGTCCGGCGGCCTCCAGGACAACGGCGGCTCCCTGCTGCTGCCCGAGGACGGGACGGGCGCGGGGAAGATGGGCTCGCCTTTCGGTGGCGACGGCGGCGACGTCCTGGTCGACCCGAGCGACGGCTGCCGCATCCTCCAGGAGTACGTCTTCCTCGCCATGCAGGTCACCGAGACCTGTGGCCGCTCGGACGGGAGCTTCGCCTCCGTGCGCGACGTGGACCCGCACGACCCCCATCCGAGGTTCGTGGCCCCCTTCGAGGCGGACACCGCCCTTCCCGGCCACTGGGTCGCGGGCGGGCAGTACGTCTGGGTCAACACGCGCGGCTTCGCGATCCAGAGCGGAGCGGACTGGGTGCCCGTCTTCAACAACGGGGCGGGACGCTCGACGACGGTGGTGGCCAGCCAGAACGACGTCATCTGGTCGGCCTGGTGCGGGCCCTGCGATCCCGACTCCTTCGCCCGCGGCCTCTCCACGAACGTCGGGGGGACCTGGCGCCAGCTCCCGCTTCCCCCCCGGCTGCCCAACCGGTACGTTTCCGGGCTGGTCATGGACCCGGCGGATGCGAGCGGGCGCACGGTGTACGTCGGCTTCAACGGCTTCTCGCGGCGCTGGACCGAGGGGGCGGGGGCCGGCCTCGGCCATCTCTGGAAGACGACCGACGGCGGCGTGACCTGGGCCAACGTCAGCGGGAACATGCCGGACCTGCCCGTGAACGACGTCCTGATCGGGAAGGGCAAGCTGGTCGTCGCCACCGACCTCGGCGTGATCGTGTCCACGAGCGACGGCGCCTCCTGGTCGCGCCTGGGCTCGAACCTGCCCTACACCACCGTCTTCGACGTGCACGCCGGGCCCGACGGCCGGCTCTACGCGGCCACCCACGGCCGCGGCATCTGGTCCATCGCCCAGCCCTAGTCATCCGTCCCCCTGGAGGACGCCCATGCCCGCCAAGAGCCGTCTCGGTGTCGGATTCATCGGGAGCGGCTTCATCACGCGCTTCCACCTGCGGTCGTGGGTGGGCGTGCGGGACGCGGACGTCCGCGGCATCTGGAGCCCGAACCGCGGGCGGGCGGAGGAGGCGGCCGTCCTCGCCCGCTCCCTCCGCATCGGGGAGGCGCGCGCCTTCGCCTCCATCGAGGAGATGGTGGCCGCCCCCGAGATCGACTGCCTCTGGATCTGCGGGCCGAACCACGCGCGGGTCGAGAACATGGAGGCGGTCGTGGACGCCCTCGGGCGAGGCGGCAAGCTGGTCGGCATCGCCTGCGAGAAGCCGCTCGCGCGCAATGCCGCGGAGGGCCGCCGCATGGTCGAGCTGGTCGAGAAGGCGGGCGTGCTCCACGGCTACCTCGAGGACCAGCTCTTCAGCCCCGGCCTGGAGCGCGGCCGCGAGATCGTCTGGGCGCGCGGGGCCGCGCTCTCCGGCCGTCCCTACCTGGCGCGGGCGGCCGAGGAGCACAGCGGGCCGCACATGCCCTGGTTCTGGCGGGGCGACCTGCAGGGCGGCGGCGTCCTCAACGACATGATGTGCCACAGCGTGGAGGTGGGCCGGCACCTGCTCACTCCGCCCGGCGCGCCGCGCGACACCCTCCGGCCGCTCAAGGTCTCGGCCCAGATCGCGTCCCTCAAGTGGTCGCGCCCGGAGTACGCGGACCTGCTCGAGGAGATGATGGGCGCGGAGGTCGACTACCGGAAGGCGCCGGCGGAGGACTTCGCGCGCGCGACCATCCAGTACGTCGACCCCAAGGGCCTCAAGGTCATGACCGAGGCCACGACCTCCTGGTGCTTCGTGGGGGCGGGCCTGCGGCTCAGCCTGGAGCTGCTCGGCCCCGAGTACTCGATGTCGGCCAGCTCGCTCGACGCCGGCGCGCGCGTCTTCTTCAGCCGCCGCCTCAAGGGCGAGGCGGGAGAGGACCTGGTCGAGAAGCAGAACGCGGAGCAGGGCCTGATGCCGGTGGTGGGCAACGAGACCGCGGAGTACGGCTACGAGGGCGAGAACCGCTTCTTCACCCGCTGCTTCCTCGACGGGGTCCAACCCTGGCTCGACTTCCACGCCGGCCTCGACGTCACCCGCCTGCTCATGGCCTGCTACATGAGCGCGGAGCAGGAGAAGGTGATCGACTATCCGCCCGCGGACCTCGACCGTTTCGTGCCGGCGGTGGCGAAGGGGAC
>JBGPBV010000124.1:0-21233 GCA_041481445.1 Vicinamibacteria bacterium
ACGCTCTTGACCAGGTTGGCCTCGAAGCCGGCCTTGATCGCGTGCTTGCCGCGGATGAGGGAGATGTTGTCGTTGAGCTGGATGCGCTGGTCGTAGTAGTCGACGGGGATGAAGAAGGGCTCGCCGAAACGGTAGCCGCGGCCGAAGTCGAAGGCGGTGTCGGGCAGGGGCCGGCTCTGGCCGGTGACGTTGGGGCCGTCGTAGGGCCGCGGCCGGTACTCGCGCGCGAACTGGAAGCGGAGCTCGTTGAGCACGCTGGCGGAGAGGCTCGAGATCAGCGACCCGCTGCCGGCGTGGGAATAGTCCTTCTCGATGGCGTTCGCGCTCGTGCCCCAGGAGTCCACGTCGAAGGTGCCGTTCTGCTGCTCGGACCAGGTGTAGTTGTAGCGCAGGGTGAGGAGGTTCGTCGGGTTGAGCTGCCAGTCGATCTTGCCCAGGAACACGCGGGCGTCGTTGGTGCGATCGATGGGGCCGTTCTCGTTCGGGCTGCCCAGGGCGGCGAAGAAGTCGACCAGCCGCTGCTCGATGCGCGAGGGGTCGGTCTGCTTGGTGGAGCGGCCGCGCTGGTAGTCGAGGGCGGTGAAGAAGAACGCCTTGTCCTTGGCGATGGGCCCGCCCAGCGTGAACCCGGCCTGCTGCTGGTTGAAGTCCGTCTTGGGGGCGGTGGTCCCGTCGCCGCGCTTGGGGGCGGAGGAGAGCCCCTGGTTCTTGAAGTAGCCGTGCACGGTGCCGTGGAAGTCGTTGGTGCCCGACTTGGTCACGACGTTGACGAACCCGCCGTTGCTGCGCCCGAACTCGGCGGGAGCGCCTTCCGCCACCACCACCACCTCCTTGACCGCGTCGAGGTTGAAGGTGAAGGCCGGCCGCTGTCCGCCGCGCTGCTCCCCGAAGAACGGGTTGTTGAAGTCGGCCCCGTCCACGGAGATGTTGTTGGCGATGCCCTTCTGGCCGTTGACGGTGAGCTCGTCGCCGTCCGGGCCCTGCACGATGCTCACGCCCGGAGTGAGCTTCGTGAAGTCGAGGAAGTTCCGCCCGTTGTTGGGGAGGCCGCGGATGGCGGCGTCGTCGATGCGGTCGGAGCCCTCCGCGCGCGTGGTCTCGACCAGCGGGGCCGCCCCCGTGACCACGACCTCTTCCTGGACGGTCGATACCTTGAGGGTCAGGTCCAGGTTGATGGTCTGGCCCACGGCGAGGTTGATCCCGTCGCGCACGAGGGTAGCGAAGCCGGCCAGGGCGACGGTGACGCGATACGGGCCCAGCGGCAGCAGCAGGCCGCGGAAGCGCCCGCCGCCGTCCGTGGTGAGGGCGCGCTCGAAGTTGGTCGCGGTGTTGCGGATCGTGACGCTGACTCCGGGGGCGGGGGCCCCGCTCGCGTCCAGGACCGTGCCTTCGATGACGCCCGTCGTCGCCTGGGACTGCGCCAGCACGGGCACGGCCAGGCCGAGCGCGAGGAGCGCGATGAGAAGTGATCGGGTGAGCGTCGTCATGGAGGCCTCCTTGCCCCGAACGGGAACGCGGCGGGTGTTCGCGTCGAGACTATATGCAGGCGCGCCGCGCCAGGCAAGGGACAGTCCGGCCGGCGCCGAGGCCGTCCAGGACTCCGGACGCCTCAGCGGGCGCGGAGCAGCTCCTCGATGCGGGCGGCGAAGGCGGAGTAGGGCGCCGCCCCCACCACGCGAACCCCCGCGATGCCTTTCGGGGTCTCGCGGCCGATCAAGAAGGAGGGCGTGCGGTCGAAACCGGCGGCCAGGGCGTCCGCGCGGTCGGCCTTGACCGCGTCACGGAAGCGTCCCTGGTCCAGGCAGGTGCGCAGCGCCGCCGGCGCCAGCCCGGCGTCACCGGCCAGGACGGCGTAGCGCTCGGCGGAGAAGCCCTCGCGGTCGGCGAGCAGGGCCTGCCGCATCGGCCAGAACTTCCCCTGGGCGGCCGCGCAGCGTGCGACCTCGGCGGCGGTGGCGGCGTGCGGGTGGATGTCGAGGGGCAGATCGCGCACGACGTAGCGCACCTTCCCCGTATCGACGTACTTCTGCTTGATGAGCGGGAAGGTGTCGCGCTGGTAGCGCCGGCAGAACGGGCACTCGTAGTCCGTGAGCTCCACCATCACCACGGGCGCCCGGGCCTGCCCGAGGCTCTGCCCTCCTCCGCCGCCGAGCACCACGCGGTCGCTGGGGGGCGACGGGGCGCGGCTGGGAGGCGCGGGAGCGCCGGGCCTGGACGACGCGGCTTGGGCGGCCGGCGCGGCCGAAGGCGCCGGGTGAGCGGCCGTGAAGTCCACGCGCGCGCCGCTGCCGCACCCGGAGGCGACGACCAGGGTCGCGACGGCGGTGACGGCGGCTCCCCGCCTCGCGCGTCCGCGGTGCGCCGGCATCGGGACCCTCCGGCCCGAGTCTGGAGCGAGCGAGGCGCTTGAGACGGGCGGCGGAGGCGTGTACATTTGCGCGTTTGTGGCTTTCTCCTCCCCCGCGCGGCTGGTCGGACGTCGCATCCTGGTCGTGGACGACGACCGCGTGGCCCTCACCATCCTCTGCTCGATGCTGCGCGCGGAGGGCGCGGAGGTCGAGAGCGCGGGCACCGGCCGGGACGCTCTGGGCCTCCTCCGCAGGTCGCGCTTCGACTTCCTCCTCTGCGACGTCTACATGCCGGACATGGACGGCTTCGAGCTCATCCGGCAGGTGCGGCTGCTCGCGCCCGGGGCGGGAAGCTCGGTGCCGGCGGTGGCCATCACCGCCCACCCTTCGTTCGAGAACCGCCGGGATGCGCAGCGCGCGGGGTTCCAGGACCTCGTGACCAAGCCGGTGGAGGCCTCGGCCCTGGTCGACGTCGTGCTCAGGCTCTGCCGCCCCGGCGCCTGAACGCGAGCGATCAGGAGAGGCCCGGGATCTTCATGCCGCCGGTCAGACCGCCGATCTTCTCCTGGATGGCCTCGTCCACCTTGCGGGAGGCCTCGTTGACGGCGGCGGTGACGAGGTCCTGGAGCATCTCGACGTCGTCCTTGCTGACCACTTCCGGGTCGATGCGCAGGCTCTTGAGCGCCTTGTGCCCGTCCATGACGACCTTGACCATGCCCCCGCCGGAGGTGGCCTCGATCTCCAGGGCGTCGATCTCCCGCTGAACGCGCTCCTGCGCCTGCTGGAGCTGCTTCATGAGCTTCTGCGGGTTGCCGAAGGGGTTCATGGGGGCATCTTATCTCAGGGGGGGGACTCGCCCATCATCCGCTCGCGGCTTCGCGTCCCCCCCTGAAACCCCCCACCGCTGGGCCGCCGCGGCGCGGCGCCGCGCTCCTCGCTAGCCCTTGCTCTCGCGCACGTCGACGACGCGCCCGCCGAACAGGTCGAGCGCCTCCTGCACCGCCGGCTCGCGCGAGGCCTCCTCGAGGAGCTTCTCCTTCTTTCGATCGGCGGGCGCGGGCGCGGTCTCCGCGCCCGCCGGCCCGGGCTCCGCCGCGGCGGCGGCGATCTTCACCTTCAGGGGACGCCCCGAGGCCTTGCGGGCGAGCTCGCGGTACTCCTCGGCGTGCATGCTCGCCATCGCGAAGTAGTCGGGCGCCACCTCGAGCACGAGCGCGTCGCCCTCCTCGTGCACGCGGGCCGATCGGAGCGCCTGGGCGAGCGACGGCCTCGACTGCGCATGGGCCAGCATCGCCTGGAGGATCGCACCGGCCCCCTCGGCCGCGGTGGGGGGAACGATTGCCGCCGGGGGTGGCGCCGGCGGTTCGGGCGCGGGCTCGGGGCGCGGCGTCGCCCGCGGCGCGGGTGCGACTTCCTTTCGCGCCGAAGGTACCGGGGCGAGCGCCGGCACGGGCGCCGTGGCCGTGGTGGTGGTGGCCGGCCCGCCGCCGGCCAGCCGCTCCACCCGCGCCAGGAGGTCCGCGAACGGCAGCAGCCGTCGCATCTGGACGATCTTGAGCAGCGCCATCTCGAGCGTCACCCGGGGATCCGGGGCCAGGCGCATGTCCGTCTCCGCCTTGGCCAGGGCCTCGAAGATCCGGAGCAGGTCCTCCTCCGAGAGCGCGGCCGCGACGGGGCGCAGCCGCTCGCGCTCCTCGGGGACGATCTGCGCGAGGAGCCCGCTTTCGCCCGGCGCCACCTTGAGGAGCAGGACCTCGCGGAAGTGCAGGATCAGCTCGCGGGTGAAGTTCCGGTAGTCGGCCCCGTAGTCGGAGAGCCGCTCGACCAGCTCCAGGGCGGCCATGCTGTCGCCCGCCGCCACCGCCCGCGAGGCGGCCAGGAGCAGCTCGCGGTCCACGAGGCCGAGCAGGGCGGACACGTCCTCGTCCTTCACCGCGTGTCCGCTGAACGAGAGCACCTGGTCGAACAGGCTCAGGGCGTCGCGCGCGCTCCCCTCCGCGGCCCGGGCCAGCCGGGCCAGCGTGTCGTCCGAGACCTCGATGCCTTCCCCCTCCGCGACCTGGCGCAGGTGGGCCAGCAGCTCCCGGGCCGGGATCAGGCGGAAGTCGTACTGCTGGCAGCGGGAGAGGATCGTGTCCGGGATCTTGTGGTACTCGGTGGTGGCGAAGATGAACTTGACGCGCGGCGGCGGCTCTTCCAGCGTCTTCAGGAGCGCGTTGAACGCTCCCGTGGAGAGCATGTGGACCTCGTCGATGATCCAGATCTTGAAGCGGTCGCGCGCGGGGTTGTAGCGCGCGCTCTCGCGCAGCTCGCGGACCTGCTCGACCCCGTTGTGGGTGGCGCCGTCGATCTCCTGCACGTCGAGCGACGTGCCGGCCGTGATCTCCAGGCAGGAGGCGCACTCCCCGCAGGGCTCGGCGGTGGGGCCCTCGCCCTTGCCGCAGTTGAGGGCCTTGGCCAGGATGCGCGCGGTCGTGGTCTTGCCCACTCCGCGCGCGCCCGAGAGCAGGAACGCGTGCCCGATCCGTCCCGAGGCCAGCGCGTTCTTGAGGGTGCGCGTGACGGTGGCCTGGCCCACGACCTCGTCGAAGGTCCGGGGACGCCATTTCCGTGCGAGGACGAGGTAGGGCATGGGATGGGGAGGGCCGGCCCGACGTGAACCCCGGCTGTCCTGCGGCACACTCGAGAGCGCCCGACCGTTGCTCCCTTCCGGGCCTGGCGGGGTTGGGGCGCCTCGCGTTGCGCAGGGCCGGGATCCACGTCCGGCCGACCCTGGATCTAGGCTACTACAGATGGGGGCTGGCCGTGCCCGGCAACTTTGGCCCCGCGCCCGGCGGTTGTGGAGGCGCCGCCCATCGTATAAGTTACGAAGAGTCCCAGCCGGCGCGGCCCGTCCACGTGACGCCGCCGCGAGCTCGCGGAGAGATGCGAGAGCCAGGCTGAATCGGCGTGACTGGAAATCACGTGAGGGCGAAAGTCCTCCGGGGGTTCGAATCCCCCTCTCTCCGCCAACCTCGCCGACCCGCGCCCCCGGGGTCCCTCAGGGGCCGATGCAGGTCTGGCGCCGCGACGCTACGAGGCGGACGCGCGCTGGGTCAGGCTGAACCGCACGGAGACGGTCATCGAGACGCGCATGGGCACGCCCCCGACGAGCGTCGGGGTGAACACCCATTGCCGGGCGGCGGCCATGGCGGCCGCGTCGAGCAGCGGGATGCTGCGCAGGACGCGGACGTCGTCCACGTGGCCGTCGGGCCGGATCGTCACCTCGAGCAGCACGACCCCCTCGACGTTGCTGCGGGCGGCGATGTCGGGGTAGACGGGCGGGACGTTCTTGATCCTCCTCGGCTCCCTCACCGCGCCGCCCACGCGGACGGGCGCACCCGGCTCGGGATCGGCCGGACGTGGCTCGAGGACGCCCCCGACGATCCCGCCGGGAACGCCCTCCTCGACGCCGCCGGGAACGCCGTCTTCGATCGCCGGCGCCTGTGGTGCGGGCGGACCGCCGTCGATCGGGTCCTCCGTCCGGGCTACGGGCGCGATCACGGCCGCGGCTCTCTCCACGTGGGCAGCCTCGGCGGCCTTGCGCCGCTCGCGAGGGGTCGCGGCCCGCGGCAGCGCGGGCGCGGCCGGGGGCGGCGGCGGAGCCAGAGCGGGCTGGACGAACAGGACGTTCGTGCCGGCGACGGGCGCGGGCAAGTCGTCCGATCTCATCAGCGGCGTGACGACGACGGCACCGAGGGCCGCCAGGTGGATCGCGAGCGCGATGGCCCAGCGCCAGGGCCGGTTCCCGCCGACTCGCCCCGACGCGCCACTCACGACGCCGGCCTCGAGCCTCAGGTCGGGCTCGGGAGCGCCGGACGGCAGGGGGAGAGGCGAGGGGCGCGCGCTCGAGGCGGCCACCATCTCCTCGCGGATCTCGTCGAGGAGGCCTCCGAGCGGCGAGCGGATCGATTCCCGGGTCATACCTGCCTGTAGACGCTCCTACGCGGCCGCCGCCCGTGATGTTCAGCGGCCAGTGACCGGCCGCACGTCCGGTGAGCCCCTGCACGCCGGAACCTCCGGCGGGAAAACGTCGTACCCACGGACACCTGTGGTATTACCGTCGCGGAGTCCAATGTCCGGCGCGGCTCGAATCCTCGCGCTCGCCGTGTGCCTGGCGGCGACCGCTCCCGCCGTGGACGCGACGATCGCGGACGACGGACCGGACGCGCTGGCCGCCCGGCTGCTCGCCGCGCGCGCGGACGAGCGGGAGCCGCTCCTGGCCCTTCCTCAATACGCCACCGCCGAGGTCGCCCGCGCCCTCGTCGCCGCCGGCCGGAAGGACGGGCCGGCGGGGGCCGACGCCGCGAAGACCCTCGACGCGTTCCGCACCGCGGAGGGAATCGCGCGGCGCATCGGGGCCGAGCGCGAGGTCGCGCTCGCCCTCCTCGCCTCCGTCGAGGCCCTGGGCGTCCAGGGAAAGCTCGCGCCCATCCCTCCGATGCTCGACGAGGCGCTCGGGATCTACGAGAGCCTCGGCGATGCCGCGGGGCAGGCGGAGACCTGGAACAGCATCGGGAACTACAAGAACATCCTGGGCGAGCCGGGTGCCGCGCTCGAGCCGTACGAGAAGGCCTTCCGCCTCTGGAGCTCCGCCGGCGACGAGATCGGCGGCGCCCGCGCCCTCAACAACGTCGGGAACGTCCACCGCAGCCTGGGCTCTCTCGACGAGGCCCTCCAGGCCTACGAGCAGGCCTTGCCCGTCTTCGAAGGCCACGGCGATCGCGCGCGGGCGGCGGTGGTCACCAACAACGTCGGCCTCGTGCATTTCGAGCGGGGCGAGTACCCGGAAGCGCTCGCCTACTGCCGTCGCAGCCTGGCCATGCAGGAAGCTCTCGGCGATCCCTATCGCGTGGCCACCGCCGCCCATTCCGTGGCCACCATCCTGCGCGCCCAGGGCGCCTACGCGCGCGCCCTCGAGGTGTTCTACCGCGCGCTGAAGATCCGCCAGGAGATCGGCGACACCTGGGGCACGATGGAGACGCTGAACAACATCGGGGAGGTGCACTTCTCCGAGGGTGACTACCGCCTGGCCATCGACGCCTACAAGCGGGCCCTTGGGATGAACGCGAAGATGGGCGGCGACGTCCAGCTCGCGGAGGGCCTGGCCAACATCGCGGCCGCCGCCCGGCGCCTGGGCGAGCGGACGCGCGCGGTCGCGAACTACCGCGAGAGCCTGCGCCTGAGCCAGCGCGACGGGTACCGGGGCATCGCCGCCCGCGACCTGCACGACCTCGGGCGGATGGCGCTGGAGGAGGGACGGCTCTCGGAGGCGAAGGACCTCCTCGGCCGCGCCCTCGCGGCGCGCGAGACCCTGAAGGACCAGGCGGGCATCGCCGAGTCCCTCAGCGGCCTGGCCGCGCTGGACCTCGCGGCGCAAAGGCCCCGGAACGCGCTCCTCCGCGCCGGCCGCGCCGTCGAGATCGCGCGCGCCATCGAGCAGCCGGAGCTGCGTTGGGAGGCGGAGACGCTCTCCGCCCGGGCCTATCGGACGCTGGGCCGAGCAGACGAGGCCCGGCGCGCGCTCGAGCGCGCGGTGGCCGTGATCGAGGAGCTGCGCCTCCAGGCGGGCGGCGAGCCGAGCGTGGAAGGCTTCTTCGAGGGCCGGCTCTCCCCGTACCACGAGCTCCTGGCCCTGGCCCTGGCGCGAGGGGCGACGGCGGAGGCCCTCGAGATCGCGGAGCGGTCGAAGGCGCGCGAGCTGGCCCTTCTCCTGGAGAAGGGCCGCGCCGACGTCGCGGGCCGGATGACGCAGGAGGAGCGACACGAGGAGCGAGGGCTCCAGGCCGCCCTCGTGTCGGCCAACCGCGCCCTCCAGGGCGAGCGCCAGGAGGAGACGCCCGATCCCGCGCGCGTCCCCGCCCTCGAGACGGAGCGGGACACGCGCCGGCGCGCGCTCGAGGCCTTCCAGACCGCGGTCTATTCCCGCCATCCCGAGCTGCCGGTCCAGCGCGGACGGGCGGCGCCGTTCGCGGTGGCGGAGGCGGCCGCGCTCCTGCCTGACCCCTCCGTCGCCCTCCTCGAATACGTGGTCCTCGACGATGAGGCGTACCTGTTCGTGCTGGCGAGGGAGGGCGGCCGCGTCCGGCTCGACGCGTACCCCCTCGGCCTCGGCCGCCGTGCGCTGGAAGAGAGCGCGCGCCGGATGCGCGAGCGGATGGCCGGACGCGACCTCGCGTTCGGCGACGACGCGCGTGCCCTGTACGAGCGCCTGCTGGCTCCGGCGCGGACGCGGCTGGCCGGGAAGACACACCTGGTCGTGGTGCCGGACGGCGCCCTTTGGGAGGTCCCGTTCCAGGCCCTGCGCGACCCGGCCGGCCGCTACCTGATCGAGTCGGCGGCGGTGTCGTACGCGCCGTCCCTCACCGTGCTGCGCGAGACGCTCCGCCCTCGGGCGGTGCGCGAAGGTCCTCCGAGCCTCCTCGCCATGGGCAAGGCCGACTTCGGCGAGCGGCAGGCCCGCGAGATCGCGGACCTCTACGAACCGGCGCGCCGGGCGCTCTACCTGGGACCGGAGGCACGGGAAGACCGATTCAAGACGGAGGCGCCGCGCTACTCCATCCTCCACCTGGCCGCCCACGGGGAGCTCGACGAGGCCAGCCCGCTCTACTCGCACGTGGTGCTCTCCCCGGGGACGAGCGGATCGTCGGAGGACGGGCTGCTCGAGGCCTGGGAGATGATGGACCTCCGGCTCACCGCCGACCTCTTGATCCTGTCCGCCTGCGAGTCGGGGCGCGGCCGGATCGCGCCCGGGGAAGGGATCGTGGGCACGATGTGGGCGGCCTTCGTGGCGGGCTCGCGGGCGCTGCTCGTGAGCCAGTGGAAGGTGGAGGCGACGAGCACCACCGAGCTGATGATCGCGTTCCACCGCGGCCTGGCCGCAGGGACCGGTGCGAGCAAGGCCGGGCTCCTCCGCCAGGCCAGCCTCGAGGTCCTGCGCCAGCCGCGCTACGCGCACCCCTTCTACTGGGCGGGGTTCGTCCTCGTCGGGAACCCGTACTGAGCCATGATCGATCCGGCCCTGCGCGGTTTCGTGGAGGCGACGGACGCGGCCGAGGCCGAGGCCCGCCTGTCGCGGCTGATCGAGGAGGAGGCGGCGCCCCTGGCCCGCCGGATCGCCGCCCACAAGCTGCGGGCGCACGCGCGCGGGGCGGGTGACGCCTCCCGCGAGGACGTCGAGGACATCGCCGCGGACGTCCTCCTCGCGGTGGTGTCCCGCCTCCAGGCGCTGCGCGCCGACCCCCGCCTGGACCCGATCGAGAGCCTCGCCGACTACACGGCCGTGACCACCTACAACGCGTTCGCCCACTACCTGCGACGCCGCCATCCCGGGCGCTCTCGGCTGAAGAACCGCATCCGCTACGTCCTCACCCACGACCGGCGCTTCGCGCTCTGGACGACGCCGGACGGACTGGCCTGCGGCCTGGCCCGATGGAGGCCGGCCGCCGCCAGCGCCGACGCCGGCCGGTCGCTGGACCGGCTGCTCGCCGAGCCCGAGCGGTGGCTGCGCTGGACGGCGCCGCGGGGGGCGCGGCGGGACGAGGCCACCCTCGTCGGCGCGATCCTGCAGGCGATCGGGGGGCCCGTCGATTTCGACCGGCTGGTGGGATCGGTGGCCGCGCTCGTCCCCGAGCCCTCGGACAAGCGCGAGGGCTCGCGCGACCTCGAGTCGCTGGCCGACCGGACCGTGGTTCCCGCGGACGTCGCCCTCGACCGGCGCCAGCTCACCGAGCGGATGTGGAACGAGGTCCGCGCCCTCCCCCTGCGCCAGCGGTTCGCCCTGCTCTTGAACCTGCGCGACGGCACCGGCGCCGGGATGCTCTGGGTCCTGCCGATCACGGGCGTGGCCAGCATCCGGGAGATCGCGGCCGCGCTCGAGCTGGGCGACTTGGAGATGGCCGAGCTCTGGAACCGGCTGCCCCTGGACGACCTGGCCATCGCCGAGCGCCTCTCCTGTACGCGCCAGCAGGTCATCAACTTGCGGAGCGCGGCGCGCAAGCGGCTGGCCACCCGGCTGCGCGAGGCGCGGGATCCAGCCACCGCGCCGGGCCCGGGCAATATCCGACCGGTCTCCGCATCCTTGAAGGATGAGGCGTGATGGACCATCCGAGCGACGCCGCCATCGAGGGTTACACCGACGGGACGCTGGAGCCGTCGGAGCTCCTCGCCGTGGACGACCATCTCGCGGCCTGTGAGGCGTGCCGCGGGCGGGCGGTGGCGTTCGCGCGCCGCGCGCGGCCGGTGCCCGATCTCCCGATGGAGATGCTTCCCGTGGACTCACATCTCACGGACACCCAGGTCGCCGCGCTCGTGGACGGCACGCTGGACGCGAGCGAGACGGCGGCCGCCGGCGCGCATCTCCGCGCGTGCACGCCGTGCGCGGAAGAAGTCGAGGCCTTGCGCACGTGGGCGCGAGGGAAGTCCGGCGCGCGACGCATCCCATACGCGCTCGCGGCGGCCGCCGCGGCCGCGTTCCTCGCATTCCTGGTCCCCGCCGCCTTGCGCTGGCAGGCCGAGGCACGGACGCCCCCGTCGCTCGCCGGTCTGGAGCGACTGCCCGCCGCGGAACGCGAGCGAGTGCAGCAGGCCCTGGACCGCGGGGCCGCGGTGCCGCCGGCGCGGGTGGCCCGGCTCGGGTCGGCGTCCGAGGTCCTCATGGGCTCGGCGCCGCGCGAGTCGTTCCGGCTCGTCGCGCCGCTCGCCACCGCGGTCGTGTCCGACCGCCCGGAATTCCGCTGGGAGCCGCTCACGGGCGCGGACGCGTACACGGTGTCGGTCTTCGACGAGGCGCTGCACCCGGTCGCAGAGAGCGGCCCTGTGGCCGGCACGAGCTGGTCACCCGGAAAGGCAATTCCGCGAGGGCGTGTCTACGTGTGGCAGGTGACCGCGTATCGGGGGCCGCAGCCCGTGTCGGCTCCCGCCCCGCCCGCACCACTCGCGAAGTTCGAGGTCGTGGACGAGACGACGGCGCGGCTCCTGGACGAGACCGCCCGTGCCCATCCCGACGCGCACCTGCTGCTCGGGATCCTGTACGCACAGGCGGGGGCGAGGAACGACGCGATCGCGCAGCTGGCCCAGGTCTCGGGGACGGATCCGCACGTCGAGGTCGCGCGCCGCACGGTGTCCGTGCTGGGAGCGCCGGTTCGCGAGAAGTAGGGCGCTTGGCTCAGGGCCCGATGGAGCTGAAGCGCCGTGACTCGAACTCGTCCCAGTAGAGGGTCCCGTTCGCTCCGGTCTTGACGCTGAGCGCGCCCAGGCGCACGAAGTCGACCGCGCTGCGGCTGTTGTCGAGCGCGCTCAGGGTCGAGCGGGACACCCCGTCGATCCAGAGCTCGAACGTCCCGTCGTTCGCGTCCGGTCCGCTCGACCGCTTCCATTCGATCTCGACGGAGTGCACGCCGTTGGTGATGTCGAAGAACCCGGTGTCGGCCTGGGTGTCGTCGTCGAGGCGCGCGCGGCCCTCCACCGCGTAGGCGCCGTTGGCGCGCCGGAGCACGATCGCGGCCAGGCGCCGGGTGGGCGCCTCCTCGAAGACGATGAAGATCCGCGTCCGGTGGGCCCCCGCCGCTTCCCCGGGGTCGAAGCCGTTCGTGGCGAAGTAGAACCGCGCGCGGTAGCGGTCCTCGTCGGCCGGCGTGTCGTCCTCGACGTAGAGGGCCGCCGTGTCGTCCACCACCCCCTGGAGACCCACGCCCGTGGACCGCATGGCGGCCAGGACCGAGGGGACGAGGTCGCCGCTGTCGGTCGCGGCGGACGACCACTTCGAGAAGTCGGCGGATTCGAAGCCGTCCTCGAACATGGAGTCCCCGGCGAACCGCCGGGCGAAGACCCCGTTCGAGTCGCCGTCCTGGCCGAGGCTGGTCCAGGAGACGACGAACCGGCCGCCGGGTTGGGACGCCAGGACCGGCAGGTCCTGGGAGCCCGTGGTGAACGTGTTCACCTGGAACTCGGCGCCCTGCGGCACGCCGCTCGCAGTGAAGGCCCGCGCGAAGATACCGTTGCCGCTGCCGTCCTCGCCCGGGCTGCGCCAGGCGATGACGAAGCTGCCGTCGGCGGCCATGGTCGCGCCGGGCACAACCTGGGAGCCGGTGGTGTACTGGTTGACCTGGAACTCGGGGCCCTGAGCCGTACCGGAGGCGTCGTAGCGCCGGCCAAACACCCCAAGCTGGTCACCGTCCGGCCCGTAGCTGATCCAGACGACGACGAAGGCGCCGTCCTTGTTCATGGCCAGGACCGGCTCGTACTGATCGCCGGCGGGATTCGAGTTGACCTGGAAGTCGCCGCCGAGCGGGGTCCCCGCTGCGTTATAGCGCCGTGCGAACAGGCCGAGGCCGCTGCCGTCCTGGCTCACGCTGACCCAGGCGACCGTGAAGTTCCCGGCGCCATCCATTCCCACGCTCGGGCCGTACTGGGTGCCCGTGGTGTAGGCGTTGACCTGGAGTTCACCTCCCAGGGGCGCTCCGGACGCGTCGTAGCGCTGGCCGAAAACGCCGAACTGGCTGCCATCGTGGTCGTCGCTGCTTTCCCAGGCCACGATGAAGTCGCCGGCGGCGTCCATGGCCAGGCCGGTGGCGTCCTGGTAGCCGGTGGTGAACGAGTTGACCTGGAACTCTTGCCCGGGAAGCCCCGCGGCATCGAACCGCCGGCCGCGCACCCCCTCCACATTGCCGTCGGAGCCCTGCCACACGACGACGAGGTTGCCGCTCGGGTCGGAGGCGACGCGCGGCGCCGTCTGCAGGCCGGTCGTGTACGAGTTGACCCGGAATTCCGACGCCCCCAGCGGTACCCCGGAGGCCAGGTGCTTCCGGGCGTAGATACCGCCGCTGTCGCCGTCCTGGCCGACGCTCATCCAGGCCAGGACGAAGTTGCCCGAGGAATCGGTGGCGATGGTCGGGAGGGTCTGGCCGAGCGTCGTGTACGTGTTGACCTGGAACTCCGGCCCCAGCGCGAGCTGGGCGGAGGCGTCCCGGGCCAGAGCACCGAACGACAGGACAGCGACGAGGAGGGGGACCCGGAATTGCCTGCGCAATCAGCACCCCCGAGGCGGGCGTCGCTCGTGATCAGGAAGCGAGGGAAGGCGGGGATTGTGGATGGCGGCAATGCGGGTGTCAACATCGCCGCCCGCCGTGGGGGTCGTGCCGTTCCCGACGTCAGGGCCCGATGTAGCTGAAGCGCCGCGACTCGAACTCGTCCCAGAACAGGGTGCCGCTGGCCGTCGCCTTGACGCTGAGCGCGCCCAGCCGCACGAAGTCGACCGCGCTGCGGCTGTTGTCGAGGTTCACGAGCGTGGAGCGGGACACCCCGTCGATCCAGAGCTGGAAGGAGCCGTCGTTCGCGTCCGGTCCGCTCGACTGCCTCCAGTCCAGCTCGATGACGTGGCCGCCCGGACCGATGTCGAAGAAGCCGGTGTCGGCCTGGCTGTCGTCGTCCAGCCGCGCCCGCCCCATGACCGAGTACACGCTGCCCAGGCGCTTGATCACGATCGCGGCCAGACGGCGCGTCGGCGCCTCCTCGAAGACGATGAAGGTGCGCGTCCGGTGCGCTCCTCCCGACTCACCGGGGTCGAAGCCGTTCGTGTCGACGTAGAACCGCGCCCGATACCGGTTCTCGTCGACCGGCGTGTCGTCCTCGACGTAGAGGCTCGCGGTATCGTCCACGAGGCCGGCCAGGCCCGCGCTGGTGAACTTCATCGCCGCCGGCCCGGACACGACGAGGTCGCCACCGTCGGTGGCGGCGGTGGACCACCTCGAGAGGTCGCCGGACTCGAAGCCGTCCTGGAAGAGGGCGTCGAAGGCCACCCGACGGCCGAATACCCCGTATTGGGACCCGTCCTCGCCGTCGCTGTTCCAGACCACGACGAACCGACCGGCGGGCTGGGGCGCCGCCACCGGGAAGCCCTGGTTGCTCGGCGTGAACGTGTTCACCTGGAATTCGACGCCCTGGGGCACGCCGGCCGCGTCGAACGCGCGCGCGAAAGCGCCCTTCGAATCGCCGTCCTGGCCGAAGCTGGCCCACGTCACCAGGAAGCGGCCGTCCGCGGCCATCGCCACTACCGGGAACTGCTGGGAGCTCGTGGTGTAGCTGTTGACCCGGAACTGGGGGCCCTGGGCCACGCCCGATGCGTCGTACCGGCGGCCGAACGATCCGTCGAGACTGCCGTCCTGGCCATCGTAATCGTCCCAGACCACGACGAACCTCCCGTCCCCGGCCATGGAGATGGACGGCCGTCCCTGGGCGCCGGTGGTGTAGGAATTGACCTGGAACTCGACTCCTTGTGCGACGCCGGCAGAGTTGTATCGGCGGGCGAAGATCCCGCCGCTGCTTCCGTCCTGATACACGCTGCTCCACGCCACCACGAAGTTCCCGGCGGCATCCATCGCCGCGGACGCGCCGGCTTGGACGCTCGGCGTATACGTGTTGACCTGGAACTCACCTCCCTGGGCGACGCCCGCCGCATCGTAACGCCGGGCGACCAGTCCGGTGATGCTCAAGTCCTGCCCCACGCTCGTCCAGGCCACGACGAAGTTACCGGCCGCGTTCCTCGCTACGGTGGGATCACCCTGGTAGTTCGTCGTGTACGTGTTGACCTGGAACTCGGGGCCGGGCGTCCCCGCGGCGTCGTAGCGCCGCGCGAAGATGCCGTAGCTGTCGCCGTCCTGCGTGTTGCTCTGCCAGGCCACGACGAAGCCGCCGCTGGCATCGGAGGCCACGGATGGAAACTTCTGGGCACCCGTGGTGTAGGCGTTCACCCGGAACTCCGACGATCCCACCGGCGTGCCCGAGGCCAGGTACTTGCGCGCGAAGATGCCGCGGTCACTGCCGTCCTGGGCGTAGCTGTGCCACACGACGACGAAGTTGCCGGCGGAATCGGATGAGATCGCGGCCGAGTACTGGTAGCTCGTGGTGTACGTGTTGACCTGGAACTCCGGCCCGAGCGCGGATTGCGCGCAGGCGTCCCGCGCGAGGACGGTTCCGGCCAGACACAGGGCCCAGAGGAGTGGCCTGCGCATTCACGACCTCCGAGGGTGGCGGGCCGTCAAGGCCCGATGGCGTTGATGCGCCGCGACTCGAACTCGTCCCAGAAGAGCGTGCCCGTGGCCGTCGGCTTCACGCTGAGCGCTCCCAGCCTCACGAAATCGACCGCGCTGCGGCTGTTGTCGAGGTTGAGGAGGGTCGAGACCACGACCCCGTCGATCGAGAGCTGGAAGGTCCCGTCGTTCGCGTCCGGTCCGCTCGAGGCCTTCCAGTCGATCTCCACGAAGTGAGCACCGTCCGCGATGTCGAAGAACCCGGTATCGGCCTGGCTGTCGTCGTCGAGCCGAGCGCGCCCCTCTATCGAGTAGACGCTCCCCAGGCGCTTGAGGACGATCGCGGCCAGGCGACGCGTGGGGGCCTCCTCGAAGGCCAGGAAGACGCGAGTGCGGTGCGCGCCCCCCGATTCTCCGGGGTCGAAACCGTTGGTGTCGAAGTAGAACCGCGCGCGATACCGGCTCTCGTCGTCGGGCAGGTCGTCCTGGACGTACACGCTCGCGGTGTCGTCCACCACGCCCTGGAGCCCATGGCTCGTGGATTTCATCGCGGCCACCACCGAGGTGGAGAGGTCGCCACCGTCGGTGGCGGCGGACGACCACTTCGAAAGGTCGCCGGACTCGAACCCGTCCCGGAAGATGAGGTCGGTGGCGACCCGCCGCCCGAACTCGCCGTAGGAGCTTCCGTCCTGACCGTCGCTCCGCCAGGCGACGACGAACCGGCCGCCGGGTTGGGCGGCCACGGAGGGAAAGGCCTGAGAGTTCGGCGTGAACGAGTTCACCTGGAGCTCGCCGCCCTGGGGCACTCCCGCGCTGTCGAACGCGCGCGCGAACACCCCGTTGTTGCTTCCGTCCTGGCCCAAGCTCCTCCAGGCCACGACGAAGTTGCCGGCGGCGTCGATCGAGGCTGCGGCACGACGCTGGGGGCCGGGGGTATAGGCGTTGACCTTGAACTCCGCGGCCAGCGGCACTCCCGACGCGTTGAATCTTCTTCCGGACACGCCCTGCGAGATGCCGTCGAGTGTGGTCCACACGACCAGGAAGCTGCCGTCCGGGCCGGCGGCGGCGGCGGCCTCGTATTGCGAGCCGGTCACGTACGAATTGACCAGGAACTCGCCGCCCTGCGCGACACCGGCCGCATCGTAGCGTCGGCCGAACACCCCGCCCGAGGCCCCGTCCTGGGCGCTGAGGGTCGCCCACACCACCACGAAGTTCCCGTCGGCGCCCATGGCCACGGCCGGTCTGTACTGGTCGCTCGTCGTATAGGTGTTGACCTGGAACTCACTGCCCTGGGGCGCGCCGGCCGCGTTGTAGCGCTGGGCGAAAACACCGAATCCGCCTCCGTCCCGGTAGCTCTGCCAGGCCACGACGAAGTTGCCGCCGGCGTCCATGGCCACGCTCGGAAACATCTGATAGCTCGTGGTGTAGGTGTTCACCTGGAACTCGGGGCCGGCGGCGCCGGAGGCGTCGAAGCGACGGCCGAAGACACCGGAGCTGCTGCCATCCTGGACGCTCTGCCAGACCATCACGAGACGGCCGCTGGGGTCGGAGGCGACGGAGGGCGCGTCCTGGCTGCCCGTCGTGTACGCGTTGACTCGGAACTCCGACGATCCTATGGGCGTCCCCGCGGCCAGGTACTTGCGGGCGAAGATGCCCCCTTGGCTGCCATCCTGGCCGATGCTCGCCCAGACCACCACGAAGTTGCCGGCGGCATCGGTGGCGATCGACTGCTGATACTGCGAGCCGGTCGTGTAGGTGTTGACCTGGAACTCCGGCCCGATCGGAATTTGCGCCCAGGCGCTCGGGGCCAGGACGGTTCCGAGGGAGAAGACCACGCAGAGCAGGCGTCTCGACATGACGATCTCTCCCTCTTCAGTTCCCGATGTAGTTGATACGCCGCGACTCGAACTCGTCCCAGGCGAGGGTGCCGGACGCGCCCGCCTTCACGCTCAGCGCGCCCATGCGGACGAAGTCCACGGAGCTGATGCTGTTGTCGAGGCCGGTCAGGGTCGACCGCGACACGCCGTCGATCCAGAGCTCGAAGGTGCCGTCGTTCGCGCTCGCCGAGCTCGACCGCTTCCAGTCCAGCTCGACCGCGTGCGCGCCCCCCGCGATGTCGAAGAAGCCGGTGTCGGCCTGGCTGCCGTCGTCCTGGCGCGCCCGTCCTTCGATCGAGTAGGCGCCGGCCTGCCGCTTGAGCACGATGGCGGCGAGGCGCCGGGTGGGGGCCTCCTCGAAGACGATGAAGATGCGCGTGCGGTGGGCGCCGCTGGACTCGCCGGGATCGAAGTCGCTCGTGTCCACGTAGAACCGCGCGCGGTAGCGGTCCTCGTCGATCGGAGTGACGTCCTCCACGTAGAGGCTGGCCACGTCGTCGACGACGCCCTGCAGGCCCACGCTCGTGAACTTCATCGCGGCCTGGATCGAGGGGAAGAGGTCGCCGCTGTCGGTGGCGGCGGACGACCACGCGGAGAGGTCGCCGGATTCGAAGCCGTCCTGGAAGATGCGGTCCTCGGCGAACCGCCGCGCGAACACTCCGTTCTCCTGGCCGTCCTGCCCGTCGCTGGTCCAGGAGACGACGAACCGGCCACCGGGTTGGGAGGCCACGACCGGCGCTCCCTGATAGCCCGGCGTGAACGTGTTCACCCGGAACTCGCCACCCTGCGGCGCACCGGAAGCGGTGAACGCCCGCGCGAACACGTCGAAGACGTTCTGGCCGTAATCCCACCAGACGACGACGAAGCTGCCGTCGGAGGCGATCGACGCGCGCGGCGAAACCTGGCCACTGGTCGTCGTCACGTTGACCTGGAAATCCGTGTCCAGGGGCGCCCCCGAGGCGTTGTACCGCCGGCCGAACACTCCCGGGCCGTCGCCGTCCTGCCCGTAGCTGCTCCAGACGACGACGAAGCCGCCGGCCTCGTCCATGGCCACGGAAGGGGTGGACTGATAGCTGGTGGTGTACGAGTTGACCTGGAATTCACTCCCCTGCGGCGCGCCAGCCGCGCTGTAGCGCTGGGCGTGCACGGCGGTGCCGCTGCCGTCCTGAACCTCGGTCGTCCACACGACCGCGAAGTTCCCGCTGGCGTCCATGGCGACGGACGGGGTGTATTGGCCGTAGGTGGTGTAGGTGTTGACCTGGAATTCACCTCCCTGGGGCGCGCCCGCCGCGTTGTAGCGCTGGCCGAAGATGCCCCCGAAGTCGCCGTCCTGGAACATGCTTCGCCAGACCACGACGAAGTTGCCGAGGCCGTCCATGGCGACGCGCGGCGAGCTCTGATAGTTCGTGGTGTACGTGTTGACCTGGAACTCGGGACCGGGAATGCCGGCGGCATCGAAGCGCCGGCCGAAGATGCCGGCGGTGCCAAGATCCTGCCCGTCGCTGCGCCACACGACGACGAGCCGGCCGCTGGGGTCGGAGGCGACGGAAGGCGTCATCTGGCTGCCCGTGGTGTACGTGTTGACGCGGAACTCCGACGATCCCAGGGGCGCCCCCGAGGCCAGATACTTGCGGCCAAAGATGCCCCGGTAGTCGCCGTCCTGGTAATTGCTCTCCCATACCACGACGAAATTGCCCGCGGAATTGGACGCGATCGCCGAGGCATCCTGCGCGCTCGTCGTGTAGGTGTTGACCCGGAACTCCGGCCCGATCGGAATCTGCGCCCAGGCGCTCGGGGCCAGGACGGTTCCGAGGCAGAAGGCCAGGACGAAGCGCTTCGACATGGAGCCCCTCCCCATCAGTTGCCGATGTAGTTGATGCGGCGCGAGTCGAACTCGTCCCAGTAGAGAGTGCCGGTGGCCGTGGGCTTCACGCTCAGCGCGCCCAGACGCACGAAGTCGACGGCGCTGCGGCTGTTGTCGAGATTCAGGAGCGTGGACCGGGAGACCCCGTCGATCCAGAGCTCGAAGGTGCCGTCGTTCGCGTCCGACCCGCTGGAGCGCTTCCAGTCCAGCTCCACGAAGTGCGCGCCCGGGCTGATGTCGAAGAAGCCGGTGTCGGCCTGGCTGTCGTCGTCGAGGCGCGCGCGGCCTTCCAGCGAGTAGGCGCCGGCCGAGCGCTTGAGCACGATCGCGGCCAGGCGCCGCGTGGGCGCCTCTTCGAAAACGATGAACGTGCGGGTGCGGTGGGCTCCCCCCGACTCGCCGGGGTCGAAGCCGTTCGTGTGGAAGTAGAACCGCGCGCGGTACCGGTTCTCGTCGTCCGGCGAGTCGTCCTGGACGTAGAGGCTCGCCGTATCGTCCACGACACCTCGCAGGCCCACGCTGGTCGAGTTCATGGCGGCCAGGACGGAGGCGACGAGGTCGCCGCTGTCGGTGGCGGCGGACGACCACTTGGAGAGGTCACCCGATTCGAAACCGTCCTGGAAGATGCGGTCCAGGGCGAACCGCCGGCCGAACACCCCGAACTGTCCGCCGTCCTGCGTAAAGCTGGCCCAGGAGACGACGAACCGGCCACCGGGTTGGGCGGCCAGGGCCGGGTGTGTCTGCGCACTCGACGTGGTCGTGTTGACCGCGAACTCGCCGCCCTGGGGCACACCGGAGGCGGTGAACGCCCGCGCGAAAATGCCCGTGTAGCTGCCGTCCTGGTCGCGGCTCTCCCAGGCGACCACGAAGCCGCCGTCGGCGGCGAACGACGCGCTCGGCAAGCGCTGGTAGTTCGTGGTGTACGTGTTGACCTGGAACTCCCCGGCCCGGGGCACGCCCGACGCGTCGTACGGCCGGCCGAACACCCCCAGGTTGCTCCCGTCCTGCCCGGAGCTGCTCCAGAGGACGACGAAGCCTCCGTCCGGGTCCATGGCGACGGAAGGCGCGTACTGACGGCCGGTGACATAGGAGTTCACCCGGAACTCGCCGCCTTGCGGCACGCCGGCCCCATTGTAGCGCCGCGCGTAGATGCCGCCATCGCTGCCGTCCTCGTTGATGCTCGTCCACGCGACGGCGAAGTTGCCGGCGGCGTCCATGCCAACGGACGCGCGGTATTGGAGGTCCGTCGTGTAGGTGTTGACCTGGAATTCACTCCCCTGGCGCACTCCGGCCGCGTCGTAGCGCTGGGCGTGGACGCCCCGACCGCTTCCGTCCTGGCCGATGCTCTCCCAGGCCACGACGAACTTGCCGGCGGCATCCATCGCGACGCTCGCCCGGCCCTGGTAGTTCG
Organism: Vicinamibacteria bacterium; assembly: GCA_041481445.1. GTDB lineage: Bacteria > Acidobacteriota > Vicinamibacteria > Fen-336 > Fen-336 > AA29. Next base: position 20,568 of record JBGPBV010000124.1, read on the forward strand.
TGGTGTACGTGTTGACCTGGAACTCCGGACCGGGGGTCCCCGCGGAGTCGAACCGCCGACCGAACACCCCCATGTCGCTGCCGTCGTGCAGGGTGTGCCACACGACGACCAAGTTCCCACTCGGGTCGGAGGCGGCCGCCGGCGCGAGCTGATTGCCCGTGGTGTACACGTTGACCCGGAATTCCGACGCCCCCAGCGGCACCCCCGAAGCCAGGTGCGTGCGGGCGAAGATGCCCTGGCCGTCGCCGTCCTGGAAATCGCTCGGCCACACCACGACGAAGTTGCCGGCGGAATCGGAAGCAATGGCCGGATAAAGCTGATTGCCCGTGGTGTAGCTGTTGACCTGGAATTCCGGCCCCATCGGAAGCTGGGCCGACGCCTGGGGGACCAGGGCCGCGAACGACAGGACAGCCATGAGAAAGGGGACCCGGAATGGCGTGCGCAATCAGCACCCCCGGAGACCGCCGCTCGGATGAGAAGGGAAGGGAAGGGGACGATTGTGGGGGGCGGCCGTCCCGGTGTCAACATCGCCGGAACACATCGCCGGAACCGCGGGCGGCCGTTCAGTTCCCGATGAAGTTCAGCCGCCGCGACTCGAACTCGTCCCAGAAGAGGGTGCCCGCTGCCGTCGGCTTGATGCTCAGCGCGCCCAGCCGCGCGAAATCG
>JBGPBV010000125.1:0-20576 GCA_041481445.1 Vicinamibacteria bacterium
ACCCCCGACGCCCTGCTCCGCGAGGCGGACAAGGCGCTCTATCGGGCCAAGGAGGCGGGGCGGAACCGCGTGGCGTCTTGAATCTTTAATCTCAGGGGGGGAACGCTCCGCACCATCCCGAATGGGCTTCGGCTCCCCCCCTGAAACCCCCCGTCGCTCGCCACCGCTAACGCGCGGCGGCGAGCTCACTGGTCGGATAGACTGGACCGCATGACCACCGACGACAGGGCGCGGGTGCCCGCCGACGTCACCGTGCCGGAGATGGAGGGGCTGCTCTCTCTCGCCCTCGCGCGCGGCGGGGAGTTCGCCGACCTCTACTTCGAGCACCACCGCACCTCGTCGCTGCTCCTCGAGGAAGGCATCATCCGCACCGCGTCCGCGGGCGTGACCTGCGGCCTGGGCGTGCGCGTGGTGGCGGGCGAGCGCACCGGCTACGCCTACACCGACGACCTCTCGCCGGAGGCGATGGCGCGGGCGGCCCGCACCGCCGCCCACATCGCGGCGGACACCCGCGTGGTGCCTCCCCAGTCCGTCTCCCCCGCCCCGGTGGCACGCCGCTACGGTCCCGACACCGTCTCCGTCCTCGACCTCGCCGCGCGCATCGCGCTGCTCGAGCGGGCCGACCGGGCCGCGCGCGCCTACGACCCGCGCATCGAGAAGGTGGTGGCCACCCTCAGCGACGAGACCAAGCAGGTCCGCATCGCCAACTCCGTCGGCATCCTCGCCGAGGACGTGCAGCCGCTGTTCTCGATCCGCGTCTCCGTGATCGCGCGCGAGGGCCCCGTCCGCCGGGAAGGGATGGCGGGCGGCGGCGGGCGCCTGGGCCCCGAGTTCTTCGACACCAGGCCCCCCGAGCACTGGGCCCGCGAGGCCGCGCGCATGGCCGTCACCCTGCTCGGGGCCAAGGAGGCCCCGGCGGGACCGATGCCGGTCGTGCTGGCGCCGGGATGGCCGGGGATCCTCCTGCACGAGGCGGTGGGTCACGGCCTGGAGGGCGACTTCAACCGCAAGGGCACCTCCGCGTTCTCCGGGCGCATCGGGCAGCGCGTGGCCGCCCCGGGCGTGACCGTGGTCGACGACGGCTCCATCCCCGACCGCCGCGGAAGCCTCAACGTCGACGACGAGGGCAACGTGCCCGGGCGCACCGTCCTCATCGAGGACGGCATCCTGCGCGGCTACCTGCAGGACCGGCTCAACAGCGGCCTCATGAAGATGACGGCCACCGGCAACGGCCGGCGCCAGGGCTACGGCTCCATCCCCATCCCCCGCATGACCAACACGTTCATGCTCGCCGGGCAGGACGACCCGGACGACATCGTGCGCTCCGTCTCCCGCGGCCTGTACGCCAAGCACTTCGGCGGCGGCCAGGTGGACATCACGAGCGGCAAGTTCGTGTTCTCGGCCAGCGAGGCCTACCTCATCGAGGACGGCCGCATCGGGCCGCCCGTCGTGGGGGCCACCCTGATCGGGAACGGGCCCGACATCCTCACCAAGGTGACGCGCATCGGCCACGACCTCCGGCTCGACGAGGGCGTGGGGGTCTGCTCGAAGGCCGGCCAGAACGTCCCGGTGGGCGTCGGGCTGCCCACCGTCCTCGTCTCCGAGATCACGGTCGGCGGCACCCGGCAGTAGCCCGACTCTTCCTTGCCGCACCCTTGCAAATCCCTTGGGACGGGCCGGCGCGCGCCAGGCGATAGTCCGCCGGCGCCGGAGAGGTCCGGCGGGGAGGAACACGATGCGGCCATGGCAGCAGTCGGTGGCGGTGACGCTGGTGCTGGCCCTCCTCACGCCCGCGCGGGTCCTGGCGGCGGCGCCGGTCCCGTCCGGCTGGGCGGGCGTGCGCGCGCTCAAGCCGGGACTGAAGCTGGCCGTCCATCTCCGTGACGGCGGCCTGCGGAAGGGGGCGTTCGTCGCCGCGGACCCTGACGGGGTCACGCTGCGCACGAAGGAGGGACCGATCGCCCTCGCCCGCTCGGATGTCCGCGAGATCCGCAAGGCGCATCGCTCCGTGGGCCGGAAGATCGCCGGGTTCTTCGTGGGGGCGGTGCTGGGGGCCTTCGGCGGGATCTTCCTCGGCGGGACCCTCGGCGCGTCCGGGTGTCAGTCCTATTGCGAGGACGCGGGCCTGTACGGCGCCCTGGCCGGCTTCCTGATCGGAGCCATCGCCGGGGGCATCGCCGGCCTGGCCCTGGCCGCGCAGGGAGAGGGCGCGGTGGTCTACAGGGCCCCGGTCAGTGCCTCCGCGGCTCCTTCATGACGCGGTGCACCTCCGCGAGCAGGCTGTCCGGGAAGCAGGGCTTGGTGAGGTAACCGTCCGCGCCCGCCTCGATGGCGCGCTCGCGCGAGCGCTCGATGACGTGGCCGGTCAGCGCGATCACCGGGATGTCGCGGGTGAGAGGGTTCTGCTTCAGACGCCGGATGGCCTCCCAGCCGTCCATGCGCGGCATGGCCAGGTCCATGATGATGACGTTCGGGCGCAGGGCCGCCGCCTTGGCCAGCGCGTCGTGGCCGTCCTCGGCCACCTCCGCGCGCAGCCCCGCGATCCGCAGGTACTCCGCGTACAGCTCGCGCGCATCGAGGGTGTCGTCGACGACGAGGATCATCGGCACGTCGGGTCCGGTGGAGACGTCGCTCATCCCTGGCACCATGGCACAAACACCTTAGCACCCCGCCCGCTTCCCGTGGCCGCCCCGCGACAGTAAGATCGGCGGGCTCCAACCCGGGAGGACTCGTGGATCTCTCTGCCAGGCTCGCCGCCATGCGCCGCGGTTTCAGCCGCACCTTCTGGGTCGCCAACGTCATCGAGCTCTTCGAGCGCATGGCCTTCTACGGGGCCAAGGCCGTGCTCGCGGTCTACCTGGCGGAGAAGGTCGGGCTGGGGAGCTTCGGCAACACCCTGGTCGGCCTCTTCGGGTTCGCCGTCTTCTTCCTGCCCATCCTGGCCGGCCCCTTCGTGGACCGCTACGGGTTCAAGAAGAGCCTGATCGCCTGCTTCTCGATCTTCGCGCTCGGCTACTTCGCGGTCGGCCTGGCCGGCATGCCCGCCGGACAGGGCCTGGTCGGGATGATGGGGCCGCGGGGCTACGCCCTCGGCGCGCTGCTCCTCACCGCGATCGGAGGCTCGCTCATCAAGCCCTGCATCGTGGGCACCGTCGCCCAGACCACCACCGAGGCGACGAAGTCGCTCGGCTACTCGATCTACTACACGCTCGTGAACCTGGGCGGCTTCTTCGGCCCCATCCTGGCCCTCCAGGTGCGGGAAGGCTTCGGCATCGAGTACGTGCTGGTGTTCTCCGCCCTCGTCTCCCTGCTGAACCTCGCCGGCACCTTCTTCTTCTTCGAGGACCCCCACGTGGAGGGCCAGACGCGCCGGACGCTGGGCAAGGTGCTGGCGGACATGGTGCTCGTGTTCGGCAACGGCCGCTTCATCTCGTTCCTGGTGATCTTCTCCGGCTTCTGGATCATGTTCTGGCAGATCTTCTACTCCCTGCCCTTCTTCGTGCGCGACGTCCTGCACTACCCGAAGTTCGAGCTCATCGAGACGGTGGACGCGCTCGGCATCATCATCCTGAGCGTCCCCATCACCGCCCTCATGAACCGCCTGCGCCCGATCCTGGCCATGTCCTCGGGGTTCGCGGTGGCGAGCGTCTCCTGGCTCCTCATCGCCGTGCATCCCACCCTGGCCGTGACCGTGGCCGCCATCGTCGTGTACGCGGTGGGCGAGGCCATGCAGGCCCCGCGTTTCTACGAGTACGTCTCCGACCTGGCGCCGCGCGACCAGGTGGGGACGTTCATGGGGTTCGCGTTCCTGCCGGTGGCCATCGGGGCGCTGGTGGCGGGGCCGCTGAGCGGCTGGCTGGTCGAGCACTACCTGCACCAGGGCACGCACCCGGAGAGGATGTGGCTGGTGCTGAGCGCGATCGGCTTCGTCTCCACCGCGCTGATGCTGCTCTACGACCGCTTCGTGGCCCCCCGCAAGGCCGCCACCGCCTGAGGGCGATCAGGTCGCCAGGGCGGGGGCGGGCTGAGGCGACCAGGCCCCGCCCGCCATCACGCCTTCGACCTCGCCAACCTCGCGCGGGACGCGGGTGAGGTTGAGGGCCCCGGTCGCCGTGACCACGACGTCGTCCTCGATGCGGACGCCGCCGAAGGACCGGAACCGGGCGAGGACCTCGGGCACCAGGAGGCGCGCGGTGGCGGGGTCGGCCAGGGCGGGCTCCAGGACCGGATCGATGAAGTAGATGCCGGGCTCGACCGTGATCACCATGCCCGCCTGCAGCGGCCGCACCGTCCGCAGGCTGCGGATGCCCGGCTCGTCGATGCGGGAGGTGCCTTCCAGGTAGCCGCCGGGATCGTGGACGTCGAGCCCCATGAAGTGGCCGAGCCCGTGGGGCATGAACAGGGCGGGGACGTGACGGGCCATGAGCTCGTCGGTGCTCCCGCGCACGAGTCCCATCTCGCGCAGCCGCTCCGCGATCACGCGCTCGGCCAGGCGGTGCATGTCCGGCCAGGGCACCCCCGGCCGCATCGCCGCCTGCACGGCACGGTTGGCGGCCAGTACCGCCTCGTAGACGCCCTTCTGGTCGTCCGTGAAGCGTCCGTCCACGGGATAGGTGCAGGTGATGTCGGAGGAGTAGCCGTGGTACTCGGCCCCGGAGTCGTCGAGGAAGAGGTCGCCTTTCCGGAGCACCCGGTCGTTGGGCGCGCCCTGGTGGCCGTAGTGGAGGACGGCGGAGTTCGGGCCGCAGCCGCAGATGCTCGTGTAGGCGGTGAACCGGCAGCCGCCCTTGGCGTAGACCTCGTGCAGGAAGAGCGCCTCCAGCTCGTACTCGGGGATCCCGGGGCGGCAGGCGCGCATCACCTGGACGTGGGCGGCGCTGGAGATCTCGTTGACCCAGCGCAGCACGCGCAGCTCCCCCTCGGACTTGACCACCCGGCACTCGACCAGGTGCGGGTGCAGGGTCGTGAGATCCGTGGCGAAGCCCTCGATGCCGTCGAAGTGCGCGGGCCGCGCCACCAGATCGCTGTCCGTGTTGCGCCCCTGGAGGAGGAGCAGCACCTCCGGGCGCAGCCGGCCGAGGACCTGCGCGATCTCGTCTGCGTAGCACACCTCGTCCACCGCGTAGTGCTCGAGGAAGTGCGCGGGCGGCTGGATGCGGCCCATCCACACCCCCCACGACTCGGGAAGGCGGGGCATGAACAGCGTGGCGCGGCCGCTTCCCAGTTCGATGGCGCCGTAGAACCCCGCCTCCTTCACGCCGAAGAGGTACTGGAAGAAGCTCTCCTGCATGAAGAGCAGCTCGCGGTCGGTGTCGTACTCGCTTTGCTGCTGGCCGCCCTGGAGGAGGACGACGGCGCCGGCGGGAGCGCCGTGCCGCCGCAGCCGCTCGAGGAGCCGCTGCCGGGCCTCCGCGTGAAGCGACATGGGGATCCGGAGCGTCTCCGGACCCATCGAGAAGTACGGCTCGCTCGTAGCCATGGACGATTGTCGGACGCGTCCGCCGCCTTGCGCAAGCGCGACCTCCACCCGCCCCCCGGCCTCCGGCCGCGGCGCCGGTGATGCCAGAATGACGGCATGGACCATCGGGACCTCGCGCAGCACCTCCTCCGCCGCGCCCGCGCGAGCGGCGCCGACGCCGCCGACGTCCTCGTCGCGGAGGGCACGGACTTCTCCGTGACCGTGCGCAAGGGCGAGGTCGAGACCCTGACCGACGCGGGCAGCAAGGCCCTCGGCCTGCGCGTGTTCGTGGGCAAGCGTACCGCCTCCACCTACACGTCGGACTTCTCGCCGCCCGCGCTGGAGACGCTCGTGAGCGACACCGTGGCCATGGCGCGCGTGACTGGCGAGGACGCCGCCGCCGGCCTGCCCGAGGAGAGCCCCCCCGCGGAGGAGATCGACCTCGGCCTCTTCGATCCCTCGCCGGCCGCGCTGCCGACCTCCGAGCGCATCGAGCGGGCGCGGCGGGCGGAGGCGGCCGCCCTGGCCGTCTCGCCCGAGATCACCAACTCCCAGGGCGGCTCGTACAGCTCGGACGAAGGGCACGTCGTCCTGGCCAATACGAACGGTTTCATGGGCTCGTATCGATCGTCCGGGGTGGCCCTGTCCGCCGTCCCGGTGGCCGAGCGCGACGGGCAGATGGAGCGCGACTACTGGTACACGAACGGCCGCGGCCTCGACGACCTCCTCTCGCCGGAAGAGGTCGGCCGGATCGCCGCCGAGCGCACCCTGCGACGACTGGGCGCGCGCAAGGTGCCCACCTGCGAGGTGCCCGTCGTGTTCGATCCGGAGACCTCGGCGGAGTTGCTCGGATCGCTCTTCCGCGCTCTCTCCGGCTATGCCGTCTTCCGCAACGCGACCTTCCTCAAGGACCGCGTCGGGCAGCAGGTGGCCTCGCCGCTGCTCACCCTCGTGGACGACGGCCGGAGGCCGCGCGGCCTGGGCTCGCGCCCCTTCGACGGCGAAGGCCTGCCCACCCGGCGCAACGTGCCGTTCGAGGAGGGCGTGGTCCGCTTCTTCCTGTGCGACTCGTACTCCGCGCGCAAGATTGGGGCGCGGCCCACGGGGAGCGCGCGGCGCGGCGTCGGCGGAGGCCCCGGGGTGGGCGCGGGCAACCTCTCGTTCGCGCCGGGCACCACCCCGCCCGAGCAGATCATCGGCGAGGTGGAGCGCGGCCTCTACGTGACGGACCTGATCGGCTCCGGCGTGGATCTCGTGTCCGGCGACTACTCCCAGGGCGCGGCCGGGCAATGGATCGAGAAGGGCCGGCTCATCCACGCCGTGCACGAGGTGACGATCGCGGGCAACCTCCAGCAGATGCTCCAGGACGTCGACGCGGTCGGCAGCGACCTCGTGTGGCGATCGTCCGCGGCCTCCCCCACCCTCCGCATCCGGCGGATGACGGTCAGCGGAAGCTAGGCACGGATCCTGCTCAAATGCTTGCGGCCGCGCGCGGGGGCGCTCGCAGTTGATCCCGGCGCCCGCCGGAGAGAGCATGGGACGGGGTTGCGGATCTCGGTGCACGACAGGAGTTTCCAGGTGAACGCGAGCGGCGGGGCCGGAGGAGCGCGACCGGGCCCTCCTGTCCTCCAGGGCGGGCCCCAGGTGACACCTCCGAGGACGCCCGGCTCACGGCTGAACCTCCTGGGCATCACGGCCGCGCTGCTGCTCGGCCTCTGGGTCGCGGGCGCCGTGCGCGCCCACGGCGAGGACCCGCTCAAGGCCGCCGACATCGTCCGCTTCCTGAAGGCCGGCATCAGCGAGCGCATCATCCTGGCCGAGCTGAAGGACCGCGGCTTCGGGGAGCCGCTCGACACCGACCGCGAGGCGCTGTTGCGGGAGGCGGGAGCCACGGAGACGCTCGTGGTCGCCGTGCGCCGGGTCGCTCCCGTCTGGTCCACCGCCCCGCCGTCCACGCGGGCCACCCCGCGTCCAGCCGTCGACGGCTCGTTCCCGCCCGCGGGCGTGCGCATGCGCGGACCGACGTTCGGCGCCAGCGCGCGCACCGTGCGCGTGCCCGTCTCCGTGGTCGACAAGGTCGGGCATCCGGTGATGGGGCTCCGGGGCGAGGACTTCGAGGTCACGGAGGACGGCAAGAAGCAGGAGGTGACGTACTTCAGCGGCGAGCGGCGGCCGCTCCGCATCGCCCTCGCCCTCGACATCAGCGCGAGCATGGAGCTGAAGATCCGCGAGGTCGAGGACGCCCTCCGCCACTTCATCGACCTCCTCGAGCCCCAGGACGAGATCCTCGTCCTCGTCTTCAACGACCACGTGGACGTGGTCCAGGACTTCACCTCCGACCGCGACCGGCTCTCCCGCGTGCTGAGCCTGCTGCAGCCGGCGGGAGCGACCGCCCTCTTCGACGCCGCTCGCGAGGCGATCGAGCACGTGGCGGAGGGGCCCGCGGAGGGCAAGGCGGTGGTGCTGGTGACGGACGGCGTGGACACCGCCAGCGCCACCACCTGGGGCGAGCTGCGCGAGCTGGCGCGGCGCTCCGAGGTGCCCGTCTTCTCGATCGGCCTCGACAGCGACTTCTCCTTCCGCAACATCCTGAGCGGCTCGCCGGGCGGCACCGGCGGCCGGGTCCCCGGGCGAGGACCGCGGGGGCCGGGGCGCGGCGGCTGGCCGGGCGGTGGAGGTCCCACCGGATGGCCGGGACCGGGCGGAGGGGGATGGCCGCAGGGGCCCAGCGGTGGGACGGCTCGCCTCGGCCGCGACGAGTTCGACGCCTCGCCGCTGCTCGATCTGGCCGAGGAGACGGGGGCGCGGGCCGAGATCCTCCGGGGCCTCGACCGCGATCGCGGCCCCGTCGACCGCCTCAAGGACGCCGTGGAGTCGATCGCGATGACCCTGCGGCACCGATACCTGGTGGGCTACGAGCCGGCCGCGGGCAAGAGGGGCTGGCGCAAGATCAAGGTGGAAGTGGACAAGCCCCAGGCCACGGCCCACGCCCGCAAGGGGTACTACGCGGAGGGCTAGGACGCTCAGGTCTCCCGCTCGAGCAGACGCCCACCGGATCATCCGGTAGCATGCGCGGGTGTTCCCGCGCTGGGCGAGCTGGGCCGCGCTGACTGCGAGCGCGAGCTCCCTCTCCGCGGCTTTCCGGTCCCCGCCGTCCTCCTCCGCAAGCAGGGTGCACTCCACCGACGAGCTCCTGGCCAAGGCCGAAGAATTCAACCGCAACGCCGAGCGCTACTGGGAAGAAGCGGTCAAGGACGAAGCGTCCAAGGAGAAGGCCCTGGGACGGCCGCTCCGCTCCTTCGACGCCGCGGACGTCCTCTACCGCGTCGGCCTCGTCCTGCACGAGCTCCATGCCGGCCCCGGGCACGTCGTCCTCGACTTCGGGGCCGGGAACTGCTGGCTGTCGGCCCTCCTGGCCAAGATGGGCTGCCACACCATCTCGGTGGACGTGAGCGCGACCGCCATCGAGCTCGGCCGGGAGCTGTTCACGCGGGAGAACGCCCGCAACGCGTGGTTCCAACCGCGGTTTGCCGCCTACGACGGCCACCGCCTTCCCGTTGGCGAGGCGTCCGTCGATCGCATCGTGTGCTTCGACGCCTTTCATCACATTCCGAACCAGTCGGAGACCCTGGGCGAGCTCCACCGCGTCCTCCGGCCCGGCGGCCGCGTGGTCTTCGCCGAGCCCGGCGAAGGACATCAGCACTCCGACCAGGCCGCGCACGAGGTGGACCGGTTCGGCGTCCTGGAGAACGAGCTCGACCTCGCGCAGCTCGTCCAGTTGGTGCGGTCACACGGCTTCGGCGGGGTGAGGCTCAAGCCCTATCCCAACCCCGGGGTGCTCAGCCTCTCGCCCGAGGACTACATCGACCTCCTGAACGGCAACGAGAGAGCCTTCCCCATGGAGACGATGCGGTCCAACCTTCGCCTCAGCTACATCCTCGCCTTCGACAAGGGTGCGTTCGCCGCCGACTCGCGGGCTCCCGGAAGCCTCCGGTGCGCCGTCGAGCCGTCCGACGAGGTTCTCTGCGGGCCCGCGGAGTCCGTCCAGCGCGTCTCGATACGAGTGCGGAACACCGGCGACACGACCTGGCTCCATCGCCCGGCGGCGTACGGGGGATACGTTCGCGTCGGGGGACACCTCTACGACCCTGCCGGCACCCTGCTCACCCCCGACTACCTGTACCAGCACCTCCTCCCCCACGACGTCCCTCCGGGCGGGGAGGTCCATCTGGTGTTGGACGTCGACATCCCCGCCCGCAGTGGTGAGAGCGTCCTGCGCATCGACATGGTGGATGCGGGCGTGGCCTGGTTCTCTCAAGCGGGGTCGCCGACCCGCGACCTGAGGCTCCGGGAATCGGACGGGTACCACGCCGAGACGACTCGCGGGTTCCTGGCCACCTTCGCGCGCGAGGCGGCGGAGACGGCGCCCGCGGACGCGGCCCCGGGGACCTCCCTGACCATTCCGCTCCGCGTCCGGAATTCGGGCCGGCTGACCTGGCCCGGATCGGCGGAGCTCCAACGGGGAGCGATCACGATCGGCGGTCGCCTGCTGGACGGGGAGGAGCGGCCCTCCGGCGAGGTCGAGCGCGTGATGATCACGACGGCGGTTCGGCCGGGCGGCGAGATCCAGGTCCCGTTCCCCTTCCGGGTCCCCTTGACTCCCGGCCGCTACACCCTCGCCCTGGACCTCATACGCGAGGGCTACTACTGGTTCGAGAAGGTCGGGTCGATACCCCTCCGGATCGGCTTCACCGTGTCCGACCGCATCCCGGACTCCACCGACCCCGGTCTCTTGAGGGCGGACATCCACTGCCCGGCGGAGCCGGTCCGTGTCGCCCCGGGCACCGACTACGTCGTCACCCTCCGGGTCACCAACTCCGGCAACACGCTCTGGCGGCACTCCGCTCCCGGGACGGGCTTCGTGACGGCAGCCGCCCACCTCTACACAGGGGCGGGACAGCTCGTCGAATGGGACCACGTCCACGAGCGGTTGCCTCGCGACGTCGGGCCCGCCGAGGAGATCGTCGTCGCGCTGGCCCTGCGGGCTCCCGGGCAAGAGGGGGCCTTCGTCCTCGAGTTCGACATGGTCGACGAGGGGATCGCCTGGTTCGGGAGCACGGGCTCGGAGACCCCGCGGCGGCCGCTGCAGGTCACCGGCTCGTCTTGACCTCCGTCCACAGCCGATCGTAGACGACGGTGGCGGGCCCGAGGTCCTCGATCACCTCCGTGCGCGCCACCACGTCGGGCGGCGGGAAGATCGCCGGGTTGGCGCGGATCTCCGCCGGCAGCAGTGGAAGCGCCGCGCGGTTCGGGCTCGAGTACTGCATCGTCCGGCAGATCTCCGCCGCCACGTCCGCTTCCATCGTGAAGTCGATGAACGCGTGCGCGAGGCCGGGATGGGGCGCCTGGCGGGGAACGGCCAGGCTGTCCAGGAAGAGGCTGGACCCTTCCTTGGGGATGACGTAGTCGATGTCGGGGTCCTGGGCCATCGCGCGCGCGAACTGCCCGTTCCATCCCTGGGCCAGCCACACGTCGCCGGAGAGCAGCACGTCCTCGTAGTTCGACGAGTTGTAGGCCCGCACCAGCGGCCGCTGGGCCACGAGCAGGCCCTGGGCCGCGGCCAGCGCGCCGGGATCGGTGGTGTTGAGGCTCCGGCCCTTCCACAGGAGAGCCGCCCCGAAGGTCTCGCGCGCGTCGTCGAGCATGAGGATGCGCCCGCGGAAGCGCGGGTCCCACATCGCGGCCCAGGAATCGACGGCGCCCACGCGGCTCTTCCGGTAGGCGATGCCGGCGGTGCCCCAGAAGTAGGGCACGGAGTACCGGTTGCCGGGATCGTGCGGGCGGCCCAGGAAGCGCGGGTCGAGGTTGGCGGCGTGGGGCAGGGCGGACCAATCCAGCGGCCGCAGGAGGTCCTGCGCGATCAGGCTCTGCACGGTGTAGGTGGACGGGCACACCACGTCGTAGTCGACGTTGCCCGACTGCATCTTGGCGATGAGGGCCTCGTTGGAGTCGTAGACGTCGACGTTGACGTGCACGCCGTGGCGCACCTCGAAGCGGCGCACCGTCTCCGGGCCGATGTAGTTCGACCAGATGTAGACGTTGAGCTGCCGCGCCCCGGCGGAGAGGGGCACCGGCGAGAGCAGGAACGGCACGAGGAGGAGGCCCAGCCCCATCGTGACCGGGACGGCGACCTCCCGCATCCGGCGGCCCTGCTCGAGGCGCCAGGCCCCGAACAGCAGCAGCACGGTCGCGGCGAGGAGGAGGGTGGAGACGGCGTTGATCTCCGGGCTCAGCCCGCTGCGGACCATCGAGTAGATGTGCAGCGGGAGCGTGGTCGCGCCGACCCCGGCCACGAACGACGTCACCACGTAGTCGTCGATGGAGACCGAGAACACGAGGAGGGCGGCGGCCAGGATCCCGGGGGCGATGAGGGGCAGGGTCACGTGCCGCAGGGTGCGGAGCGGGCTCGCGCCCAGGTCCATCGCCGCCTCCTCCAGCGCGCGGTCGAACCCGGCCAGGCGCGCGCGCACCACCACCACCGCGTAGGAGAGGCAGAAGGCGACGTGGGCGAGCACGACGGTCAGGAACCCCAGGCGCAGCCCCATCGCCGCGAAGAGCAGGACGAGCGACGCCGCCAGCACGATCTCCGGGAGCAGGAGGGGCACCACGACGAGGGCGTCCCAGGCCGTCTGCGCGCGGAAGCGGAAGCGGTGGAAGGCGAGGGCGGCGGCGGTGCCGGCGGCGGTGGCCATCACGGTGGTGGCCGTGGCCACGACGACGCTGTTGCGGAGAGCGGCCAGCACCCGCTGGTCGCGCAGGGCCACCGCGTACCAGGCGAAGGTGAAGCCCTCCCAGCGCGCGGCCAGGCGCGCGCGGTTGAACGAGAACGCCACCAGCACGAGCAGCGGGGCGTAGAGGAAGGCGTACACGGCCGCCGTCACCAGCGCGCTCGCGCCGGGCCGGCGCCGGGATCGCCGCGCCACCTGTCAGCCCTCCTCGGCCGCGCCCGCCCGCAGCGGCCGGCGGAGCGCCCACAGGGCGAGGAGCACGAGGACGGAGAGCGTGAAGGAGAGGGCGGCCCCGAACGGGATGTCGCGCGCGACCGCGAACTGGCTCTGGATGAGGCTCCCCACGTAGACGTCGCGCGCGCCGCCCAGGAGATCGGGGGCGAGGTAGGCCCCGAGGGACGGGATGAACACGAGGATGGCGCCGGCGACGATCCCCGGCCGCGTGAGGGGCAGCACCACGCGCCGGATGACCTCGGGCGGCGAGGCCCCGAGGTCGGCGGCGGCGTCGAGCAGCTCCGGGTCCAGCTTCTCCAGCGAGGCGTAGAGGGGAAGGATGATGAAGGGCAGCTCGCCGTAGACCTGGCCCAGCAGCACCGCCGACTGGTTGTAGAGGAGGTTCGAGGCGGGCAGGCCGAGCGCGGCCAGGCCGAGGTTCACCAGGCCCTCGGTGCGCAGCAGGAAGATCCAGGCGTACATGCGCACGAGGAAGCTCGTCCAGAAGGGCAGGATGACGAGGACGAGCAGCGCCTTGCGCAGGTGGGCGGGGGCGCGCCGGGCCAGCCAGTAGGCCACCGGGTAGCCGGCGAGGAGGCACAGCGCGGTGGTGGCCGCGGCCAGGACGAGGCTGCGCGCGAGCACGCGCACGTAGAGGGGCTCCAGCGCGCGCACGTAGTTCTGGAGCCCCCAGTCGTGAAGCACGCCCCCGTAGGCGGAGCGGCGGCCGAGCGACGCCACCAGCATCAGGACCTGGGCGCCGCCCACGAGCACGACGAGCAGGACGAGGGCGGGAGCGAGGAGGACCAGAGCCTGACGACGGCCGCTCACGGGCGGGGAGGCCGGCCGCCCAGCCGCAGCAGCGCGGCCGCCGGGAAGACCACCGTCACCGCGTCGCCGGGCCGGCGCTCGTTCGCGCGGCCCGCCTCCGCCACGGTCAGCACGTCTCCCCCCGCGCGCACGCGCCACTCGCTGCGGTCGCCGAGGAAGAGGCGCTCCTCCAGGAGGCCGCTCACCCGGTTCTCGTCCGGCGCCGCCGGCGCGTCCGGATCCAGGAGGCGCATGCGCTCCGGCCGCACGCCGACCCACACGCGCTCGCCCGGGGCGAGGCCGTCCGCCTCCGACCGCAGGACGAGCCCGCCGTCCGTCCGCAGCACGCCGCCCTCCCCCGGCTGCACCTCGGCGGCGAGGAGGTTGCGCACGGCGAGGAAGTCGGCCACGAAGCGCGTCCGCGGGGCATCGTAGATCTCGGCCGGCGAGCCCACCTGCTCCACCACGCCGTCGCTGAGGACGGCCACGCGGTCGCTCAGGGCGAGCGCCTCCTCCTGGTCGTGGGTGACGAACAGGAACGTGGTCCCCAGGCGGCGGTGCAGCGACTTCACCTCCGCGCGCATCTCCTCGCGCAGCTTGCGGTCGAGGGCGGACATGGGCTCGTCGAGGAGCAGGACCTCCGGCTCCAGCACCACCGCCCGCGCCAGGGCCACCCGCTGCCGCTGGCCGCCGGAGAGCTGGTCGATGCGGCGGTGGCCCAGCCCCGAGAGCCGGACCATGTCCAGGGCGCGCTCCACGCGCTCCGCGACCTCCGGGCGCGCGCGGCCCGCCATCTCCAGGCCGAAGGCCACGTTTCCGGCCACCGTGCGATGGGGGAAGAGCGCGTAGTGCTGGAACACGGTGTTGACGGGCCGGCGGTGCGGGGGATCGTCGGTCACGTCGCGGCCGGAGAGGAGCAGGCGGCCGGAATCCGGCGACTCCAGCCCGGCCACGAGGCGCAGGAGGGTCGTCTTGCCGCAGCCGGAGGGTCCGAGCAGGGTGACGAACTCGCCGGGCGCGACGTCGAAGGAGACGTCGCGGACCGCCGCCACTTCACCGTAGGACTTGGAAACCCCGCGCAGGGAGACGGCGCCGCGTCCCATCGGGCGGTGATTGTATCCGCTATGATGAACAGAGATGGCAAACGCGGAGCTGGCCGTCACCGTGGCGCCGGCCATCGAGGAGGACCGGCACGCCGTGCTCGCCCTCCTGCGCGCCTGCGACCTGCCCCTCGAGGGAGTGAAGGAGGGCCTGGTCCACGACTACTTCGTGGCCCGCGCCGACCACGCGGTGGCGGGCGTCTGCGGGCTCGAGGTGCATGGGGAGGACGCCCTGCTGCGCAGCGTCGCCGTCGATCCCCGGTGGCGAGACCAGGGGGTGGCGGGTGCCCTGCTCGAAGCCGCCCTCGGCCGCGCCCGCCGTCTCGACCTGCGCGGCGTCTACCTCCTGACCACCACCGCGCACGACTACTTCGCGCGTCGCGGCTTCGACGATTGCGCGCGGGAGGCGGCGCCGCCCGCCATCAAGGGCTCCTGGGAGTTCCAGACGGGCTGCCCGGCCTCGTCGTCGCTGATGCGGCTCGCGCTCTAGCCGGCGGCCGGATAGGCCTGCCTGGCCCGTCGGTGCTGGGACACGTAGAAGGGCCAGAACTGCTCGAAGGTCGAAAGCCGCGCCACGAGTGCCTCCGTCTCCCGATATGGTGCGTCGGGCGCACGCACGGTTCAAGCGTCGCCCGCGCGCTCTCGCCTATGATGAGCGCGGAGGCCCTGCATGATGCTGCCCACCGCGATCCTCTCGCTCCTGCTCGTCTCGCCGCCCCCCTTCACCGCGACCGAGATGATGCGGCTCCAGCGCCTGGCCGACCCCCAGGTCTCGCCGGACGGGCGCTGGGTCGCCTACCAGTCGACCGCGGTCGACGCCACCACCTTCGCGCGCAACACCGACATCTGGGTGGTATCCGCCGCGGGCGGCGCTCCTCGACGCCTCACCGAGGATCCCAAGTCGGACACCCGGCCGCGGTGGAGCCCGGACGGCCGGCGGCTGGCCTTCGTCTCCACGCGCGAGGGCGGCGCGCAGGTCTGGGTCGTGGATGCGGCGGGTGGCCCGCCGCGCAAGGTCACGTCGCTGCCCACGGAAGCGGGCGGAGTCCTCTGGATGGACGACCGCACGCTGCTCGTCACCTCCGACGTCGATCCCGACTGCTCGCCCGCCACCCCCGGCGGCCCCTACAACGCCGACTGCAACCGCCGCCGGCTGGAGGAGGCGCAGAAGCCGGGCGGCCAGGCGCGCGTCTACGATCGCCTGCTCGTCCGCCACTGGGACCACTGGCGGGACCGGCGGCGCACCCACCTGCACGTGGTGGACCTGGCCAGCGGCAGCGCGCGCGACCTGACCCCGGGAGACGCGGACGTGCCGCCCTTCAGCGTCGGCGGGCCGGACGGCTACGACGTGTCCCCGGACGGCCGCGAGGTGGCCTTCGTCCGCAAGGACCCGGCCACGGAGGCCTTCTCGACCAACGGCGAGCTGTACGTGGTCCCGGCCGCCGGCGGCGAGCCCACGCTCGTGTCGGGCAGCCCCGGAGACGACGGCGAGCCGCGCTACAGCCCGGACGGGACGATGATCGCGTTCCGGGCCCAGAAGCGCGCGGGCTACGAGTCGGACCGCTGGCGGCTGATGGTCTACGACCGGCGCCCGCGCGCCGTGCGCGCCCTGACCGAGTCCTTCGACCGCCACGTCGAGGACATCGCGTGGTCGCCGGACTCCCGCACGCTGTTCTTCACCGCCGAGGACGACGCGCGCGCGCCGATCTTCTCGGTGGCGGCGGCGGGCGGGCCCGTGACCAGGGTGGTGGGGGGCGTGAGCTTCGGGGACGTCCGCGTCGCTCCCGACGGACGCACCCTCTTCGCGACCGTGGCCACCCTCACCCATCCGGCCGAGATCTACCGCGTGGGCACGGACGGCTCCGCGCTGGGCGCGGTCACGCAGGCCAACGACGGGGTCCTCGCCCCCTTCCGTCTCCCTGCGGGTGAGAGCGTCACCTACACGGGGGCGGCGGGCAAGACCGTCCAGGCCTGGGTGGTCAAGCCCGCCGCGTTCGATCCCGCGCGGAAATACCCGTTGCTCGTGCTGATCCACGGCGGGCCGCAGGGCGCGTGGGGCGAGAGCTGGACGTACCGCTGGAACGCCCAGGTGTTCGCGGGGGCCGGCTACGTCGTGTTCCTGCCCAACCCGCGGGGATCGGTGGGCTGGGGACAGGAGTTCACCGACGACATCAACGCCGACTGGGGCGGGCGGGCCTACGAGGACGTCATGAAGGGCACCGACTTCGCGGAGGCGCTGCCCTACGTCGAGAAGGGCCGCACGGCGGCCGCGGGCGCCTCCTACGGCGGCTACCTCGTGAACTGGATCGCCGGGCACACCGACCGCTTCCGCGTGCTCGTGTCCCACGACGGCCTGTTCGACCTCGCCTCCATGTACGGCGCCACCGAGGAGCTGTGGTTCCCGGAGTGGGAGTTCCACGGGCCCTCCTGGGAGAGCCGCGAGGCCTACGAGCGCTGGAGCCCGAGCCGGTTCGTGCCGAGCTTCAAGACCCCCACCCTCGTCGTGCACGGCGAGATGGACTACCGCGTCCCGCTGGAGCAGGGTCTCGGGATGTTCACCGCCCTGCAGCGCCGCGGCGTCCCCTCGCGCCTGCTCGTGTTCCCCGACGAGGGGCACTGGGTGCTGCAGCCGGTCAACTCGCTGCGCTGGTACCGGGAGGTCCTGGGCTGGCTCGATCGCTGGACGAGGCCCGCCGCGCCGTGAAGGCCTTCGAGTACGCGGACCGCTGGGGACACGAGGAGATCGTGATCGTGCGCGACGCCGCCTCCGGCCTGCGCGCCTTCATCGCCCTCCACGACACCACCCTCGGTCCCGCCATCGGAGGCACCCGGATGCGCCTCTACCCCTGCGCGGACGACGCGCTCCTGGACGCGCTCCGCCTGGCCCGGGCCATGACCTACAAGTGCGCGATGGCGGGCATGGCCCTGGGCGGCGGCAAGGCGGTGATCCTGGGCGATCCCGCGCGCCGCAAGACGGAGGCCCTCATCGCCGCCTACGCGCGTGCCGTCGACCGCCTGGGCGGACGCTTCTACACCGGCACCGACATGGGCCTGGACGGCCGCGACATCGCGGTCATGAACCGCGTCACCCGCTACGCCAGCCACACGCCGCCGGGCGGCGGCATCGACTCCGCCGACCTGGCCGCCCTCGGAGTGCTCGCCGCGATCGAGGAGGCGGCGCGGACGCTGGAACGGCCCCTGCGCGGTCTCCACGTCGCCGTGCAGGGGCTGGGCGAGGTGGGCGGACGGCTGGCCCGCCAGCTCGCGGAGGCGGGAGCGCGGCTCACCGTCGCCGACGTGGACGCCGCGCGCGCGGAGTCCGCGGTGCGGGCGCTGGGCGCGGCCGCGGTGGGCCCGGACGCGATCTACGACGTGCCCGCGGACGTGTTCTCGCCCAACGCGGCGGGCGGGATCCTCGACGCGTCCACCGTCCCCCGGCTGCGCGCCCGGGCGGTGGTGGGCGCGGCCAACGAGCAGCTCGCGGACGAGGCGGCGGCGGAGGCGCTCCACGACCGCGGGATCCTCTACGCCCCCGACTACGTGGTGAACGCGGGCGGCCTCATCAGCGTCCTCTACGAGTCGGGCGAGCTGGACCAGGCGAGCGTGGTCGCACGCGTGCGCGCGATCGCGGACACCCTGGCCGACGTATGGTCGCGCGCGCGGCGCGAAGGCACCCTGCCCCACCGCGTGGCCGACCGCATCGTCGAGGAGCGCCTGGCCGCGGCCCGGCGGGCGGGCAAGGGGGAACGATGACGAAGGCGCGGATCGCCGGCACCGAGATCTCCTACGACGTGCGCGGGACGGGGCCGGCCCTGCTGCTCCTCCACGCCTTTCCGCTCGGCATGGCCATGTGGGACGACCAGGCGCGCGCCCTCTCCTCCTCGTTCCAGGTCGTGCGCTTCGACTGCCGAGGGTTCGGGGGCACGCCGCCCGGCGATGGCCTGCTCACCATGGAGCGGATCGCGGACGACGCGGCCGCGCTCCTCGACCATCTCGGCCTTCCCGCCGCCGCCCTCTGCGGGGTGTCGATGGGGGGATACGCCGCCTTCGCCTTCGTGCGGCACCACCCCACGCGCCTGCGCGCGCTGGTCCTCGCCGACACCAAGGCCTCGGCGGACACCGACGCCGCGCGGGCCACGCGGGCCGAGCAGGCGGACCAGGTGCGGCGGGAAGGGACGGCCGCGGTCGCGGACGCCTTCCTGTCGCGCCTGGTCGGCAAGACCACCCACGCCGAGCGGGCCCAGGTCCTCGCGCGCCTGCGGGAGATGATCCTCAAGAACCCGCCGCGGGGGATCACGGACGCCCTGGCCGGCCTGGCCGCGCGCGCGGACTCGACGCCGACCCTGCGCGAGATCCGCGTCCCCACCCTGGTGGTCTGCGGCGAGGAGGACGTGATCACGCCGCCCGCGGAGGCGGAGGCCCTGCAGGCGGCGATCCGCGGCAGCGCGCTCGAGCTGATCCCGAAAGCGGGGCACCTCGCGAGCGTGGAGGCCCCGGATCCGTTCAACCGCGCGGTCGAGGCGTTCCTGCGCCGCGCGGGGTGAGGCCGCGGCGTCTCAGGCCTTGCGCGGCGCGATCGCGCGGAGGACGTGCGCGTGGACGAGCGAGTTCGTGGCCACCGCGTGCCCGGTCTCCAGGAAGCGCCGGCCGCCGTCGAAATCGGTGAAGCGGCCGCCGGCCTCCTCCACGAGCACGACCAGGGCGGCCAGGTCCCATGGCCGCACGCCCGCCTCCAGCCAGGCCTCGGCGCGTCCGGACGCGAGCTGCAGGGCGCCGGCCACGTCGCCGTAGGACCGCGTGGAGGCGGCGGTGGCGATCAGCTCGTGCACTCCCGCCGCGCGCGTTCCCACGTTCATGGCCTTGAGCTCGCCCAGCGAGAGCGTGGCCTCGGACCATTCGCTGACCTTCGAGACGGCCAGGCGCTCCCCGTCGCGATAGGAGCCGAGCCCCCGCCCCCCGAAGTAGGTCTCGCCGAGGGCAGGGAGCGCGACCGCGGCCGCCACCATCTCTCCCTCCACCTCGAGCCCGACCAGTGGGCCCCAGAAGGATCCGCCGCGGGCGAACCCGCGCGTGCCGTCCAGGGGGTCGATGATCCAGCGCCCTCCCTCGCCCGGATGGACGCCGCTCTCCTCGGCCAGGATGGCGTGGCGCGGGAAGGCCAGGCGGATGACGTCGATGATCGCGGCCTCGGCGTCGCGATCGGCGGCGGTGACGGGCGTGCGGTCCGGCTTCATGTCCACCACCACGTCCTTGCGCCAGTAGCGCAGGCTGGCCGCGGCCGCGGCCAGGACGGCGTGGCGGGCGGTGTCCATGGCGTGCTGGACGTCCACGGAATCGGGCACGCGCACACTCTAGGACGATTCGGCGCCGCGGCCAACCGCCGGCGGGCGGTCCTTTCCAACCCTCCGCCCGCCGCCGGCGTCTCAGGCGGGGAGGAGGCATCATGAGCACACGTTCGTCCTGGGCGGCCGCGGCCGTCCTCGTCCTGGCCGCCCCAGTGGCCGCGCAGGACTTCCAGTGGCACGGCCGGCTGGCCGCAGGCAAGACGGTCGAGATCAAGGGCATCAACGGCGCCATCGACGGCTCCGCGGCGTCGGGGGACGAAGTGGAGGTGACGGCCACCAAGCACGGCCGGCGCAGCGATCCGGGCTCCGTCCGCATCGAGGTCGTGGAGCACGCGGGCGGGGTGACGATCTGCGCCCTCTACCCGGACACGGACGGCCAGCGCAACGACTGCCGCGCCGGGGGGGGCGGCCACAACAACACGAGGGACAACGACGTGGAGGTGCACTTCACGGTCAAGGTGCCGCGCGGCGTCGGCTTCGACCCCCGGACCGTGAACGGAGACGTGGAGGTGACGGACCTCGACGGCGACGTGGACGCCTCGACCGTGAACGGGTCGATCCAGGTCTCCACCGCCGGACGGGTGGAGGCAAAGACGGTGAACGGCTCCATCCGCGCCACCGCCGGACGCTCGGACTGGGCGGCCGACGCGGCGTTCAAGACGGTGAACGGCAGCATCACGGTGACGCTGCCCGCCTCCACCGCCGCGAGCGTCCACGCGGAGACCGTCAACGGCCAGATCGAGACGGACTTCTCCCTCACGATGACCGGCGGGATCAAGATGGACCACGGCCGGATGCGGCGGCTGTCCGGGACCATCGGCGGCGGCGGGCACGACCTCGAGCTGCAGACGGTGAACGGGTC
>JBGPBV010000126.1:0-20536 GCA_041481445.1 Vicinamibacteria bacterium
GAGCGGCCGGGGTCCATGAGGCGCATCGCGAACTTCACGCGCAGGATGCGCAGGACGGCGTCGTCGATGCGCGCCATCGGCACCTCGCCCTTCTCGGCGAGGTCCTTGAGGGCGGCGAAGAACTCCTTGTACTTCTCGGGGACCATCACCATGTCCATGCCCGCGTTGATCGACAGCTTGGTCTGGGCCCGGCGGTCACCCGGGAGCTGGTCGAGGGCGTTGTAGTCCGAGACCAGGAACCCCTCGAAGCCCAGCTCGCCCTTGAGGACCTCGGTGAGGAGGCGCGTGCTCCCGGACAGCTTCTCTCCGTTCCAGCTGTTGTACGAGACCATGATCGAGCCCACGCCGGCCGCGATGGCCCGCGGGTACCCGGGGAGGTGGATCCTTCGCAGGTCGGCCTCGCTCAGCCGCGTGTCGCCCTGGTCGAGGTGGGCGCCGGCCGCCGCCAGGTGGGGCGCGCTGTTCCAGGAGGTCCCGCCGTCGCCGACGTAGTGCTTCGCGCAGGCCAGGATGCGCCGGGGGTCGCCGAGGTCGGGGCCCTGGAACCCGCGCACCGCCGCCGCCCCCAGCTCGGCCACGAGGGCGGGGTCCTCGGAGTAGCTCTCGTAGGTGCGGCCCCAGCGCACGTCGCGGGCGACCGCGATGCAGGGCGCGAACGCCCACGGGATCCCGGTGGCCCGGACCTCCTCGGCCGTGATGCGCGCGACCTCCTCGACCAGGCGCGCGTCGCGGGTGGCGCCGAGGGCGACGTCGTGCGGGAACACGACGGCCCCCAGGACGTTGTTGTGGCCGTGGACGGCGTCGACGCCGTAGAGGATCGGGATCTTCAGGCGGGTCTGGATCGCCTGCTTCTGGAGCTCGTCGTACCTGTCCGTCCAGGCCTGGAGGCTGTTCCCGGCCGCGGGGTCGGAGTCGCCGCCGGAGAGGACGGAGCCGAGGAAGTAGGTCCGGACGTCCGTCGGGTCGGCGATCTTCGACTGATCGGGCTGGGTCATCTGGCCGACCTTCTCCTCGAGAGTCATGGTGGCGAGGAGCGCCTTCGCCTCCGCGTCGTAGGCGGCGAGCCCGCGGGCGGCCCGGGCGGGGGCCGGCGACGCCGGGGGCGCGGCCGCGATCGTCGACGCGATGGTCACGGCCAGGCCGAGGGCGGCGAGGGCGACGGGGGCGGGCGACCAGGTTGTCATGAATCCTCCTCCGGCAAGGCTATCCCAGGCCCGCCCTTGACATACCCCCCATGGGTACCTATAATACCCCTGGAGGGTATGCATGAGGGCGAGACGGAAGGCGGCGGCTCCCCCGCCTGCCCTGTGCGGGTGCGACGGCCCGCCCGAGGGGCGCAAGGCGGTGGCGGTGGACCCCGGGATCAAGGCCGCGGGCATCGCCCGCCTGCGCCGCATCGAGGGGCAGGTCCGCGGCCTGCAGAAGATGGTCACGGAGGAGCGCTACTGCCCGGACATCCTCACCCAGATGGCCTCCGTGCAGGAGGCCCTGCGCGCGGTGGCCCGCGGGCTGATGCGGAACCACCTCAAGCACTGCGTGGCCCGCGCCCACGGCACCCCGGAGGCGGACGGGATGTACGAGGAGCTGCTGGACCTCGTCTTCCGGCAGTCGCGTTGAGAAGGGAGATGCCACCCACCGTGACGGACGCGGCCGTGGTCGACCCCGTGTGCGGCATGACGATCGCCCCCGAGGACGCGGCGGGAACGTTCGTCCTCGGAGAAAGGACCTACCACTTCTGCGCGACGTCGTGCCGCGACCGGTTCGCGAAGGATCCGGAGGCGTTCCTCCCGGGCCCCACATGCTCCTCATGCCCCCCGAGCCCGCCACCGCCCTTCTCGCCCTCGGAGGCCGACTACACGTGCCCGATGCACCCCGAGATCGTGCAGAAGGGCCCCGGGGCCTGCCCGATCTGCGGCATGGCCCTCGAGCCGCGGATCGCCGCTCGGGACGAGCACAACCCCGAGCTCGACGTGATGGAGCGCCGCTTCCGCCTGTCCGCCCTCCTGACCGCGCCCCTCCTCGTGATGATGGCGGCGGAGATGCTGGGGGCACGCCTGGGCCACACCTGGCTGGACGGGCCGCTCGGCGCGTGGCTCCAGCTCGCGCTGGCGACGCCGGTCGTGCTCTGGGGGGGCGCTCCCTTCTTCGCCCGGGCCGCGCACTCGGTGCGGACCCGTCGACTGAACATGTTCACCCTCATCGGCCTCGGGACGGGCTCCGCCTATGGTTTCAGCCTCGTCGCCACGCTCGCTCCGGGGCTGTTCCCCTCCTCCTTCCGCGGCCACGGCGGCACCCTCGCCCTCTATTTCGAGCCGGCGGCGGTGATCGTCACGCTCGTCCTGCTCGGCCAGGTGCTGGAGCTGCGGGCACGCGCGCGGACGGGGGAGGCGCTGCGATCCCTCCTGGACCTCGCGCCCCCGACGGCCCGCCGGCTGCGCGAGGGCGCGGAGGAGGACGTCCCCCTGGGCGAGGTCCGGCCCGGCGACCGCCTGCGGGTGCGGCCGGGGGAGAAGGTCCCGGTGGACGGCCTGGTGATGGAGGGGGCGAGCGCGGTGGACGAGTCGATGCTGACGGGCGAGCCGATGCCGGCGGAGAAGACGCCCGGCGCGATCGTCACGGGCGGCACCCTCAACGGCACGGGCACGTTCGTGATGGAGGCGCGACGGGTGGGAGCGGACACGCTGCTCGCGCGCATCGTGGCCATGGTCGGCGCGGCCCAGCGCTCGCGCGCGCCCATCCAGCGGCTGGCCGACCGCGTGTCGGCCTGGTTCGTGCCCGCGGTGATCGCGGCGGCGGTGGTCACCTTCGCCCTGTGGGCATGGGTGGGGCCGGAGCCGCGGATGGCCCATGCGCTGGTGAACGCGGTGGCGGTGCTCATCATCGCCTGCCCGTGCGCGCTGGGCCTCGCCACCCCGATGTCGATCATGGTGGCCACGGGCCGCGGCGCGCAGGCGGGGGTGCTGGTGCGCGAGGCGGAGGCCCTCGAGCGCCTCGAGACCGTGGACACGCTCGTCGTGGACAAGACGGGCACGCTCACGGAGGGCCGGCCCTCGGTGGTGACGGTGGAGCCGGTGGCGGGCGTCGGGAAGGCCGAGCTCCTGCGCCTGGCCGCGGGCGTCGAGCGGGCCAGCGAGCACCCCCTGGCCGCGCCCATCGTGGCGGCGGCGCTCGACCGGGGCCTCGCCCCGGGCGAGCCCCTCGACTTCGAGGCACGCGCGGGCCACGGCGCCGTCGGCCGCCTCGAGGGCCGTCGTGTGGCCGTCGGCAGCGCCCGCCTCGCCGAAGAGAGCGGCCCGCTCGCCCCTGAGCTCACCCAGCGCGCGGCCGCGCTGCGCGATGCGGGACAGACCGTCGTGTTCGTCGTCGTGGACGGCCGTCCCGCCGGTCTGCTCGGCCTGGCCGATGCAATCAAGCCCTCCGCCCGCGAGGCGATCGAGACGCTGCATCGCGAGGGGCTCCGTATCGTCATGATGACCGGCGACGAGGCCGCCACCGCGAGCGTGGTCGCGCGCGCTCTCGGCATCGACCAGGTGATTGCGGGCGTCCTGCCCCAGGAGAAGGCCGCGGAAGTCCAGCGTCTCCAGGCCGAAGGACACCGGGTGGCCATGGCCGGCGACGGGATCAACGACGCCCCCGCGCTGGCGCAGGCCGACGTGGGCATCGCGATGGGCAGCGGCACCGACGTGGCCATGGAGAGCGCCGGCGTCACGCTGGTCAAGGGCGACCTCCGCGGCCTGGTGCGCGCCCGGCGGCTGAGCCGGGCCACCCTGCGCAACATCCGCCAGAACCTCTTCTTCGCCTTCGCCTACAACGCGCTCGGCGTGCCGGTCGCGGCGGGCGTCCTCTACCCGTTCTTCGGCCTGCTCCTCGGCCCGATGATCGCCAGCGCGGCGATGACCCTGAGCTCGCTGTCCGTGATCGCCAGCGCCCTCCGGCTGCGGCGGGTCGCCCTCTAGACGGCCGGGCGGGCCCGGCTGGGCGGGCCCGGCTTGACAACCGCGAACGACGGCCCCTACAATCCGAGCGATTCAATGATCTCGAGTGCGCGCATCCGGCCGGCCGTCTCCGCGAGCGGATGCGTGTCCCCGGTCCTGCTGGTCGTCCTGGTCCTGATTACCCCGCTCGGGGGATCTGGGATCTAGACAGCGGCAAGTCGAGATCCTGAGAGGCCCCCGAGGGAAACCTCGGGGGTTTTGCTTTTTTGGGGGTACATGTGAACCTGACTGGCGCGCAGATCCTCTGGGAGTGCCTGGTGCGCGAGGGCGTCGATACCGTCTTCGGGTACCCGGGGGGCGCCATCCTTCCCGCCTACGACGCGATGCTCCAGTACCCGATCCGGCACGTGCTGGTCCGGCACGAGCAGGGCGCGGCCCACATGGCGGACGGCTACGCGCGGGCCAGCGGGCGCGTCGGCGTGGCCGTCGCCACCTCCGGTCCCGGGGCCACGAACCTCACCACCGGCATCGCCACCGCCATGATGGATTCCGTGCCCACCGTGTTCATCACCGGCCAGGTCCCCTCCAAGGTCCTGGGCACCGACGCCTTCCAGGAGACCGACGTCACCGGCATCACTCTCCCCATCACCAAGCACAACGCCCTGGTCACCGAGGCCAAGGACATCGCGCAGACGGTGCGGGAGGCCTTCGCGATCGCGCGCCACGGCCGGCCCGGCCCCGTCCTCGTCGACATCTGCAAGGACGCCCAGCAGGCCAAGACCGAGTTCGTGTGGCCGGAGACGATCGAGCTCCCCGGCCAGCGCAACCTGCCCCTGGTGCGCGCGGACGAGATCGCGCGCGCGGTCGAGCTGATCACGCGCGCCGAGCGTCCGCTGATCCTGGCCGGCCACGGCGTGCTCCGCTCCGGGGCCTCCGCCCTTCTCCAGGCCTACGCCGAGAAGACGGACACCCCGGTCGCGCTCACCCTCCTCGGCCTCGGCGGTTTCCCGGCCAGCCATCCGCTCTCCCTGGGGATGATGGGCATGCACGGCGAGGCCTACGTCAACACCGCCATCCAGGAGGCCGACCTCCTGCTCGCCTTCGGCATGCGCTTCGACGACCGGGTGACGGGCAAGCTGGCGACCTACGCCCAGCACTCGAAGAAGATCCACGTCGAGATCGACGCCAGCGAGATCGGCAAGAACGTGCCCGTGGACGTCGGCATCGTGGGCGACCTCCGGGCCGTGCTCGAGGCCCTGCTCCCCCACGTGCCCTCCAAGCGGCACGAGGCCTGGCGCAGCCGCATCAAGGGCGGCCAGGACGAGACGCGGTCGCGCGACATCGTGCACCAGCCGGACAACGGCAAGCTCTACGCCGCGCACGTGATCCACGACCTCTGGACGGCCACGGAGGGCGCCGCGGTCGTGGTCACCGACGTCGGCCAGCACCAGATGTGGGAGGCGCAGTACTACCGCCACGAGAAGCCGCGCACGCTCATCACCTCCGGCGGCCTCGGCACGATGGGCTTCGCGCTGCCCGCCGCCATCGGGGCCAAGATGGCGCGGCCGGAGGCCGAGGTCTGGGTGGTGGCGGGCGACGGCGGCTTCCAGATGACGCAGTGCGAGCTAGCCACCCTCCAGCAGGAGCGGCTCGACATCAAGATCGCGGTCGTGAACAACGGCTACCTCGGGATGGTCCGGCAGTGGCAGGAGTTCTTCTACGACAAGCGCTACGCCTCGACGCCCATGCTCTCGCCCGATTTCGTGAAGCTGGCCGAGGCCTACGGCATCGCCGGTCACCGGGTCTCCACGCGCGGCGAGGTCGTCTCCACCGTGCAGGCGGTGCGCGGCTCCGGCCAGCCCGCCCTCATCGACTTCCGCGTGGAGAAGGAGGAGGCGGTGTACCCGATGGTGCCGGCGGGGGCGGACCTGCACGCGATGATCCGGCGGCCGGCGGCGGAGGAGGGGGTGACGGCGTGAAGCACACCCTGGTCGCGCGCGTCCTCGACGAGCCCGGCGTCCTCAACCGCGTGGCCAGCCTGTTCCGGCGCCGCGCCTTCAACATCGACAGCCTCACCGTCGGGCACAGCGAGGCCCCGCACATATCCCGCATGACGATCGTGGTCGACACCCTCCGCACCCCGGCCGCCCTGGTGGCGGAGAACCTGCGCAAGCTCATCCCCGTCCTCGACGTGGAGGACGTGACCCACCGGCCGACGGTGTCGCGCGACCTGGCCCTGGTGCGCGTGAAGTGCGCGCCCGGCGAGCGCTCGCAGATGGCGGACCTGGTGGCCATCTTCCGGGGCAAGATCGTGGACGTGGCCCCGGAATCGGTGATCGTCGAGGTCACGGGGGACGAGGGGAAGGTGGACGGCCTGGTGGACCTGCTGCGCGAGCGCGGGATCCTGGAGATGGTGCGGACGGGCAAGGTGGCGCTGGTGCGCGGGACCAGGACCGACGTCAAGCCCCGCGCCACCGACGTGGAGCAGGCGGGCGGTGGCACCGGCGTTCAGGCGAGCGCTTGAGCAGGCGAGAAGCCACGTAGAGCATGTCGCCGCCCCCGCGTTCGGGGGCGGCGAATGCGAGGGGGGTTTCAGGGGGGGGCCGCGCAGCGTCCGATCGCCTCCCCCGCAAGTGCCCCCCCTGAGATTAAAGGAGACAAGGAATGGCTCGGATCTATTACGACAACGACGCAGACCTGAAGCACCTGCAGGGCAAGAAGGTCGGCGTCATCGGGTACGGGAGCCAGGGTCACGCCCACGCCCTCAACCTGCGCGACAGCGGCGTCGACGTCGTCGTCGGCCTGCCCGAGGGCAGCCGGTCGCGGGCCAGGGCCGAGGCCGACGGCGTGACCGTCCTGACCCCGGCGGCGGCGGCGGAAGCGGCCGACATCGTCATGATCCTGACCCCCGACACCGGCCAGGCGAAGCTCTATCGCGACCACATCGAGAAGCATCTCGAGCCGGGCAAGACCCTGATGTTCGCCCACGGCTTCAACATCCGCTTCGACACCATCGTCCCGCCCAAGGGGGTGGACGTCTCGATGATCGCGCCCAAGGCTCCCGGCCACCGGGTGCGCGAGGTCTTCAAGGAAGGCCAGGGCACGCCCGCCCTGCTCGCCGTGCACAACGACGCGAGCGGCCGCGCTCACCAGACCGCGCTCGCCTACGCCAAGGGTATCGGCTGCACGCGCGCGGGCGTGATCGAGACGACGTTCGCGGAGGAGACGGAGACCGACCTCTTCGGCGAGCAGGCCGTGCTCTGCGGCGGCGTCTCCGCGCTCGTGAAGGCGGGGTTCGAGACCCTCACCAAGGCCGGCTACCAGCCCGAGATCGCGTACTTCGAGTGCATGCACGAGCTCAAGCTCATCGTGGACCTGATGTACCGCGGCGGCCTGTCGTACATGCGCTACTCCATCTCGGACACCGCCGAGCACGGCGACTACACCGGCGGCGACCGCCTGGTCACCGACGCCACCCGCAAGGAGATGGCGCGGATGCTGGAGGAGATCCGCTCGGGAGCGTACGCAAAGAAGTGGATCGCGGAGAACGAGGCGGGGCGGCCCTGGTTCGACGCGCGGCGCAAGCAGGAGCGCTCGCAGCCGATCGAGGAGGTGGGCGCCAAGCTGCGCGCGATGATCCCGTTCCTGGATTCCGTGGTGGTCACGCCGGAAGGGGACGTCCAGAAGGCGGCGGAGAAGGAAGCCGGGAAGAAGGTGGCCTCCGCGCGATAGGGGTGGCCACTCGGCGGGCGCCACTCACGGACGCGCGCCGGGCTGGAGGTGCGCGGCCATCCAGGCCACGACCTGCTCACGGTAGGTCGGGAGCAGCGGGTCCCAGTCGCGCGTGCCGTGGGTGCCGTCGGGGACGGTGATCAGGTCGCAGGCGACGCCCGCCGCGCGCAGCGCCTCCTGCAGGCGGCGCGACTGATCGTAGGGCACGCTCATGTCGGCCGTCCCGTGCACGAGGAGGAACGGCGGCAGGCCCGCATGGACGTGGCGGATGGGCGAGGCCTCGCGCAGCCGCTCCCGGGTCACATCGTCGACCTCCGTCCTTCCGAAGAGGGCGCGCAGGGAGGCGCTGAGCCCGCCGCGGCGCTCGGTGTCCGCCTCCAGGTCGACGGGAGCGAAGAACGGCACCACCGCCGCCACGCGCGTGTCGTCCTTCATGCGCACGGCGGCCGCGACCACGAGGTGGCCGCCGGCCGACTCGCCGACCAGGGCCAGCCGCGACGGATCGAGCCCCAGCCGCCGCGCGTTCGCCTTCGTCCAGCGGATCGCCGCCTCGACGTCTTCCACGGCGGCCGGATAGGGATGCCGGGGAGCCAGGCGATACGTGACGGCGAGCCAGGCGATCCCCCCGCCCGTGAGCGGACCGCGAAGGGCGGGCGCGGCGTGGGCGCGATCGCCGCCCGTCCAGCCGCCGCCGTGAACGAGGAGGGCGGCCGGGAAGGGTCCCTTGCCGGGCGGCAGGCAGGCGTCGAGCCGCAGCGGCTCGGAAGACGCGCGCGCGTACTCCAGGCCCGGCCGCCATCGCGCCGGGGCCGCGCAGGCGGGCGTGTCGTCGCCCGCGTCCGCGCGCGGCGCGCGCGAGGCCGCGGCCAGGCTCCCCTCGGCCTCCGGGTTCCATCCGTCGGTTCCGCCGAGGACGCGAGCGGAGGTCAGCGACTCCGCCTCCGCGGCCGCCAGCGGTCG
Organism: Vicinamibacteria bacterium; assembly: GCA_041481445.1. Taxonomy (GTDB): domain Bacteria; phylum Acidobacteriota; class Vicinamibacteria; order Fen-336; family Fen-336; genus AA29. The sequence continues at coordinate 8,628 of JBGPBV010000126.1, forward strand.
GGCCCACGTCACACGCCCCTCGGTCGCAGCGCCCGGGCCCGTGCTCGCGTACTCGGCGTACCTCACGGTGCGCTCGCGGTTGGGCTGGTCCCAGTTGTGCCACCCCGCGGGCCGCACGACCTCGCTCATCTCCGTGTTCAGGAAGGCCACGCTCGAGAACGACCGCCAGGGGCGGCCCAGGTACGTCCGCACGCCTGGTGACTCGCCGCGGATGGCGCAGTGCGAGAACACGAACCCGTACGGCTGCTCCTCCGGCGTGGAGGCGGCGGTGATGTACCCGTCGCCGCGGGCCACGATCGCGCAACGCGAGAAGTACGCGGTCGCCCCCCCGAAGATGAAGTCGACGTGGCCGGAGATGAAGCACCCCTCGAAGTAGTGCCGGCCACGGTTCAGGAAGACGGTGTCCTGCCACCCCACGAAACGACAGTTCCGGAAGGCCACGCGATCGCCGTCGACGCGCACGGCCAGGGCCTGACGTCCCTCCACGCCCGCCGGGTTCTCGAAGGTGAGGTTCTCCGCCGTGAAGTCGTCGGCGTCGATGACGGCGGTGGGCGTGCGGAACGTCCCGATCGGCTTCCCGTCCGGTCCGGGAAGGAAGGCGTGAAGGTCGTACGTGATCACCGTGCGCTCCGGGTCCTCTCCCACCACGGCCAGGAAGCGCTTCTCGCGCTGGACGTAGATCCTCTCGTGGTAGGTGCCGGGCTTGACGTGGATGATCCACGGCCTGTCACGGCGGGCGGTGGGCGCGGCCGCGATCGCGGCCTGGAGCGATTGGAACTGGCCGCTGCCGTCGGCGGCCACGACCGCGCTGGCCGAGGCGGACCACGCGGGCACGCCGCTCGCTTCAGGGGCGGCCTCCGCACGCACGGACACCACCACCGCCGCAAGGGCGGCGGCGCCGGCGAGGACGGCCGCCACCGCCAGGACGGTTGAGCGCATTGAAGGAGGGTCATACCACGACTGACCCGCGAACGACCCCGGGCGTGGGTTGACCGTCACCCGGAACCGGAATAGTGTTCCGGCGCACAGTCGTCCCTCCCACCCTAGACGTTGCATCTCTCATGGAGCCCCTGATGCCCCGAACATTGACCGTGGGAGCCGTCCGCAGCCTCTGCCTGGCCGTCTTGGCCCTCGCGCCCGGGGCCGTGCCCTCGGCGTGGGCCGAGACATCGTCCATCTTCGAGAACGGCATCGTGACCGTCACCGGCGACGACAGTGCGAATTCCCTCGTCGTTGGACGGGATGCGGCGGGATTCATCCTCTTCGAGGGCCACAGAGTGCGTGGCCATTGCAAGCAAGGGGGCGGGCCCGACTGCTCGACGGATCCGGCCACGGTCACCACGACGTCGCTCATCCGGATCTACGGCCTGGGTGGCAACGACGAGCTGCGCATCGACGAAGCGAACGGTCCGATGCCCCCGGCGGCCTTGTTCGGCGGCGACGGGATCGACTCCCTCACCGGTGGCTCCGCAGTCGACCTCCTGGACGGTGGGCACGGCAAGGACACGCTGCGCGGGGGCCGTGGCAACGACACGGTATCCGGGGGACCGGGCAATGACCTGATCATCTGGAATCCCGGCGACGGAAGCGACCTGGTCAGGGGACGGGAAGGTGAGGACACGCTCCTGTTCAACGGCGCGAACGTGGCCGAGACGATCGACCTCTCCGCGGACGGCGCGCATCTTCGCTTCTCTCGCGACGTTGCCAACATCGTGATGGACTGCGACGGCATCGAGAAGGTGGTCTTCAACGCGCTCGGCGGAGCGGACAAGATCACGGTCAACAGCCTCGTCGGCACCGACGTGGCCGAGGTCGATCTCGACCTCTCCTTTCCCGCCGGATCGGGCACCGGCGACGGCCAGGCCGACACCGTGACCGTCAACGGCACGGCCGGCGACGACGTCCTGACCGCCGCCGCGTCCGGCGCGGGGTTCGAGGTCCATGGCTTGAGCGCCGTCGTCAACGTCACGGGCGGCGAGCCCGCGCTCGACAAGATCACCATCAACACCCTCGCCGGCAACGACGTCGTGGACGCCTCCGGGGTGCCGGCGGGAGCCATCGCGATGACCCTCAACGGCGGCCAGGGAGCCGATATCCTGATCGGGGGCCAGGGCGGGGACACGCTGGTGGGGGCCCAGGGCGACGACGTCGTGCTCGCGGGCGCCGGTGACGACACGTTCACCTGGAACCCTGGAGACGGCAACGACACCATCGAAGGCCAGGCCGGCCTCGACAAGCTCGTCTTCAACGGCGCCAACATAAACGAAGTGATCGACGTCTCGGCCAACGGCGGGCGTGTTCGTATGACCCGCAACGTCGCCAACATCGTCATGGACATGAACGACGTCGAGCAGATTCGTTTCAATGCCGCGGGCGGCGCCGATCTGATCACGGTCAACGACGTGAGCGGCACCGACCTCACCCTCGTCTCGCTCGATCTGGCCCCCACGGGGCTGCCGGGAACGGGCGACGGCCAGGCCGACACCATCGTCATCAACGGCACGGCCGGCGACGACGCCGCCACCGTCTCGGGCAATGCGACTGCCGTCCACGTCACCGGCCTCGCGGCGCAGGTCGACATCACGGCCAGCGAGATCGCGAGCGATCAGCTCGTGCTCCACATGCTGGCGGGCGCGGACGTCATGGACGCCTCCGGGCTGGCCGCGGGGGCGATCAAGCTCACCGGCGACGGTGGCGACGGGGACGACGTCCTCATCGGCAGCGACGGGGACGACGTGCTCCTGGGCGGCAACGGGGACGACGTGCTCATCGGGGGCCCCGGGACCGACACGCTCGACGGCGGTCCGGGAGACAACATCCTCATCCAGCACGCGGTCCGACCGGGCGACATTCGTAACTTGAAGGCCGCCAGGAAGGCATCCATCCCGGACACCCGCCCCTAGAGGTCCCCGGCGCTGCGCGTCCCAGTCGATGTCCCGCGGCTCGCCGCCGCCGCGGGCGTTCTCTCGATCGTCGTGGCCGTGCTCCTGCGGCTCCCCTTCCTGACGATGGTCCTGTGCGGGGAGGAGGGGGAGGTCGGCCGCGCGGTGTCCATGGTCGTCGCCGGGAAGCGGCCGGCGCTGGTCATCGCGCGCGACCTCACGGGCAAGGAGTACGCGAAGCCGCCGTGGCACAACGCGGGCGGCTATGCCCTTCCCGCGATCGTGTTCGCGCCCGCGGTCCGCCTGACCGGCTTCACCACCGTCGACGAGCGGATCCGCGCCGCCGCCGCCCTGCGCGGCGCCTTCCTGGCGCTGTACGGCGCGGCGCTCTTCGTCGCCCTCCTCCTGGTCGTCCCGAAAGAGCGTCGCGCCCTCGGAGGCTTCCTCCTGCTCGCGTTCTCGCTCTTCCCGCTGCCGCTCCTGGGCTCGGTCCAGGTCCAGTACGACGGGTCGGTCTCGACGTTCCTCGTCGTGCTCTCGACGGCGCTGCTGGATCGCGGGACTCGAGCGGAGGGAGTCTCACACCGGCGGCTGGCGCTGGCCGGCTGGATCATCAGCCTCGGCAAGCTCGAATACATGATCGCGGGCGCCGTCACCGCCGCCGTGATCGCGCTGGTCGATCGCCGGCCGCGGGGCCTCGTCGCCTACCTGGCCGGCGCCGCCGCCGGAACGCTCCTGTTGGGGCTGTGGGATGGCGAGGATCTCGTGGGGGGCTATCGAGTGATGCGTCACTTCTACGGCCTCATGGCTCCCTTCCCGCCGGCGGTGCGCGTGCCCGGCTACCTCCGTGTCTCGATGCCGTACCTGTGGCCGCTCTACGTGGCCCTGCCCGCCACCGCCGTGGCCCTCCTGGTCGATCGGCAGCGGCGCCGGCTCCTGGTGCCGGTCGTAGCCGCCGGCGTCATCTTCACGGGATACGCCGGCGTGAGCTGGTACGGCGACGGGTTCCCCCGCTACTTCGCCCCCTGCTTCGTCCTCGTGCCGCTGGCCCTGTCCCAGATGACCGCGCGCGCGAGATGGATCGCGATCGCGGGCGCCTGTCTCCTGGTGCCCGGCATCTGGAGCTACAACCGGGAGCTCGAGGCCGGCGACTTCGCGCTCTGCCGCCGCGTGGGCGGCGTCCTGGACTGGCGGGAGGCGGCGCGGACGCTGGAGCAGCCATGGGGCGGTTGCGTGCCGAGGCTGAGGAACGAGAGCGCCATCGCCTTCTATTCGGGCACCGCGCCCTTCGCGTGCTGCGGCGCCGACTGGGGCAACGAGTGGCCCGATCTGCGCGCTCGGCTCTGTCCGTGACCATCGACACTCAGCGCCTGCGCGTCGTGGCTTGACCGCCACCGGGACGGGGAGTAGTGTCGCCGCACTCGGCCGTCCCTCCAGATACTCCAGAGGTCGTACCACGGAATGGAGTCCCCTATGCGCCGCACGCGGACCGTGAGATCGGGTATCGCCCGGGGCCTCTGCCTGGCGGTCATGACGGTCGGGCCCGGGGCCGCGACCGTGGTGTGGGCCGCGCCTTCGGCCGTCTTCGCAGGCGGCATCGTGACCGTCACCGGCGACGAGCAGGCCGATTCCATCGTGGTCGGACGGGATGCGCAGGGGGCCATCCTCGTCAACGGCAGCCGCGTGAGCTCCCGTTGCCCGACGCTCGAGAGCGGGTGCGCGAGGGTGCTGGCGAAGGTCGAGAACACAGTGCTCATCCGGATCTTCGGGCTGGGCGGCAACGACGACCTGCGCCTGGATGAAGCGAACGGCCCGCTTCCGCCGGCGGAGATGGACGGCGGCGACGGCATCGATTCCCTGACCGGCGGCTCGGGAGCCGACATCCTGGAAGGTGGGCACGGCAAGGACACACTGCGCGGGCTGAGCGGGAACGACACCTTGTCCGGGGGACCGGGCGACGACCTGTTCATCTGGAACCCCGGCGACGGGAGCGACGTGGTCAAGGGACGGGAAGGCGAGGACACCCTGCTCTTCAACGGCTCGGGCGCGAGCGAGGTGATCGACCTCTCCGCCAGCGGCGGCCATCTCCTCTTCACCCGCAACGTCGCCGCCATCGTGATGGATTGCGACAGCGTCGAGCAGGTCGTCTTCAACGCCCTCGGCGGCGCCGACCAGATCACGGTCAACAGCCTGGTCGGCACGGACGTGGCGGGCGTCGTTCTCGACCTCTCCAGTCCCGCCGGAGCGGGCACGGGCGACGGCCAGGCCGACACCGTCGTCGTCAACGGTACGGGTGGGGACGACATCATCACCGCCGCCGGGTCGGCCTCGGGGTTCGAGGTCCACGGCTTGAGCGCGATCGTCACCGTCACCGGCGGCGAGCCCGCTCTGGACCGGGTCACGATCAACTCCGTCGCCGGCAACGATTCCGTGGACGCCTCCGGCGTGCCGTCGGGGGTCATCGCGATGACCATCAACGGAGGCCCCGGAACCGATCTGCTGATCGGCGGCCAGGGAGCGGACATGCTGGTCGGCTCCCTGGGCAACGACATCGTGTTCAGCGGTGCCGGCGACGATACCGCCACGTGGAACCCCGGGGACGGCAGCGACGTCGTCGAAGGCCAGGCCGGCCAGGACACGCTCGCCTTCAACGGCTCCGCGGCCGCCGAGATCATGGCCCTCTCCGCCAACGGCCAGCGGCTCCTCCTGACCCGCAACATCGGCAACATCATCATGGACTGCGACGGCGTCGAGCAGGTCCGACTCGCCGCCCTGGGCGGAGCCGACCAGATCACGGTCCACGACCTGAGCGGCACCAGCGTCACCGGTGTGGCGCTCGACCTGTTCGGCGCCCCCGGTTCCGGTGACCTGGCGCTCGACACCGTCACCATCAACGGCACGAGCGGCGGGGATGCCCTCGTCCTCAACGGCAACGCTACGGGCGTTCATGTCCTCGGACTCGCGGCCGATGTCGACGTCACGGGCGGCGAGGCCACCGTCGATCAGCTCGTGGTCCACCTGCTCGCGGGCGCCGACGCCATGAACGCCTCCGCCCTGGCCATTGGCGCGATCCCGCTCACGGGGGACGGCGGTGACGGGAACGACGTCCTGATCGGCGGCGACGGAAACGACGTGCTCCTGGGCGGCAACGGGGACGACGTCCTCATCGGAGGGCCTGGGACCGATACGCTCGACGGCGGTCCGGGGACCAACATCATCGTCCCGCACGTGGCCCGACCCATCGACGGCCTCGGCTGGAAGGCGGCTCTGCCCCGCCCTTAGGCGTGGGCCGGCATATATCGAAAGTCCTATTTACAGGCCGCCGCCGTCTGTCGAGAATCGGGGCGTTCCCGTGTGTCCAGGGGCGCCCTTCCCGGAGCTCGACCGATCATGAAGCTTTTTTCGGCGGCCTTCTTGCCGCTGGTCCTGTCGGGTTGGGGGGCGGCCGCCTCCGCCGATATCACCGTCGACCATGCGAGCGCGGTCGTGGGCCGCCAGGCCAGCCGCTCGCTCACCTGGACGCACACCCTCGGCCCCGGAGCGGACCGGGCGCTGGTGGTGGGCGTCGTGATCGACGACGGGCGGCGGCGCAACGCCGACATCGCCCGCGTGACGTTCGGCGGCCGGACGATGCACACCGTCCCCGACTCCTACGCCGCCGGGCTCGGCGGGCGCGTCCTCGAGACCCAGCTCTTCTACCTCACCGGGACCGAGCTTCCCGGACCCGGCCGCTACGACGTGGCCGTGCGCTTCGACTCCACCGCGGACGACGCCGCCGGCGGAGCGGTGTCACTCTTCGGCATCCAGCCGGGCGCCCCGGCCGCCGCCGCCCACAACGTGGAGGCGCCGGGCTTCGGGCCGATCCGCACTCCGATCGCCGCGCCCGTCGACTCGTGGATCGTCGACGTCGTGGCCTCGGAGGGGAACGCGAACCTGTCCCCCGGCCACGGCCAGGTCGAGCAGTTCGACGAGAACGGGCACGTGCTGCGCATCGCCGGCTCTACGCGCCCGGCCTCGCCCTCGGGAACGACCGTCCTCTCGTGGGACCAGCGCGGGCCGAGCCGGCTGGCCACCTCGGCGGTGGCGTTCCGGGCCAGGCCGAAGACCTTCACGCTCGCGGTGTCGAGCCAGGGCTCGGGGACCGTGGGCATCGACCCGCCCGGCACCACGTACGTGGCCGGCACGCACGTCACGCTGACGGCGACGCCGGCGGCCGGATGGCAGTTCGCGGGATGGAGCGGCGACCTCACGGGGACGGCGAACCCCGCCACCCTGACCATGGACGGCAACAAGTCCGTGACCGCCACCTTCACCCGGATCTTCTACTCGCTGCAGACGGCCGCCAGCGGGTCGGGCAGCGTCACCGTCGATCCTCCGGGCGCCACCCAGCCCGCGCTCTCGATCGTCACACTGACGGCGGTGCCAGGGGCGGGATGGCACTTCGTGCAGTGGCAGGGCGGCGTCACGGCGACGACCAGCCCGGTCACGCTCCTGATGGACGGCGACAAGGCCGTCACCGCCGTGTTCGCGCCGAACACGCGCACCTTGACGCGCGTGGTGTCGGGCTCCGGCTCCGTCACCGCCGATCCCGACCTGGCGACGTACACGGAAGGGACCACGGTCACGCTCACCGCCGTGCCCGACACGGGCTGGCAGTTCGCGGGCTGGGGTGGCGACCTCGGCGGCAACGCCAACCCGGCCACCCTGGTCCTCGACACGGACAAGAGCGTGATGGCGACGTTCACGCGGATCCCGCCCCCGGTCATCGGCACTCCGCCAACCAGCCAGGCCGCCCTCGTCGGTACGGACGTGACGTTCGGGGTCGTGGCCTCGGGCGTCGGCCCCTTCGGCTACCAGTGGCGGAAGAACGGCATCGAGATCGCCGGCGCCACCGCGGACACGCTCCTCCTTCCCGCCGTCCAGCTCGCGGACGCGGGCAGCTACGCCGTCACCGTGAGCAACGCGGGCGGATCGACGACGAGCCTGCCCGCGTCGCTCAGCGTCACGTCGACCGGTGGACTCGTGCTCGTCAACGACAGCTTCGCCGACGGCGAGCGCCTCAACTTCGCTCCGCCCGACTCCGCCACCTGGCTCAAGGCGCAGAACGACCTCAACACCGTCGTGACCGTCGCCCCGGGCTCCGCTCGGTTCGCCTTGAACGCCACCAGCTCCGAGATGCTGGCCGGATACTTCTCGGCCGCGGGATCGCCGGTCTCGCTCGGGGTCGGGGACACGCTGACCCTGAGCGTCACCGTCACTCTTGGCGGCCTGGGCACGACCGCGGCCGGGCTCCGCTTCGGCCTCCTCGATTCCAAGGGCTCGCGTCCGGGCGACAGCGCGGCCACCGCGAACGCGGCCTACATCGGCGACACGGGCTACGGCCTGTTCACCAACATCGGCACCGCCGGCGGGGGCACCGCCTTCACGCTCAACCGCCGCACCACGATCACCTCCAACGCGATCTTCACCACCGGCGCCGACTTCACCACCATCGGCTCCGGCGGGGGCACCGCGCGGCCCTTCACCGACAACACGGACTACGTCCTCACGTATTCGATCTCGCGCCTCACTGCCACCCAGACGCGCCTGACCTCGTCCGTCGTGGGCGGCGCGCTGGGCACCGCGTACTCGTTCGCGACGACCGAGACGAGCCCCAGCCCGTACACGACCTTCGACTACTTCGGATGGCGTGTGGCCAGCAACGCCTTTGCCAGCGCGATCACGTTCAAGAACCTGTCGGTGACCCTGGGCCTGGTCCCCCCCGCCATCACGACCCAGCCCACCGGCGTGTCCACCGTCGAGTTCGACACCGTCGTGCTGGGCGCCGCCGCCTCCGGCAGCGGGCCCCTCACGTTCCAGTGGAGCAAGGACGGCGTGCCCATCGCGGGCGCCAACTCCCCCACCCTGACCCTCGCCAGCGTGCGGGTGGCGGACTCCGGCGCCTACACGCTCACGGCCACGAACCCGGTCGGCAGCGTGACCAGCGCGGTCGCGGCCGTGGTCGTCGGCCTGGCTCCGCCCCTCATCACGACCCAGCCGCTGTCGCAGACGATCCTGGTCGGCGAGCCCGCGACGTTCAGCGTGGCCGTCCGCGGCAGCGTGCCTTTCGCGTATCAGTGGCGGAAGGGCGGCCTCGACATCAGCGGCGCCATCGGGCCGTCGTTCACGATCCCGTCGCTCCAGCTCGCGGACAGCGGGACCTACACCGTGCTCGTGACCAACGGCGCCGGCTCCGTTTCGAGCGATCCAGCCACCCTGCTCGTGACCACCTCGCCGGTGCCGCCGTCGATCACGGTGCCCCCCGCCTCCACCAGCGTCGTGCTCGGGCACCCCGTCCAGCTCCGCGTGGTCGCGGCCGGCACCACGCCCCTGAGCTACCAGTGGAGCAAGGACGGCCAGCCGATCGCGGGTGCCACCAGCGCGGTCTACGCCATCGCCGCCGCCACCACCGGCGACGCGGGCGCCTACACCGTCACCGTGACCAACGCCCCGGGCACGATCACCAGCGCGCCCGCCGTGCTGACCGTCATCGTGCCCCCCGCCATCGTCACCCCGCCCTCCTCGCAGCTCGTGAACGCGGGGGCTCCGGCCACGTTCTCGGTCGTGGCCAGCGGCAGCGCGCCCCTGGCCTACCAGTGGCTGAAGAACGGGGGTGCGCTCGGCGGAGCGACCGGCGCCACCCTGAGCCTCGGCCCCGTCCAGGCCGCGGACGCCGGCGCCTACTCCGTCGTGGTGAGCAACGGCGGCGGCTCCGTGACGAGCGCGGCGGCCTCCCTGGAGGTGGCCGACCCCGGACTGGCCGTGGCCACCCTGTTCCCCGCCCCCACCGCGGCCGGACTGCCGGTGGACGTCCCGCTCCGGATCAGCTTCGGCATTCCCCCGACCCTCGGGCCGGCCGGGCGCATCCAGGTCCGGGACGTGGCCACGAGCGCGGTGGTGGACACCATCGACCTCTCCGCGGCCACGCAGACCAGGACGATCGGGGGGACCGTCTACAACTACCTGCCGGTGATCGTGTCGGGAAACGACGCGCAGGTCACCCTCCACGCGCCGCTGGCCTACAACAAGACGTACGCGGTGACCGTGGAGCCCGGTGTCTTCCAGACCCCGAACGGAGTGTTCGCGGGCATCACGAGCGACGCCACCTGGCGATTCACCACCAGGCCGGCGCCTCCCGCCGCCGACTCCGCCAGCCTCGTCGTGGCCGCCGACGGGAGCGGCGACTTCGCGACCGTGCAGGGCGCCATCGACTTCGTGCCCGCCGGGAACGCGCAGCGGCGCGTGCTCTTCGTCCGCCGCGGCCTCTACCAGGAGCTGATCCACGTCGCCAACCGGCCGCTGGTCACGCTGCGCGGCGAGGACCGGCGCGAGACCGTCGTCGCCTACGCGAACAACGCGAACTTCAACCCCAGCGCGCGCAGCGTGATCGGGGTGGACGCGGCCGACGTCACCATCGAGAACCTGACCGTCCGCAACCTCACGCCCAAGGGCGGCTCCCAGGCCGAGACGATCCGCACGAACGGGGCCCGCTTCCAGCTTCGCCGCGCGGACCTCTACAGCTTCCAGGACACGCTCCAGCTCAACGGGTCGGCCTACGTCGAGAGCTCCTACATCGAAGGCGACGTGGACTTCATGTGGGGCAACGCCGCCGCCTATTTCGCGGGCTGCGAGCTGCGCAACGTGACCTCGAGCTCGTACTACGTCCAGGCGCGCACGCCCGCCGGCCAGCCCGGCTTCGTGTACGTGGGATCGCGCCTGAGCGGCAACCCCGGGGTCAGCGGCACCTGGCTGGCCCGCATCGATCCGAGCGTCTTCCCGGACAGCCAGGTCGTCTACATCGACTCCGCGATGGGGCCGCAGATCGCGGCCGCGGGGTGGCTGCTCAACAACGCGTCCAGCTCGAGCACGGTGCGGCTCTGGGAGTTCGGGAGCACGGACCTCCAGGGGACGCCGGTCGACGTGTCGGCGCGCATCGCCTCCTCCCGCCAGCTCACCGACGGCGAAGCCGCGCAGTGGCGAGACTCCTCGTTCGTGCTCGGCGGCTGGGTCCCGCAGACGGTGCCGTTCCTGGCCGCCCCGCCGGTCAGCCAGACCGTCTCCGCCGGGCAGGACGTGGTGTTCGCGGCCGGTGCTCTCGCCGTTCCCGCCCCGAGCTACGAGTGGCGGAAGGACGGCTCCACCATCCCCGGCGCCACCGGGCCCACCCTGCTCCTCCCCGCCGTCCAGGCCGACGCCGCCGGCGCGTACTCGGTGGTGGTCAGCAACGCCGCGGGCTCGGTGACGAGCGCCCCCGCGACCCTCAACGTCTCCCCCCTGCCCGGCGCGCCGATCCTGACGACCTCACCGGCCGCTCAGACCGCCTCCATCGGCGACGGCGCGGCCTTCTCCGTCGCCGCCTCCGGCTCGCCCGTCCTCTCCTACCAGTGGTCGAAGGACGGCGCGCCCATCGTGGGCGCGACCAGCCCGACGCTCGCGCTCGGCGCCCTGCAGCTCGCCGACGCCGGCCTCTACGCCGTCGTGGTCGGCAACGGGACCGGCTCCGTGGCCAGCGTGCCCGTGGCCCTCACCGTCCGCGCCACGCCGATCCCGGCCGCGCCGAGCATCCTCGCCCCGCCGGCCAGCCAGCTCGCCTTCGCGGGCAGCACGGTCACGCTGACCGTGGTCGCGCGAGGCGTGCCCGCCCCGTCGTACCAGTGGCTCAAGGACGGCACGCCGATCGCGGGCGCCACCGGGGCCACGCTGACGCTATCGAACGTGCAGCTCGCCTCCAGCGGGAGCTACGTCGTGGTGGTGACGAACGCGCTCGGGTCCGCCACGAGCGATCCGGCCGTCCTCACCGTCTTCACACCCGCCAACCTGATCACGCAGCAGCCGCAGGGCCAGGGAGTCAACATCGGCGAGACGGCCGCGTTCACCGTGGTCGCCAGCGGCAGCGGACCCCTGCACTACCAGTGGCGCCGCAACGGCGTGACCCTGCCCGGGACGGACACGGACACGCTGACCGTCCCCAACGCGCAACCGGGCGAC
>JBGPBV010000127.1:0-20430 GCA_041481445.1 Vicinamibacteria bacterium
CGGCCTCCGCCTCGTCGAGGAGGCGGGCCAGGCGGATCCACTGGGACTGGCGCTCGCGGATGAAGCTCTCGACTTCCATCTCCGCCTCTACAGGAGCTGCCGCCGCTTGACGTCGATGTAGGCGTTCATGGCCGCCGTCCCCGCCTGGCCGGGGTCCGTCTCCACCACCAGCGCGCCCATCGCCCGCGCCTCGCGAACCGCCTGCTCGCGCGCCCCCGCCAGGTCGCGGGCGGCCAGGGTGCGGCCGAGCTCCTCGGCGGTGGAGGGCAGCATCTCCGCCGCCGCGCGCAGGTCGGGGTCGCGCAGGACGACCACGAGCGGGAGGTGCTGCGGGAGGAGGAGGCGCAGGGAGCGCAGCAGCGAGTCCGGCTCCAGCTCCGGCAGCGCGGTGAACAGGACCACCAGCGCGCGGTGGCGGAGGCGGCGGCGGAGGTCGGCCGCCAGCACCAGGTAGTTCGTGTGGAGGGAGCCGCCCTTGACCGAGGCCGCGAAGTCGGTGAAGCGCCGCAGGTGCACCGGCCCCCGCCCGGGCGGCACCCCCATCTGCGCCTCCACCGCGAAGGACAGGAGCGCGGTCTTGTCCTCCATCCGGTTCGCGATGTAGGCCAGCATCACGGCGGCGTTGACCGCATGGTCGAGCTTGGTGAGGGAAGCGACGCGCGCGGACATCCGGTGCCCGCGGTCCAGGCAGACCAGCACCTCCTGCGAGCGGTCCAGCCGGTACTCGCGCACGATCAGCTTCCCGCGCCGCGCGGAGGCCTTCCAGGCCACATCGCGGAGCTCGTCGCCGGTGACGTAGTCGCGGAGGCGGTCGAACTCGCGGCCCTTGCCCATGCGCGCGGAGACGCGGCTGCCGAGCCCGCGGAGGACGAAGCGGTTCAGCCGGTCGTGGAGGCCGCGCACCGCCCCGAGGTCGGGCAGCACCAGCACCTCCGCCGGCGGCGCGGGCGCGGCCACGCGCTCGACCAGGCCCCAGAGCCGCAGCGCGAGGTGCGGGGAGTCGAGGGTGGCGCGCCCACGGGCCCAGCCGCGCACGGGCAGGACCATCTCGAGCCGCTCCCCCGGCCGGACCAGGCCCTCGCGCGTCGTGGAGGGAGCGTCGAGGAGGGCGGGCCAGACCTGGCGGAGGACCACGCGCAGGGGGCGACGGGCGCTCGTGCGCAGGCTCAGCGCCACCGTGTCCGGCTCTCCCAGCGAGAGGACGGCCGCCGCCGGCCGCTCCACGTCCACCTGCACGCGGCCCAGGAGAACCGCTTCCAGGGCCGCGAAGGCGAGCAAGGCCAGCAGGGCCAGCGCCACCAGCCAGGCCGCGGACGGCACCGCGGCGGGGACGAGGGCGACCGCGGCCAGGAGCGCCATGCATCGCGGCAGAAGCGGACCCGGCCGCATCAGCGGGGCACCTCCACCGTCTCGAAGATGCGCCGCAGGAGGTCGTCGAGGGTGGCCCCCTCCATCTCCGCTTCCGGCGAGAGCGTCACGCGGTGGATGAGCACGGCCCGCGCCACTGCCTTGACGTCGTCCGGCGTCACGAAGTCGCGCTCCTGCAGGGCGGCCCGCGCCCGGCTCGCCTCCAGGATGGCCAGGGAGGCGCGCGGCCCCGCCCCGATCTGCACGCTGTCGTGCTTGCGGGTGGCGGTGACGATCGCGAGCAGGTAGGCCTGGATCGCCTTGTCCACGCGGATGCCGCCCGCCACCGCCTGCCGCGAGGCCACCAGGTCGTCGCGCGTCATCACCGGCTCCAGCGCGCCCACCACCTCGTCGTGCAGGCGCCGTCCGGAGGCGTAGGCGGCGAGCATCTGGCTCTCGGCCGCCCCCGCCGGGTAGTCGAGCTCGATCTTCATCAGGAAGCGGTCGCGCTGGGCCTCGGGCAGCGGGTAGGTTCCTTCGAACTCCACGGGGTTCTGGGTGGCCAGCACCGTGAACACGGGCGAGATCTTGTAACGCGTGCCGTCGATGGTGGCCGCCGCCTCCTGCATGCACTCCAGGAGGGCGGACTGCGTGCGGGGCGGGGTCCGGTTGACCTCGTCCGCGAGCAGGAGGTCGCCGAAGATCGGCCCCGGCCGGAACTCGAACTGCTGGGTCTTGACGTTGAACACGCTCGTCCCCAGGACGTCGGCGGGCATGAGGTCGGGAGTGAACTGGATGCGGCGGAAGCGGCACCCGAGGAGGCGGGCGAGGGTGAGGGCGAGCAGCGTCTTGCCCGTCCCCGGCACCCCCTCGAGCAGGGCGTGGCCGCCCGCGAGCAGGCACGTGAGCACGAGGTCCTTGACCGTCTCCTGGCCCTGAACGACCGTGTCCACGCGCTCGCGCAGGAGCCGCCAGCGAGAGCCGAGCTCACCGAGGCTGGGCATGGGTCAACCTCCGGAATCCGTCGTTGAGCGTCTTGAGGCGCGCGCGGAACTCCGGCGCGCCGAGGGCCGTCCCGGTGGCCGACGGCGCCCGCGGGGGGGCGCCCGCGAGCTCGGCCACGCGCTCGTCCAGCGCGCGGCCCCGGAGGCCGGTGCGGAGGCCCACCGCGCGCTTGAGCCACCCGCGGTAGAGGTCGAGCGCGGCCACGGGGGCCAGCGACCGGTGGTAGAGCGCGCCCAGGGAATCCACGAGATCGACCGCCTCCCTTCGCACGTCGGGCGGATCGGGATCGGGCGGACCCAGCCGCGAGTACGCCCGCCAGAACGCGGTCGCTCCCAGCAGGACGAGCACGACCAGCAGCGGGCCGAGGCCCCAGCCCGTCAGCAGGTCGAGCAGCCCGGCGTCGGCCAGGAAGCCGTGCCCGCGCTCGTCGAAGTACGCGCGGTGGCCCCCCGCCAGCGCCGCCAGCAGCGCGAGATGGTCGGCCTGCCCGAGCTGGTCGTTCTCGAGGATCTCGGGGACGGCGAGCAGGATCAGCTCGCCACGTCCCCGCGCCAGGCGCGCGACCAGCGGCGCCGGCCCGGCCACGAAGAGGGCGTGCGACTCCACCAGCGCCGGCCCCGCCAGCGCGCGCCAGACGGACGGCTGGAGGCGGTCCACGCCCGGCCATCGCGGGTACACCTTCCGGACTTCGCCCCCCCGCGCCCGCTCCACCGCCGTGGCCGCGCCCGCCTCGTCGAGCGCGAGGACGAGCCGGCCTCCGCCCGTCACCCAGCCCTCCTCCGCCTCGTCGAGCAGCGGCGTGCCCGTCCAGATGCGGCCGGAGTCCTTCGGCCGTCCCGTCGACCGCCCGAGGCCCAGCCAGGGCCGGAAACGAAAGACGGTGCCGTCGGCGGCCACGCCCCCGGCCCCGATCGCGCGCCGCAGCCGCTCGGCCCCCGCGGGCTGGCGCGCCAGGTAGGCGAAGGCCAGCGAGAGCCCACGCGACGACGCGTCGAGCGAGGAGCCGGCGTGCACCGGCGCGTCCACGCGTCCCTTCTGGTCCCGCAGCCAGAGGAGCGATCCCACGAAGTACGCGAGGACGGCGGCCACGACGGTGAGCGCGCGCCGCCGCATCAGGAGGCCGCGGGAGAGCCGCCGAGCGCGCTCAGCACGCGCCGGACGCTCGCCGCGTAGTCGCGCAGGACGTCCCGATCCGAGGACGGGCGCCCGTACCACTCCCGGTCGAACCCGCGCGTGAGGGAAACGAACTCGGGCCGCCAGGGCGCTTCCGGCGGGAGCTGGGCCGCGTACTCCCAGTTCGTGCGCCCTTTCTGGTAGTGCAGGGTGCCCTGCCGGAACAGGGTGACCAGGGCCGCGTGGTACCAGGCGCGGATGGCTTCGCGGATGCGGCCGGCCGCCTCCAGCTCGCGGGCATAGCGCTCCCACTCGCTGGCCCCCCGCGAGAGCGGGTCCTCGTCGTGCCTCGACTCGGCGGGGGCGGAGGAGGAGACCTCGAAGCCGGCGGCACCGCGCCGCCGCAGGGCGCGCAGCGCGAGCAGCCCCAGGACGGAGGCGGCCACGGCGACGATCGCGACCGTGATCGGCCGGGCGTCGCCGCCCTGGCCCGCGCGCTTCTGCTCCGGCCACAGCTTGCGGAGGAACTCGGCGATCCGCTCGAGCGCGTCCCTCACCCATCGGGCGACGTCCGCCATCGCGTCCAGCAGCTTCTCGGCCACGGTGAGGCGGGCGGCCGGCCCGAGGTCGACCTCCCCGCTCTTGCGCAGCGGGGCCGGCGTCTGCGCGCGCCGGAGCGAATCCAGGAGCGCGTGGTCCACCGGGGGCGCGGGGCCGTCCCCTGGTCCCGGCGCCAGGGCCCGGCCGAGCGCGCGCACGCGCGGAAGCAGGAGGCGCGCCTCCGCCGGGTCCTCGACGGCGGCGACGGGGCCGAGCACGGAAAGGTCGGCCTGATAGCGGAGCGTGCCCTCCACGACCGTCGCCCCCTCCAGGCTCCCCGCCCGCGCCCGCGCGGACGCGAGGTCACCCGACTCGAGGGCGGCCTGGACGGCCAGGACTTCGGCGCGGTAGGCGCCAGTGTCCATTGGCGCCCGGTCCTGGGCGGCCACGCGCGTGGCCGCCACGAGGACCACGACGAGAGTGGTGGACAAGGCAGACCACTGCCTCATGCCACATCCTGCATGCGCAGGCGCTCGAACCACAGGCGCAGGTCTTCGCCCGTCTCGCGCGAGCGCGACTTGTGCACGTACACGGTGAGGGCGGCCAGCCAGAACGGCTCCACCGCGAGCACGCCGCCCACCAGCAGCACGAGGACGAGGCTCGAGGACGGCCTCAGGATCGCCTCCCAGGGCGTGGGGTCGAGGCCGGGCACGGCGCCCGCGAGCCAGAGGCCGAGCTGGAACAGGAAGAAGAGGTTGAGGACCGCGGCCACCAGCGCGACCGCGAAGACGAACGAGAGCGCGGTGAGCACGCGCCCGCTCCGGAGCTGGCGGACGAGGGCCCCCAGCGGGGCCAGGGGCCCCAGCCGGTCGAACTCCGGGTGGGCAGCGGCGGCGACACCGGCCGCGATGACGAGGAGGGGGATGGTGACGATGATGGGAGCGAGGGCGAAGAAGAGCACCTCGACCAGGAGCGCGACGTAGACGTAGGATCCGAGGGCGGCCAGCGGGACCCGCAGGGCCTCGCGCCCCGGGAGCCGCTCGGAGCGCAAGGCGAGGCCGCAGGCCCGCACGTACACCGCGCGGCCCCACAGGCTCGGCAGCAGGGCGACGACCGCGGCCAGGGCCAGCCCTCGGAGGTAGTCGCCGTACTGGCCGGCCTCGCTGCCCAGCTCGATCAGCCGGGCCGCGAAGTGCATCTGCAGGAACCGGAGCGGCAGCGACGAGAGCCACAGGAGGCCGGTCCAGGGCGCGGTCAGGCGCAGGGTGACGTCCGCCGCCTCGTCCAGCAGAAGGGAGACGGAGATCCGGGACGCGCTCACAGCGTCGCCGCCAGCACGCCGAGCCAGACCATGAGGCGGGCGGCGAGCGCGAAGAGAAGGGCGGAGAGGGCGAGGGCGCAAAGGGCCCCCACGATCGAGCCGCGCGCCCGCGCGGAGCGGCGCTGCGCGGCCAGGCAGGACACGCAGTAGTTGATCCCGTCCCATTCGGTGGCGCACTCGCCGCAGACCGTCTTGTGGCAGGTCATGCAGAGGGCGTGCGCCGGCCGGTCCGGGTGGTTGGCGCAGGTCTGGCGGGCCGCGCCCACGGACGGGGTGCTCATTGGTGCGTGACCCTAGCACGACAAGGAACGGGCTTGGAAGGCTAGCGCGTCGAGGCGGCGGCGTCCTGGGCCAGGGCCAGCGCGCCCAGCACGCCCGCGCGCGCCCCCAGCGCGGGCGGCACGACGTAGCGCTCGAGGTCGGTCGTGACCTCCGGGGCCTGGACGTAACCGTTGAGCAGCGCCTGCACCTCGGCGCGCAGGCGCGGGAACAGGGTCCGGTGGTCCATCACCCCGCCCCCGAGGATGATCCGCCGGGGCGACAGCGTGCAGATGAAGTTGCTCAGGGCCAGCGCGAGGTAGCGCGCCTCCAGGGCCCAGGCCGGGTGATCGTCGGGGAGGGTCTCCGCGGGCTGTCCCCAGCGGGCCTGGATGGCCGGTCCGCTGGCCAGGCCCTCCAGGCAGTCGCCGTGGAACGGGCAGGCCCCCGCGAACGGATCGTCACGGCGGTCGTGAGGGATGCGCACGTGCCCCATCTCCGGGTGGACGAGCCCGTGCATCGGCCGCCCGTTCACGAGTCCGCCCCCGCCGATCCCGGTGCCCACCGTGAGATAGAGGAACGAGTCGAGTCCGCGGGCCGCGCCCCAGCGCCCCTCCCCCGCCGCCGCCGCGTTGACGTCGGTGTCGAACCCGACCGGCACGCCCAGGGCCTGCCGCACGGGACCGACGATGTCCGTGCGCGCCCAGAGCGGCTTCGGGGTCGAGGTGATGGAGCCGTAGGTGGGTGAGCCCGGATCGAGGTCCAGGGGTCCGAAGGACGCGATGCCGGCGGCGGCGACGGGCCCGTGCCGCGCCCGCTGCGCCCGCAGGAACTCGAGCGTCTCGCGCAAGGTGGCCTCGGGCGAGGTCGTGGCGAAGCGCGTCTCCGCCCGGATGTCGTCCGGACCGCCGCCGACGAGGCAGACGAACTTCGTTCCTCCCGCCTCGATGGCCGCGCAGAGCGCCTTTCGCTGGTCCTCCGGCAAGGCCGTCACTCCCAGACCGACCGGAGCTCCCAGAGGCGCGGCCGGTCCGTCCGTCCGCCCGTTCCCCCCAGGACCTCCAGGCGATCGAGCGGACGCGTCGGATACACCCGCTCCGAGATCACCGCCTCGCCGTCGTTCGCGAACACCTCCAGGGTCGTTCGATCGAACAGCACGCGGAGGGACACGCGGCCGTCGCGCCAGCGCACCGCACCCGCGTGCCGGCCGGGGTAGGCCTCGTGGAACGGCGTCGCCCGCGACTTCCGCCGGTCCACGAACACCTCCGGCCCCGGCCCGGCCACGCCCAGCGTGACCTCCTCCCCCGCGGCATTGCTCAGGCGCAGGCCGGCCTCGCCCGCCTCGCCCGCCTCGCCCCGCGCCACCTCCAGCTCGATCTCGGCGGAGGGCGGGAGGGCGGCGGGCGCGGACACCGTGCGGGGCTCCGCGGCCGTGCGCAGGGAGCCGAGCTCCGCGATCGGCGCCTGCACGAGGCGGATCCCCTCGGGGAGCCGGCGAAGACCGAGCACGCGCGGGACGGACTGTATCCCGCGCCACGGGGACGTGGGCTCCACGTTCGCGTAGAGCCAGTTGCTCATCCAGCCCATCCAGATCCGCCGGCCGTCCGAGGGCGGGACGTCGGCGAAGGACAGGGTGGCGTAGAAGTCCTTGCCGTAGTCGACCCAGAGCGTGGTGTCGGGAGGGTTGTCGCTCACGAACCTGGTGCCGTCGAAGGTGCCGACGAAGTACTGGCCGCCGGAGCCCCCGGCCCGCCCACCCGGGTTGATGTCCACGTCGAGGAGCCAGCGTACATTGGCGGGATCGCCGTCCACCGGCAGCGGATACAGGTCGGGGCACTCCCACACCCCTCCCGTCGCGCCCGCGGGACCGAAGTCGCTCAGGACCTCCCAGCGCTTGAGGTCGGGCGATCCGAAGAAGCGCACCTTGTGCTCGTCCGGGATCACCGAGACCATCACCCACCGGCGGCCGGGCGCATGCCAGAACACCTTGGGGTCGCGAAAGTCCTTGCGGCCGAGATCGAGGACGGGGTTGCCGGCGTACTTCGTCCAGGTCCTTCCGCGATCGACGCTGGAGGCCAGGTTCTGCGTCTGCCGGCCGTGGCCGTGGCCGGTGTAGATCGCGACCAGGCAGGAGGGCCCGCGCGGGCGGCACAGGCCCGAGGTGTCGTCGGGATCGGAGACGACGCTGCCGGAGAAGATCATGATCCCGCCCTCCTCGCGCAGGGCCACCGGCAGGTGCTTCCAGTGCAGCAGGTCGGGGCTCACCGCGTGACCCCAGCTCATGTGCCCCCATTGCTCGCCAAACGGGTTGTGCTGGTAGAAGAGGTGATACTCGCCGTCGTGGAAGATGAGGCCGTTGGGGTCGTTCATGAAGTTGCGGGCGGGCGTGAAATGGAAGCGCGGGCGGAGCGGCTCGCGGTAGGGGGCCTCCCCGCCACGCGGCGCGGGGGCGGGGCCGAGGGCGAGCAGGGCCGCGCCCGCGACGGCCGTGGCCGCCGCCACCCAAGGCCACGATCGCATCCTCATGGAGCCCTCCTCCGGCTACTCGATGCCCAGCTCGCGCTGGATGCGCTCCAGCGAGACCCCCTTCGTCTCCGGCAGGAACATCCAGACGAGCACGAACTGTAGCGCCATCATGACCGCGAAGAACGCGAAGGCCGACGCTCCCGAGGCCTCCGCGATGACGGGGAAGGTCCAGCTCACCACCGCCGCCCAGAACCAGTGGGTGAAGCTGCCGAGGGCCTGGCCGCGGGCGCGCACGCGGTTGGGGAAGATCTCGCTCAGGTAGACCCAGATCACCGACCCCTGCGAGAAGGCGAAGAACGCGATGTATCCGATCAGGCTGCCCAGGACGAGCACGCCGCCCAGGCCGCGGTGGAAGGCCCAGGCCACCACGCCCAGGCAGACGGCCAGGCCGGCGGCGCCGATCAGGAGCAGCCGCCTGCGGCCGTAGCGGTCGATCACGGTCATGGCCAGGAGGGTGAAGACGAGGTTGGTGAAGCCGATGACGACGGCCTGGACGAGAGCGCCCGTGCGCCCGGCCCCCGCCATCCGGAAGATGTCGGCCGTGTAGTAGATGAGGGCGTTGATCCCGGCCAGCTGGTTGAAGCTGGCGACCATGATCGCGAGCAGGATGGGCCGGCGGTACTTCCACTGGAAGAACGGCTCGTCGGCGGATACGGTCTCCTCGTGCAGGGACTCCGCGATCTCGGCCACCAGGGCCGCCGGGTCCTCGCTGCCCACGCGGCGGAGGACCTCGGCCGCGTCGTCGCGGCGGTGCTGCTCGACCAGCCAGCGCGGGCTCTCCGGGATCAGGCGGGCGAGCACGAAGAAGGCCAGGGCGGGCAGGGCCGGGATGCCGAGCATCACCCGCCAGGCCTCCGACTCGGGACCACCGAAGAAGGCGGCGATGACGTAGTTGGACAGGTAGGCGGCCAGGATGCCGGAGACCACGTTGAACTGGCTGAGCGCCACCAGGCGCCCGCGCAGGGCCGCGGGGGCGATCTCCGCGATGTACATGGGGGCCACCACCGACGAGCCGCCGATGGCCAGCCCTCCGACGAGCCGGAAGGCCAGCAGGGCGAGCCACCCGGGGGCGAGGCCGCAGCCGATCGCGGAGACGAAGTAGAGGACGGCCAGCCCCCGCAGCACCGGCACGCGGCCGTAACGCTCGGAGGGCCGGCCGGCGGTGATGGAGCCGAGGATGGTCCCCAGGAGCGCGCTGGCCACGGTGAAGCCGAGCTGGGCGCTGTCCAGGCCGAAGCGCAGGCGCAGGGCCTCGGTGGTCCCGGAGACGACGGCGGTGTCGAACCCGAAGAGGAAGCTGCCCAGGGCCGCCACGGCCGCGCTGCGAAGGAGGTGCGGGCCAAGCCGGTTCACGCTCTATCCTCCCGAAGACAGGCGCTTCACGAGCCGGTACAGGAACTCGCGGCCTTCGTAGAGCGGCCGCACGCCCATGCGCTCGTCGCGCCCGTGCGCGCGGTTGTCGTCGACGTCTCCGAACAGGCCGGAGACGCCGTAGGCGCGGATCCCCGCCTGGCGCAGGTAGAGGCTGTCCGTCGCCCCCGTGCCCATCATCGGCAGCACGGGCACTCCCGGCCACATCTCGCGGGTGACCTCCTCCACCGGGTCCATGATGTCGGGCGTGAGCGGCGAGGGCGCGCTCGGCTTGGCCGGGGCCAGGGAGGTCACGGAGATCGCATCGTCGGCGAGGACCTGCACCAGCGTGGCCTGGACCTCTCCCGCGGGCGTGCCGGGCAGGATGCGGCAGTTTACGACGGCGCGCGCCATTTGCGGCAGCGCATTGTCGGCGTGCCCGCCCTCCAGGCGCGTGGCCACGCAGGTCGTGCGCATGAGCGCGTTGGGCAGCGGCGACTGCGAGAGCCTGGCCACCGCGTCCGGATCGGGAGGCGTGCGGCTGGCCGCCTTCATGTCCTCCCCCGCCGCCCCCGGGGTGAGGGCGCCCATCCGCTCGAAGTAGGCGCGCACGACCTCGCCGATGCGCACCGGGAAGTCGAACGCGGCCAGGCGGCCCAGGCCGGCGGCCAGGCGATAGATGGCGTTGTCCTTGCGCGGCAGGGAGCTGTGGCCGCCGGAGTTCGTGACCTCGAGGCGGAAGCTCTCGTACACCTTCTCGCTGGCCTGGATCCCGTTGGCCAGGTAGCGGCCGTCCTTGATCAGGCCGCGCCCGCCCTCGTTGAGGGCCAGCTCGGCGTCGATCAGGTCGCGGTGCGTTTCGACCAGCCAGTGCACGCCGTTTCCGGGCCCCGTCTCCTCGTCCGCGGTGAGGGCCACGATGAGGTCGCGGTCAGGGCGATAGCCCTCTTCGCGCAAGCGGATGAGGGTCGCGATCCAGATCGCGGCCATCGCCTTGTCGTCGCCGGTGCCGCGGCCGTAGAAGTAGCCGTCCTTCTCGAGCAGGGTGAAGGGATCGACCGACCAGTCCTCCCGCCGCGCCTCCACCACGTCGATGTGGGCCAGGAGCAGCAGCGGCCGGCGCCTTCCCGTCCCGCGCAGCCGCGCGACCAGGTTTCCCTTGCGCGGCATCGGAGAGAGGACCTGGACGTCCGCCTCCGGGAAGCCCGCCGCTCGCAGCCGCGCGGCCATCGCCTCCGCGGCGCGGGTGTTGTCGCCGTCGGGATCGACGGTGTTGATCTCGACCAGCTGCTTGTAGATGTCGCGGAGCAGGGCGTCGGGGGATGGTGCGGCGGCAAGCGCCGCCGCCAGGCACGAGGCAAGGATCATCCGGTGACCTCCAGAGGGGCATCAGCGCAGCGCGTCTTCGAGGGCGGCGGCGGCGTCCGTCTTGTCGTCGCGGTACTTCACGATCACGGGCGTGTAGAGGGCGAGGCGGTGGCGCTCCGCGAACGGGTCCGCGATCCGCCGCGAGCCCGGCACCACCACCGCGCCTTCCGGGATGCGCAGCGGCTGGTCGCCCTGCCGCCGGTACGTGGTCTTGCGGGGCAAGTCGTAGACGGTGACGGACCCGGTGAGGATCACGCCGGACCCGAGCACGGCCCGCCGCCCGACGATCGTCCCCTCGTACACGCCGCAGTTCCCGCCCACGAGCACCTCGTCCTCCACGATCACGGGCAGCGCGCCCACCGGCTCGAGCACGCCCCCGAGCTGCGCCGCCGCCGAGAGGTGCACGCGCCGTCCGACCTGGGCGCAGGATCCGACCAGCGCGTGCGAGTCCACGAGGCTGCTCTCCCCCACGTAGGCGCCGACGTTGACGTAGGCGGGTGGCATGATCACGACCCCGGGCGCGACGTAGGCGCCGCGGCGGACCGAGGATCCCCCCGGCACCACGCGCACCCCGTCCGCCACCAGGAAGCGCCGGGGCGGGAACGTGTCTTTATCAAGGAACGACAGGGGTCCAGCGGGATCCGTCTGTACGATCCGCCCGAGTCGGAATCCCAGGAGGATCCCCTTCTTCACCCATCCGTTCACCCGCCAGCCGTCCGGGCCCGGCTCCGCCGCTCGGGCGTCGCCTCTCTCCAGCGCGTCGAGCAGCTCGTCGAACGTGGCCCGCGCCTCGTCCCCCAGCGCTTCCGCGGGGAGCGCGTGGTAGCCCTCGATCTGGGCGGGCAGGTCGGCGCGGACGGTCACGGACGGTCCCCGCGTGCGCTCACGGGAGGAGGCCGAGCTCCCTGAGCGCGGCGCGCATCGCCTCCCGCGTCGCCTCCGTCGGCGGGCACATCGGCAGACGGAAGCTCTCCTCGCACAGGCCCATCAGGGCCAGCGCGGACTTGACCGGGATCGGGTTCGACTCCACGAAGTTGAGGTTCATCAGGCGCAGCAGCCGGTAATGGATGCGGCGCCCCTCCGCGAAGTCGCCGCGCGCGCAGGCGGCCACGAGGTCGCGCATGGGACCCGGCACCTGGTTGGCGGCGACGGAGATCACGCCCTGTCCGCCCAGGGCCATGAACGCGACCGTGAAGACGTCGTCCCCGGAGAGCACCTCGAAGCCTTCCGGCCGATCACGCAGGATCTCCATGACCTGGCCGAGCGACCCCGAGGCCTCCTTGACCGCGGTGATGTTCGGGTGCGCGGCCAGGCGGAGCTGGGTCTTGACGTCGATGTTGCTGCCCGTGCGCCCGGGCACGTTGTAGACGACCACGGGTACGGAGAGGGCGTCCGCGATCGTCGCGAAATGGCGGTAGAAGCCCTCCGGCGTCGGCTTGTTGTAGTACGGGCCCACGGACAGGATCCCGTGCGCGCCCAGGGCGGCGATGGCCCGGGCGCGCTCGACCACCGCGCGGGTGTCGTTCCCGCCCGCTCCGGCCAGGACCGGCACCTGGCCTGCCGACTCCTCGAGCGTGATGGCGACCACGCGCTTCTGCTCGTCCGCGGTCATGGTGACGCTCTCGCCGGTCGTGCCGCAGGGCACGAGCACGTCGATGCGCGCCTCCACCTGCCGCTGGACGAGCCGGCGCAACGCGGCTTCGTCCAGGGCGCCGGAATTGGTGAACGGGGTGACCAGCGCGGTGCCGGCTCCCGCGAACGAGCGGGCCATCATGCCTCCTTGTGATGCCTTCATTCTCCCATCACGGGCAGCGATCCGTGGCACCGACATAACCCAGGGCGCGCAGCTTCTCGCAGGCCTCCGAGGTGACCGGCTGCTCCCCCTGCCTGCCTTCGACGAGGGCCCGGGTCCGGTTCCACTCCCGCCCCGCGCGATCCTGGAACAGCTCCAGCTCGCGGCGGGCGATGCGCAACGGGTCCGCCTCGCCCGGAGCGACGTCGCGCGTCTCGCCGGGATCGCGGGCGCGGTCGTATAGAGTCAGCCGGACCTCGTCGTGGTCGCTCGGGATGGCCACGAGCTTGTAGCGCGCGTCGAAGGTGGCGCTGAGGTTGCGGTCGTTCTGCGCGAACAGCCGCTCCCGCGCGGGGAGGGCGCCGCCCGTGACCGCGGCCAGGACGCTCGTGCCCGCGAGGTCCGGCGGATAGGACACCTTGACCGCGTCCAGGATCGTCGGGACGAGGTCGAGCGTGGAGACGAGCTCCGAGGCGCGATGGCCCCCGGCGGCGCCCGGGACGGAGACGATCAGCGGGACCTCGAGACAGGGATCGAACAGGTCCTCGCCGTGGTCGAAGTAGTAGTCGTGCTCGCCCAGGCTCTCCCCGTGGTCGGACGTGAGCACGATCGCGGTCTTCCCCGCGATCGGCAGCGCGGCCAGCGCGTCCACCACCCGCCCGACCTCCTCGTCCACGGCCGCGATCTCGCCGTCGTACTGGGCCACGTAGTACCCCAGCCGGTCGTGGCCCGGGACCGCCCATTCCTTCTTGACCCCGCCGTGGAAGCCCGTCACCGGTAAGAGCCGCGGCCCGGACGCCACGCCGTCCGTGAACTTGCGGTCGAAGGGGAAAGGCGGCGTGTAGGGCGCGTGCGGGCTGACGTAGTGCAGCCACAGGAAGAACGGCTCTTCCGGCCGTGCCGCGCGCAGGTAGGCGATGCCCGCCTCCGTGATCGCGCGCGCCCGCGCCGGCTCCGAGTCCAGGGCCTTCTCTTCCCAGGTCTCGCGGTAGGTCTCGAACCCGCGCGCATAGCCGTGCTGGGCGGCGAGGTTCGGGTTGTCCAGGACGGCCGCCGTGCGGTATCCCGCCTGCCGCAGCACGCCGGCCAGCGTGGGGTTGAAGTCGAGCAGGACGGCGTGCGTCTTGCTGTAGCCGTTCTGGGACGGCCGCCGGCCCGTCATGATCATGACGAAGCTGCCGCGCGTCTTGGGCCAGAACGTGAACGCGCGATCGAAGACGGTGCCCCGCTTGCCGAGCGCGTCGATGTGCGGGCTCGTCGGCCGCCGGTAGCCGTAGAGGCCGAGGTGGTCGGCGCGCAGCGTGTCGATGGTGATGAAGAGGACGCTCGTGCCGTTGCCCGGCCGCGGCGGAGAGGTCGCCGGGCGCGCCGACGCCGGCGCGGGCGGATGACGCCCGCAGGCGGATGTCGCAACGAGCGCGGTCGTGAGAACGGCCAGGACGCGCTTCATGGCTCCTCGACCGTGACGATGCGCTCGTCCTCGCCCGCGTGCTCCAGGCTCACGCGGTGGACGCGCGGCCAGGGCGGCGCGGGCAGGCGCTCCGCCCACTCGATGGCCAGCACGCCGCGCGGCCCCGGCAGCTCCTCGAGGCCGAGCTCGCCCTCGTCGCCGTTGCCGGCCAGCCGGTAGAGGTCGGCGTGGTGCAGGGTGATCGGGCCCGGATAGGCGGTGAGCAGCACGAACGTGGGGCTGGCCACCTCGTCCGGGTCCGATCCCAGGCCGCGGGCCAGGCCGCGCACGAACGCGGTCTTGCCGGCGCCGAGCTCGCCGAAGAGCAGCACCACCTCGCCGCCGCGGAAGCGCGCGGCCAGGTCGGCGGCGAGCTGCTCGGTCTCGGCCGCGGAATGGGTGACGAGGCTAGGCATGCCCCCGAGCCCGCGCAGCGGGCGAGGGAAGGCACTGGAGGATCTTCGTCATGGAATCCACGACGTCACTCGCGAGCAGCGATTCCTCCCCCCGGCGCCGCGCCGCCTCGTCCCCGGCCGCGCCGTGCAGGTACACGCCGGCCACCGCCGCCGTCCAGCCGTCGAGGCCCCGCGCGAGGAGGGCGCCCAGGATGCCGGAGAGCACGTCGCCGGTGCCGCCGGTGGCCATGCCGGGATTGCCGGTGGGGTTGACGCAGGCGGCGCCGTCGGGTCGGGCGATCACCGTCCGCTGACCCTTGAGCACTACCACCGCGCCCGTCTCCACCGCGAAGGCGCGCGCCGTCTCCAGGCGCCGGCGCTGCACCTCGGCCGTGGAGACGCCGGCCAGACGCGCCATCTCGCCCGGATGCGGCGTCACCACGACGGGCGCCGTCCGCCGCAAAGCGTCGGTCGCGCGCGGCGCGCCGTCGGAGGCGGCGAGCGCGTTGAGCCCGTCCGCATCCACCACCACCGGGCCGGGGTAGGCGCGCAGCAGGTCACGAACGAACTCCCGGGTGGGCGGATCCTGGCCGAGGCCGGGACCCACGACCAGGGCGTCGCGTGCGCGGGCCAGGCTCGCCGCGCGGGCGGCCGCCTCATCATCCAGCGCACCCACGGCGGTGGTGGGCAGGGGCACCGTCATGAGCTCCGGCCGCCCGTGGGCGACGGCGGGGAGCGCGGGAGCGGGGGTGGCCACGGTGACGAGACCGGCGCCGGACACGAGCGCGCCGGAGGCGGCCAGGATCGCCGCGCCCGTCTTGCCGACGGAGCCCGCCGCCACCAGCACGTGGCCGAAGGTGCCCTTGTGCGCGCCGGGCGGCCGCGGCGGGTAGGCCCGGGCGAGGTCGCTCTCCTCGGCCAGCCAGAGCGAGGGCGCGCCCTGGGCGATCACGGAGGCGGGGATGCCGATGTCCGCCACCACCAGAAGGCCGGCGTGATCGCAGGCGGGCGGCAGGACGTGGCCGTACTTGGGCGCGGCGAAGGTCACGGTGAGGTCCGCCTCCACCGCGTCCCATCCCACCTCCCCCGAATCCGAGGGAACGCCCGACGGGATGTCGACGGAGACGATCGGCACGCCCTGCCGGGCGCGCAACGAGCGCAGCATCGCGATCCCTTCCGCGACCAGGCCGGCCGGGGCCTGGTGGAGGCCCGTGCCCAGCAGCGCGTCCACGGCGACGTCGGCGGCGCTGGCGGCGGCCCGCGCGCGAGCCAGGCTCGCTTCGTCGCCGACCTCGACCACCACGCCCCCCGATCGCTCGAGCGCCCCCATGTGGAGGCGGGCCTCGCCGCGTACCTCCGAGCGCGGGCCAAAGAGGAATACGCCCGGCCCGAGGTCGAGCAGGTGGCGCGCGATCACGAAGCCGTCGCCGCCGTTGTTGCCGCGGCCGCAGAAGAGGACGGGCCGCCGCGCGGCCGGATGGCGCTCGCGCAGCGCGCGGGCCACGGCCGCCCCCGCGTTCTCCATCAGGACGGCCCCGGGAAGGCCGATCTCCTCGATGGTGCGGCGGTCGGCGTCCCTCATCTGGGCCGCGGTCAGCACCGGGCGCATGGGGAGACTCTATCCCCGCGCCTGGCGGAGCAGGTACACGACGACGAGGAGGGCCGCGAAGGCCCAGCGGTAATACACGAAAGGCCGGTAGTCCCGGGTGCGGACGTAGAGGAGCAGCACGCGGATGGCGAGCAGGCCCACCACCGCCGAGACCACGATGCCGACGAGCACGACCGGGGCATTGGGCGCGCCGAGCAGGTGGGGCACCTTGTGCAGGGCCGCCCCCAGCGTGATCGGGGTGGCGAGCAGGAAGCTGAAGCGCGCCGCCTCCTCCCGGCGATACCCGAGGAAGAGGGCCATGCTGATCGTCGAGCCCGAGCGGGAGACGCCGGGCACGATCGCGAAGGCCTGCGCGGTCCCGATGAGCAGCGCGTCCCGGAGCGTCACCGTCCGTGGGCGCGCGCCCTCCGCGCCCGACGGGCCCGACGCGCCCCCGGCCTCCGCCGCGCCCTCCGCCCGCGCGCCCGCGCGCCGGTCGGCGAAGAGCAGGATCGTCCCGAGCCCGGCCATGGTGGCGGCGATGAGCAGGGGCGAGCGGAAGGCGGTCTCCGCCGCCTCCTCGAAGGCGAGCCCGGCCACGGCGCCGGGAACCGACGCCAGCGCGATCAGCCAGAGCAGGCGGCCCTCGCCCTCCGCCGGCCGGCCCCGCCTGAGCCCGCGGAAGGCCGCGATGACGATGCGGGCCCAGTCCCCGGCGAACGCGTAGAGCACGGCCGCCAGCGTGCCCACGTGCAAGGCCACGTCGAAGGCCAGGCCGTGATCGGGCCAGCCCAGGAGCCAGGGCGTCACCACGAGGTGGGCGGAGCTGCTGATGGGGAGGAACTCACCCAGTCCCTGGACGATGCCGAGCACGACGGCCTGGAACGTGGTGACGTCGGCGCCTGGGTTCATGTCGCGAGTCCTCGTCGGTAATAATGGCCAGCATGGGCTTCTACGCCTCCGTCAACGGAGAGATCACGCCGGCCGCACAGGCCCGCGTCTCCGTGCTCGACAACGGCTTCACGTTCGGCGACGCCGTGTACGAGACGATGCGCACCTACGGCGGCCGCCCGTTCCACCTCGACCGGCACCTGGAGAGGCTCCGCCGGTCCGCGCGCCGGGTCGCGATCCCGATGCCCGCGGACGAGGCCGCCATCACCCGCGACCTCGACCGCCTCCTTCAGCAGGCCGCCAACCCAGAATCCTACATCCGGATCATCGTGACCAGGGGCGTGGGCGATATCTCGTACCACTTCGAGCGCGTCCAGGGGCCTACCGTCGCCATGGTCGTGAAGCCGCTTCCGATCCTCTCCCCGCGGTCCTACGACGAAGGCGTGGCCGTCATCCTCTCCTCGATCCGCCGCAACCATCCGCGGGCCCTGGACCCCGCGATCAAGTCCAACAATCTCCTCAACAACATCCTGGCCGTCCAGGAGGCGCTGGCCAAGGGCGCCTTCGAGCCCATCCTCCTCAACGACGCGGGCGAGGTGGCGGAGACCGCCAGCGCGAACGTGTTCATGGTCACGCAAGGGACGCTCATCACTCCCCCGCTGGAGGCCGGGATCCTGCCCGGCGTCACCCGGCAGCTCGTGATCGAGCTGGCGCGCGGAGCGTCCGTGCCGCTGCGCGAGGAGCCGCTGGCGGTCAAGGACCTGCTGGCCGCCGATGAGGTCTTCCTGACGAGCACGATGAAGGAGGTCCTGCCCGTCGCCTCCATCGACGGGCGGCCGGTGGGGTCCGGGAAGCCGGGGCCGGTCACGCTCAGGCTGCTGGGGGTCTTCCGGGAGTACGCGGCGGCCACACGGGCTGACCGCGGTCGCCACTGATTTGACAGTTTCGACAATCTGATCTCCAGCCCTACTGTGGACCCGATATGTCGGTGTGTTGCTCAACACTGTGACATGAGCTATGCGATTCCATCACGTCTATCCGATCGAGAGCTGGAGGCCACCGTCGCTCGACTGGCCTCATCCGAGCGAGAGGCCACGGCCTCCCTGATCGCGCACCTGGCCGAGCTCTACGCGCGGCGCCTCCACGAGCGCGCCGGCTTCTCGTCGCTCTTCATCTATTGCCTCGAGGTCCTCCATCTCTCGGAGCACGAGGCCTACGACCGGATGAAGGCGGCCAAAGTTGTGCGGCGGTATCCGGCAGTCCTGCGGTTGCTTGCCTCGGGGCAGGTCAACCTCACGACCATCCGCCTGCTGGCTCCTCATCTCACGCGCGAGAACCAGGAGGAGCTGTTCGCGGCCGCTCGCGGCAAGCGCAAGCGGCAGGTGCAGGAGCTGCTGGCGGAACGATTCCCGCAGCCGGACGTGGCGTTCTCGGTCCGGAAGCTGCCGGCATGCGTCGGCGCAGCTCCGGCGGCGGCCGCAGCGCCGGTCGTGCGCGTCGAATCCCCCATCGTGGATGGCCCCGAGGCGACTCTTTCCGCCAGCGAGGTGCCCGCCCATCCGTCGATTCCACCGCCGCCGCGGCCCCTCGTGCAGCCTCTCGCGCCCAACCGGTACCAGGTCACCTTCACCGCGAGCACGGAAACGCGCGAGAT
This sequence comes from Vicinamibacteria bacterium, assembly GCA_041481445.1. Taxonomy (GTDB): domain Bacteria; phylum Acidobacteriota; class Vicinamibacteria; order Fen-336; family Fen-336; genus AA29. The sequence goes on from JBGPBV010000127.1 coordinate 18,599, forward strand.
GCTCGAGCTGGCTCAGGACCTGCTGCGGCACGCCATTCCAAGCGGCGATCCCGCCCAGATCGTCGCGCGCGCGTTGAGCCTGCTGGTGGAGGATCTCGTGAGGCGGAAGTTTGCCGTCACCGAGAAACCCCGATCTCCTCGATCCGGGCCCGGCGCTGCGCGCCACATCCCTGCGCACGTCAAGCGGGCGGTCTATCTTCGCGATCGTGGCCGCTGCGCGTTCGTCGGGGCTGAGGGCCGGAGATGTGGCGAGCGCGCTTTCCTCGAGTTCGACCATCATCCCGTGCCGTTTGCGGCAGGCGGCAAGGCCATCGTGGAGAACCTGGAGCTGCGGTGTCGCGCGCACAACGCCTACGGGGCCGAGCAGTTCTTTGGCAAGCGATGGACGACTACCGGAGGGCGCGGGGCGGAGCACGGGCGCGTCGGAAGTGACACGATTTCGTGCCGGAACGAAAAGGCTCAGCCGCGTGTGAACGACTGGCCGCTCAGCGCTGGCGAGGGTCCTTCCGCGCAAGCAGCCACCCGGGGACGAAGAGCAGCACCCCCGCCAGCATCATGCGCAGCATCGCGATCGTCGACGGAGTCCCGAAGAACGCCGTCGCCGCCACCAGCGTCACCGTCAGGCCCGTGACCTGCAGGAGGCGGCCGAGCCCGTAACGGACCCACGGCCAGGGCGAGGCGCGCGGGCGGGGCGGAGTCAGCCGTGCGCGCATGTCCTCTCGGCCAGTGGGGCTCGCGCTTCAGGACGGTCGGGGGGGGCGGCCGGCGCCGCGGCCGCGATCATTCCCGCGTCCAGCCCGTCCGCCGGAACCAGCGGCTGACGTCCTCGCGCGCCACGCGGACGCGCGTGGGGCGGCCGTGCGGACAGGTCGTGGGATCGCGCGCCGACCAAAGGCCGGCCACGATCGCGCGCATCGCGTCCGCCGTGAGCGGGTCCCCTCCGCGGGCCGCGGAGTGGCAGGCCACGGTGGCGGCCAGGCGGTCGCGTGCCGAAGAGACCGCCCACTGCGCGGACTCGCGGTCGAGGAGGTCGGAGAGGATCGCGGCCAGGCTGGCCCCGGGATCCCGCCCCCCGAGCACGGCGGGGACGGCGGACACACGGACGGAGTCGCCGCCGAACGGCTCGGCGTCGAAACCAAGCGCGCGCAGCGCGGGCTGGTTGGCCTCCAGGCCGGGACGCAGCCGCGGCGGCAGCATCACGACCATCGGCACCAGCAGGAGCTGCGATTCCACGGCCCGGCGCTCGAGGCCTTCCAGGATCGCCTCGAAACGCACGCGCTCATGGGCGGTGTGCTGGTCCACCAGGATCAGGTCGTCGCCGTCGGTGGCGACGATGTAGGTGTTCCGGTGCTGGCCAAGGACCGTCGGCGGCGCGGTCTCGAGCAGGGCGGGGGCGAGCCGGTCGTGGACGGCTCCGGGGTCCTGGACGGCTTCGGCGTGGAGCGTCCCGCTCGCCGCTTCCCTCACCATCGAAGCGCCGGACGTGCTCCCGGTTCCCCATCCGCGCGACCCCGACGATGTCGCACCTGCCTCCCCCGCCAAGACCCCACGCGGCAGGTGCCGGCTTCCCTCTCCCGCCAGTGCCTGACGCAGAGCGTGCTCCACCGCCGACCACACCGTGCGTGGCTCCGCGAAGCGGACCTCCGTCTTGGCCGGATGCACGTTGACGTCGACCATCTGCAGCGGCACGTCCACGAACAGCAGCACCTCCGGACGCGGATCGCGCACGCCGGTGGCGCGGTAGGCCTCGGTGACCGCACGCGCGATCGCCCGGTCGCGCACGGCCCGGCCGTTGACGAACAGGCGAATCACTGTCCGCGAGGGCGCCGCCG
>JBGPBV010000128.1:0-20036 GCA_041481445.1 Vicinamibacteria bacterium
CAACGTCCTCGAGACCTGGCTCGGCCGCCCCACGATCGGCCACGACCGCCAGCCCGCGGCCACCGTCTCCGTCAGCGGGACCATGACCGCGCGCTGGTCGCTCACGGGAGAGGTCTACACGATCGGGCGCACGTCGAGCGCGGCGCGCATCGTCTCGAACCTGTGGGCGCTCGCGTTCAAGGTGTCGCCCCGGCTCGTCCTCGACGGCGGTGCCGACGTCGGTCTGAGCCACGCCGCCCCCCGCGTGTCGCTGTTCACCGGCCTCACCGTGGGCCTGACGCGGCTCTACCGATGAACGGGCCCGGGACGAGGCGCGCGCTGGGCCTCGCCCTCGTCGCGCTGGGGATCGCGGGCCACGCCCGCGCCGAGACCGGCTACTCCCTGTGGCTTCGGTACGTGCCCGTGTCGGACGCGGCCCGGCGCGAGGCCTATCGTGCCGCCGCTTCCGCGATCGTGGTCGAGGCCCGCACGCCCGCCGCGTCGCGCACGGCCGCGGAGCTGGAGCGCGGGCTCGGCGGCCTGCTGGGCGTGAAGCCCGCTCGCCTCGACCGCGTGCGCGGACCGGGCGCGATCGTGGCCGGCACCCCCTCGAGCTCGCGCCTGGTCGCCCTTCTGGGCTGGACGGGTGACCTGGCCGCGCTCGGCGACGAAGGCTACGTCATCCGCTCGGCGACCGTCGGCGCCCACCGCGCGACCGTGATCGCGTCCTCCGGCGAGACGGGCGTGCTCTACGGCGCCTTCCACCTCCTCCGCCTGATCCAGACCGGGCAGCCGATCGGCGACCTCCACGTCTCCGCCCGGCCGCGCATCGACCGGCGGATCCTCGACCACTGGGACAACCTCGACGGCACCATCGAGCGCGGGTACGCGGGACGGTCCCTCTGGGAGTGGGACGAGCTGCCCGGCCGCATGGACCCGCGCGTCGAGGACTACGCCCGCGCGAACGCATCGATCGGCATCAACGGCTCCGTCGTCAACAGCGTCAACGCCAGGCCGGAATCCCTGTCCCTTCCCTATCTCGAGAAGACGGCGGCCCTGGCCGGCGTGATGCGGCCCTACGGCATCCGCGTGTACCTGTCCGCGAACTTCGCGGCGCCGAAGCTCCTGGGCGGCCTGCCCACCGCCGACCCCCTCGACCCCACGGTGGCGAGATGGTGGGCGGACAAGGCGGCCGAGATCTACCGCGTCATCCCCGACTTCGGCGGGTTCCTGGTCAAGGCCAACAGCGAGGGCCAGCCGGGGCCCCAGGACTACCACCGGACGCACGCCGACGGAGCGAACGTCCTGGCCGACGCGGTGAAGCCGCTCGGCGGGATCGTGATGTACCGCGCGTTCGTCTACGACCAGGAGGTGGACGCCGACCGGGTCAAGCGCGCGTACAAGGAGTTCGTGCCCCTCGACGGGCGCTTCCGCGACAACGTGTTCGTGCAGGTCAAGAACGGCCCCCTCGACTTCCAGCCCCGCGAGCCCTTCCATCCCCTGTTCGGCGCGATGCCGAAGACGCCGCTGATGGCCGAGCTGCAGGTCACCCAGGAGTACCTCGGCCAGTCCACGCATCTGGTCTACCTGGCCCCGATGTGGAAGGAGTTCCTGGACGCGGACACGTACGCGAGTGGCCCCGGCTCGACGGTGGCGCGGGTCGTGGACGGCACGCTCGAGGGCCACCCGCGGGCCTGGACGGGCATCGCGGGCGTGGCCAACACGGGCCGCGACGCCAACTGGTGCGGCCACGACTTCGCGCAGGCGAACTGGTACGCGTTCGGGCGCCTGGCCTGGGATCCCGGCCTGACCAGCGAGGCCATCGCGGACGAGTGGATCCGCATGACGTGGTCGGAGGCGCCGGACGTCGTGGCCGCCATCCGCGACGTCATGATGAGGTCGCGCGAGGCGTTCGTGGGCTACGCGATGCCGCTCGGGCTCCACCACCTCATCGGCGGCGACCACTACGCGCCGATGCCCGAGAACACGGATCCGCGCCGCTCCGACTGGTCGGCCACGACGTATCACCGCGCGGACGCGGCCGGGATCGGCTACGACCGCACGCGCGCGGGCAGCGGCGCCGTCGAGCAGTACCGCTCGCCCCTGCGCGAGCAGTGGGCCGATCCCGCCACCGTGCCGGAGACGCTGCTCCTCTGGTTCCATCACGTGCCCTGGGACCGCTCCCTGCGCTCGGGCCGCACGCTCTGGGACGAGCTCGTCCGGCACTACACGCAGGGCGCGGAGGAGGCGCGCACGTTCGTCGAGCGCTGGCAGGCCTTGCAAGGCAAGGTCGACGAGGACCGCCACCGCGCGGTGCTGGCCAGGCTGCGCCAGCAGGCCACGGACGCGGCCCTCTGGCGCGACAAGTGCCTCCGCTACTTCCAGGCCTTCAGCGGCCGGCCCCTGGCGCCGGAACCGGGACACTGAGCGGAGATCGGCGCACGATGGAGCACCCGCCGCCGTTCGTCCTCGCCCTCGACGTGGGCAGCTCGTCGGTGAGGGCGAGCCTCCACGACGGACGCGCCCGGCCGGTGGAGGACGCGCAGGTGCAGCATTCGGTGCGCCTGCACACCGCCGCCGACGGCACCGCGGACGAGGACGCGCTCGCGCTCTTGGGCGTCGTGGAAGGCGTCCTGGACGAGGTCCTCGCCCGTCCGGCCCTGCGCGGCCGCACCGTGGCCGCCGTCGCCCTGGACACGCTGACCTTCGCCTCCTGCGGAGTCGACGGCGCGGGCGTGCCCGTGACCCCGCTCTTCACCTACGCCGATACCCGGGCGCGGGACGAGGCACAGGCCCTGCGACGCGAGCTGGACGCCGCCGCCGTGCACGAGCGCACGGGCTGCCTCCTGCACACGTCGTACATGCCGGCGCGCGTGCGCTGGCTGCAGGCGCGGGAAAAGGAGAAGGCGCGGAGCGTGAAGCGCTGGCTCCCGGTGGGCTCGGTCCTCTACGAGCGCTGGTTCGGCCGCGCGGTGCCGGTGTCGTACTCGATCGCGGCCTGGACGGGGCTCTTCGACCGGTGGCGGCTCGAGTGGGACGAGGAGCTGCGCCGCCACCTGCACCTCGCGCCGGAGGCGCTGCCGGCGCTGGCCGACTACGACCAGGCCCCGCGCGGCCTCGCCCCCGAGTACGCCTCGCGCTGGCCGGCCCTCGGCGACGTCCCCTTCTTCCTCGCCGTCGGCGACGGCGCCGCCGCCAACGTGGGCAGCGGATGCGTGACGCCCGACCGCGTCGCCCTCACCGTCGGCACCACGGGCGCCATGCGGATCGTGCTCCCCGACACCACGCCGCCCGTGCCCCCCGGACTGTGGGCCTACAAGGTGGGAGCGAAGGAGACCCTGCTCGGGGGCGCGCTCAGCGAGGGGGGAAACGTGTTCGCCTGGGCCACGGCCACTCTCCGCCTGCCCGCGGCCCCCGATCTCGACGCCGCTCTCCGCACGCTGCCCCCCGACGGCCACGGCCTGACCGTGCTGCCCTTCCTGGCCGGCGAGCGCAGCCCGGGCTGGTCCAACGACGCGGAGTCGACGATGGTGGGCGCTCACCCCGCCACCACCCCGCTCGAGGTCCTCCAGGCCTGGCTGGAGGCGGTGGCCTATCGGTTCGCGATCCTGAACCGCCTCCTGGGCCCGCAGGCCTCCGACGCCCACGAGATCGTGGCCAGCGGCGGCGCGATGAGCGCCTCGCCCTACTGGGTCCAGCTCCTGGCCGACGTGATCGGCCGGCGCGTGCGCTTGTCGGGGAGGAGCGAGCTGACGAGCCGGGGGGCGGCCATCCTGGCCCTGCGCGCGCTCGGCGCCTGGCGGACGCTGGCGGACGAGGCGCTGGAGACCGAGGAGGTGTTCGAGCCCCATCCCGACCTCGCGCCCGTCTACCAGGCCGCGATCGAGCGGCAGCACCGGCTCTACGAGTCGCTCCTCGGCGTCGATCCCCAGATCGGGCCCGCGCTGTCCGCGGCCGTCAACGGGGGCTGAGAGCGCGCGGCCACCGCCGCCGCCCGCTTGGCCTCGTCGAACGCCCCCTCGCTGCGGCTGATGACCAGGGTGGCCGCGCCGTTGCCGATCAGGTTCGTGATCGCGCGCGCCTCCGACATGAACCGGTCCACCCCGAGGAGGAGCGCGATGCCCTCCACCGGGACCACCTTCATCGCCTGCAGCGTGCTGGCCAGGACGATGAAGCCGGAGCCGGTGACTCCCGCCGCCCCTTTCGACGTCACCATCAGCACGGCCAGGATCCCGAGCTGCTGCCGCAGCGACAGGTCCACGTCGTAGACCTGGGCCAGGAAGACCGTGGCCATCGAGAGGTAGATCGAGGTCCCGTCCAGGTTGAACGAGTAGCCGGTCGGTACGACCAGCCCCACCACCGACCGCGCGCAGCCGTAGCGCTCCATCTTCTCGATCATGCCGGGCAGGGCCGCCTCCGAGGACGACGTGCCGAGCACGATCAGGATCTCCTCGGAGATGAACTTCAGGTAGGACCAGAGGCGGAAGCCGTAGGCGCGCAGGATCAGGTTCAGCACCACGAAGATGAACAGGAACATCGTGACGTAGACGTCCAGCATCAGGCGGCCCAGGGGCAGCAGCGTGCGCAGGCCGAAGTTCCCGACCGTGAAGGCCATGGCCCCGAAGGCCCCGATGGGCGCGACCTTCATGACCAGGGCCACGATCTTGAAGAACACGTGCAGCGTGGTGTCGAGCACCTCCGCCAGCGGCCGGCCGGCCGCCCCCAGCGCGGTCAGGGCGACGCCGAAGAGCACGCTGAAGAAGACGATCTGGAGGATGTCGCCGTCCGCGAAGGCCTGGACGGCGCTGGTCGGGACGATGTGGGTCACGAAGTCGACGAACGAGAGGGACTTGGCCTGGGCGGTGAAGGCGGAGGCGTCGCCGCCGGCGATGCTGGTGGCGGCCAGCCCCGCGCCCGGCCGCGTCAGGTTCACGACGCAGAGGCCGATGGCCAGGGCGAAGGTGGTCACGATCTCGAAATAGAGGAGGGCCTTCCCGCCCACGCGCCCGACCTTCTTGAGGTCGGCGATGTTCGAGATGCCGAGCACGACGGTGAGGAAGATGATGGGCCCGATCACCATCTTCACGAGCTTCACGAAGGTGTCGCCGAGCGGCCGCATCGCGCGGCCCAGCGGCGGGTCCAGCGCGCCCAGGAGCGCGCCCAGCGCCACCGCGCAGAGGACCTGGAACGTGAGGTTGCGAGCCAGCCGTTTCATCGGGAGGAGACCACGCGCCATTGTAGAGACTCACCCGCCCGATCGGGGCCGACTCCGCGTAACATCGGGCCGGCCCGATCATGAACGCGCCCGAGTCCCCCGCCTCCGCCCCGCCCGAGACCATCGGCCTGCTCGTGGAGGCGGTCCCCGGGCCGGGCGTGCTCCACGAGCTCAGCGGCGTGCTCGCCCGTCACGGCGCCGACATCACGCTCGTCGAGATCCTGGAGAGCGGGGCCCAGGAGAGCCGGACGTACTTCGAGGCCCGGACCGCGGGCGACGCCGCCTCCCTCGAGCGCGACCTGGCCGCCCTCGCCATCGTGCGCCGCGTGACCGTGGTCAAGACCTTCCAGCGGATCTACGGCAAGCGCATCATCATCATGGGCGGGGGGGCGCAGGTGGGCCAGGTGGCCCTGGGCGCGATCTCGGAGGCCGACCGCCACAACATCCGCGGCGAGCACATCTCGGTGGACACGATACCGCTCGTGGGGGAGCAGACCCTCGCCGACGCCGTGCGCGCGGTCGCGCGGCTGCCGCGGGCCCGCGTCCTCGTGCTCGCGGGCGCGTTGATGGGCGGCGACATCGAGAAGGCGGTGCGCGAGATCCGCGGGCAGGGCCTGCTCGTCATCAGCCTCAACATGGCGGGCAGCGTGCCGGAGGCGGCCGACCTCGTCGTGACCGATCCCGTGCAGGCGGGGGTGATGGCGGTGATGGCCATCGCCGACACCGCCAAGTTCCGGCTGGACCGCCTCAGCCGACGCATCTTTTGACCATCGTCATCTATTGACGTCCGTCCGCACGCGGCAGTACTGTGCGGGAACGTGACCAGCCTGGCCGTCCTCGTCCTGGCGGGAGCCGTGCAGGCTCCGGACACCGCTTCGGCGTCCGTCGAGCTGCACGGGCGCGTCGTCTGCCTGGACCCGGCCAACGAGCGCCGTCCCTGCGGGGCCGGACCCCACCGTTTCGCCCTCGAGGATGGCGACGGCCGCCTCACCCGCTTCCTGGAGAAGGACCAGCTGGCCGGGATCTTCGAGGACGCTCGCGTCCGCGAGCGCGACCTCGTGGTGCGGGCGCGGCCGGCGGGAAAGGACGCGGTCGAGATCATCAAGGTATTCACGGTGAAGGACGGGACGCTCCACGACGTGCACTACTTCTGCGACGTCTGCCACATCGCCGCCTACGTGCCCGGCCACTGCCCATGCTGCGGCCAGGAGATGGAGCTGAGGGAGACACCCCTGCCGTAGCCTCGCGCCCGGCGCGGGGCCGGATCCGGAGGGAACGACATGAAAGACGACGACGGCACCGGCGAAGGCGTCAGCCGGCGCACCTTCCTGAAGACGTCCGGCGTCCCGCTCGCGGCCGCCCCCGTCCTCCTGCGCACGCGCGTGGTGCGCGCGGCCGGGGACGGGGTCGAGATCCACGGTCCGGGCAAGGCCTCGTTCACGTTGAACGTGAACGGCCGGCCGCGGCCGGTCGAGGTCGAGCCGCGGGTGACCCTGCTCGAGGCCCTGCGCCACGACCTCGACACCACCGGGGCCAAGCGCGTGTGCGACCGCGGGACCTGCGGCGCCTGCACGGTGCTCCTGGACGGCAAGCCCGTCTACGCGTGCTCGATCCTGGCCATCCAGGCGCGCGGGCGGAAGGTGACGACGGTGGAAAGCCTGGCCGGCGAGGGCGCGCTCCATCCCTTGCAGCAGGCCTTCGTGGACCACGACGGCCAGCAGTGCGGCTTCTGCACGCCGGGGTTCGTCGTGGCCTGCAAGGCCCTCCTCGACAAGCACCCCGACCCCACCCCCGACGACATCCGGCGCGGGCTGGGCGGCAACCTCTGCCGCTGCGGCACCTACGTCGGCGTACACGCGGCGGTGCTGCAGGCCGCGAAGGGAGGCCACCGTGGCTGAGTACAAGTGGCCGGAGGCCGGGAAGCGGACGCTGATCGGCACGCGGATCTCGCGCCTGGACGGGCCGGACAAGGTCTCGGGCCGCGCGAAGTACACCTACGACGTCAGCCGGCCGGGCCTCCTCTTCGGCAAGATCGTGCGCTCGCCGTACGCGCACTCGAAGGTCGTGAGCGTCGACACCAGCGCGGCGGAGGCGATGCCGGGGGTCAAGGCGGTCCTGGTCATCCAGGGCCCCGGCACCGAGGTGCAGTGGGCGGGAGACGAGATCGTGGCCCTGGCCGCGGTGGACGAGCCCACGGCGGAGGACGCCGCCCGCGCGGTCAAGGTCCAGTACGAGAAGCTCCCCCACGTCGTGGACGACTACGACGTCAAGGCCGCCGGCGCCGCCGCCAAGCCCATGGCCGAGCAGACGCAGGGCGAGCCCGACAAGGCCTTCGCGGAGGCGGAGGTCGTCTCCGAGGGCGAGTACGGGTCCACCGTGATGACCCACTGCTGCCTGGAGGCGCACGGCGCCATCTCGGAGTGGGAGAACGACAAGAGCCTGCTCGTCCACATCTCGACCCAGAACGTGTCCGGCATCGCCGGGCAGATGGCGGGACCGCTCGGCATCCCCGCCGGCGACATCCGCGTGAAGATGGACCACATCGGCGGCGGGTTCGGGAGCAAGTTCGGGCCCGACCGCTGGACGATCGTGGCCGCGCAGCTCTCGAAGAAAGCCGGAGGCAAGCCGGTCAAGATCATGCTCGAGCGCGACGCCGAGCAGACGATCGCCGGCACCCGGCCCTCCGCCTACGGCCGGGTGAAGCTCGGCGCGAAGAAGGACGGCACCCTCACCGCCTGGCACTCCGAGACCTGGGGCTCGGGCGGGATCGGCGGCGGCGGCCGGGTCCCCCTGCCCTACGTGCTGGAGATCCCGCACCGGCGGTCGCTGCACACGGCGGTCGCGACCAACGTCGGCAGCTCGCGGGCCTGGCGGGCGCCGAACCACCCGCAGGCCTGCGTCCTCACCATGGGCGCGTTCGAGGACCTGGCGGCCAAGCTCCAGCGCGACCCGTACGACCTGCTGATGCAGAACATCGCGATGACCGGCGTGCGGTCGAGCATCTACAAGGAAGAGCTGGAGATCGCGAACGACCTCATGGGGTGGAAGAAGAGCTGGCATCCGCGCGGCGACAAGACGGCGGGACCGGTCAAGCGCGGCCTGGGCCTGGCCATCCACACCTGGGGCGGACGCGGACACGACAGCGCGGGCGACCTCACGCTCCAGCCCGACGGCTCCGTCGAGCTGAAGATGGGGACCCAGGACCTCGGCACCGGCACGCGCACCGCCATCACCATCGTGGTGGCGGACACCCTGGGCCTGCCCATGGAGGCCGTGCGCCTCAGGATCGGCGACACCCTGTACCCGCCCTCCGGCGGATCCGGGGGGAGCACGACGATCGGCGGCGTCTCCGCCGCCTCTCGCCGCGGGTCGCTCGACCTGCTCGACCAGCTCTTCGCGAAGGTGGCGCCCGCCCTGGGCGTCGAGCCGGGAGCCCTGGAGGCGGTGGGCGGCCGCGTGCGCGTCAAGGGCGATCCCGGCCAGAGCCTGTCCTGGGCGGAGGCGGCGGGCAAGCTCGGCGGCATCCCGCTCACCGTGCGCGGCACCAACCCCGGCCCCGGCGACCTCATCAACAGCGGAGTGGGGGGCGTGCAGATGGCGGACGTCTCCGTGGACGTGGAGACGGGACGCGTCCGCGTCAACAAGCTGGTGGCGGTGCAGGACTGCGGCCTCGTCATCAGCCTGAAGACGGCGGAGAGCCAGTGCTACGGCGCGCTGATCATGGGCATCTCGTACGCGCTCTACGAGGAGAGGGTGATGGACCCGATCAGCGGGCGCATGCTGAACCCGAACATGGAGTTCTACAAGCTGGCCGGCCTCGCCGACATCGGCGAGCTGGTCGTGCGCATGATGACGGGCAAGGGCTACGACGAGCGCGGCGTGATCGGCCTGGGCGAGCCGCCGGTGATCTCGCCGGGGGCGTCGATCTCGAACGCGGTGGCCAACGCCATCGGCGTGCGCGTGCCGCAGATTCCCCTGACCCCGCGGCGCGTCCTTTCGGCGCTGGAAGGGAGGCGGGCCTGATGCGCGCTTTCGAATACGCGAGCCCCACGACCAAGGAGCAGGCGGTCGAGCTGCTCACCAAGAGCCCGGGCGAGGCGGCCGTGCTCGCCGGCGGGACCGACCTGCTCGCCCTGATGAAGGACGACGTGATCGCGCCCAGGCGGGTGGTGGACATTGGCGGTCTCGAGGAGCTGCGGGGGATCCGGCTCGAGGGCGGGCGCGGCCTGCGCCTGGGCGCGCTGGCCACCTTCGAGGAGCTGCTCGACCACGCCGAGGTCAAGAAGAGCTATCCCGCCCTCTGGACGGCGGTGGAGGGGGTGACGAGCCCGCAGGTCCGCAACGTGGGCACGGTCGGCGGGGACCTCTGCCAGCGCCCGCGCTGCTGGTACTACCGGTCGGGGCTGGGCCTGCTCGCGCAGGACGGCGGCCGGTCCCTGGTGACGGACGGCGACAACCGCTACCACGCGATCCTCGGCGGCGGGCCGGCCTACTTCGTGAGCCCGTCGAGCCTGGGGCCGGCGCTCGTGGCCCTCGGCGCCACCGTCCGCGTCTTCGGGCCCAAGGGCGCGCGCAGCCTGCCCGTGGAGGCGTTCTTCCGGACGCCGAAGGCGAGCGGGGAGCGTGAGAACGCCCTGGCCGCCGGCGAGATCGTGACCGAGGTCCAGGTCCCGGTCCCCGCCGGCCCGAACGCGACCTACGAGGTGCGCGAGCGGGAGGCGCTGGACTGGCCGCTGGCCACGGCGTCGGTGGCGCTGAAGATGGGCGGGAGCACCGTCCAGTCCGTGCGGGTGGTGCTCGGCCACGTGGCGCCCGTCCCGTGGCTCTCCGCGGAGGCAGCGGCGGCGCTGGCGGGCAAGGCGGTCACGGAGGCGACCGCGCAGGCGGCGGGCGACGCTGCCGTCAAGGCCGCGAAGCCGCTCAGCGGGAACGGCTACAAGGTCCAGCTCGCGCGGGTGGCGGTGAAGAGGGCGGTCCTGGCGGCCGCCGGCGGAGGTGCACGATGACGCTCCTCAGCGAGGACGACCGTTTCAACCCGAATCGCCCCGGGCTGTGCGCGCACCTCCGATGGAAGGGGATGTTCGTGCCGTCCACGGACGACCCCACCGTCCCGCGCGGAGGGGGCGGCCTCTTCTGGTGCCTCTACACGCAGACCTGCCTCGGCCCCGACGGAGCGCTGGCCGAGCCCGGCCAGTGCGATTCCGCCGGCCGCGCCTGCCACGGGAAGGGCCGTATAGAATGAGAGGTCGTCGCGAGGAGGAGTGACATGCGGACGAGCCGCCTTCCTTTCCTGACCGGGCCTCTCCTGATCCTGGCCGTCGCCGCTCTTCCCGCGCCGGCACGCGCGGTCGAGATCCAGGGCGACTACCTGGAGACGCGCAGCGCGGACGTGTGGACGGGACCCTGCTTCGCCAACTCGGAGACGGGGCTCGTGGGCCGCGAGGCGATCCTGGCCTGGCGCGTGCAGAAGGGCGCGTGGCAGGGCGTGGCCCTCGACGGCCTGAGCGTGGTCGGCGTGGTCAGGGCCAGCGCCACCCTGGGCGACCCGTTCGCGACCCCCTATCCCGCCGAGGCCGTCGTCATCGTGGACGACAGGGCCAGCGTTTCCCAGCGGCGAGCGCTCGTCGCGTTCGCACAGGAGATGGGAGGCGGGATCCTGGATTCCGTCGTCCGCACCGAGGTGGCGCCGATCGAGATGGCGGTCCGCCACGAGGCCGGCCAGGAGGCGACGGGCACGCTGCAGGCGGGCGCGCTCGTGGACGTGGAGACCCGCGCCGTTGCCGACCGGGACCGGCACTGCGGCAACGAGGACACGTACTATCCCCCTCTGGCCCCCACGTCGCACGCCCTGCCCGCGGTGGCGGTGACCGACCATTACCGCGGCGACGCGCTCGGCGTGTCCTGGACCGTCCACGACAAGCGCAGCGCCTTCGTGGGCGCCTTCGCCCGCTAGGCCGGGCCCTTCCACCTCCCATGAGGGTGCGCTTGTCGGGCCGCGGTCTCGTGGCGACTCTCGTGCTCGCAACGGCCGCGTGGCCGGCAGCGGGCGCGCCGCCGGCCACGGACAAGGTCGAGAGGATCGGCGCGATCGCGGGGCCGGTCTCCGACGCCGTGAAGCAGGTCCTCGATCCCCAGGGCTACCGGTTGACCCTCTCCGACGGCACCGTCGACGTCTGGCTCCGCAAGGACCTTCCCGGGCTCGACCCCTACGCCCTGGTCGGCGCGATCACGCTGTCCGCGCCCCGCGGGGACTTCCGCGGCCAGACGATCAAGGCCGGGACCTACACGCTGCGCTACGCGAAGATGCCGGCCGACGGCAACCACATGGGCGCGGCCCCCACCGGCGACTTCCTGCTCCTCCTGCGGCCCGCGGACGACCCCGATCCCGCCGCCAACCCCACGTGGGAGAAGCTCACGGAGGCGAGCAAGAACGCGGCCCTGACCAACCATCCGGCTCCCCTGAACCTGGCCGACGTCTCCGCGCAGAAGGAGTTCCCGGCCGTGGCCACGAACGGCATGGGACACGAGGTCTTCTTCGTGAAGGTCAAGGCGGGCGGGGCCGAGCGGCCGATCGGCATCGTCCTCAAGGGCCGGACGGAGCACGAGTAGCGTCCGGGCCGCCCCATCGGGACCACTCAAATCCGTCGTGGCCGCCGACCCGGCTGAGTCCTTTGATTCATATGCGCCGGCCCCCCTTCGGCCGCACAGTCTTTGCGGAAGGAAGGAGGAGCATGGCAGGCACGGACACACCGCCGCCGGCCGCCGGGCCCAGGACGTTCCGGGATGCCGAGCACCTGTTCCGCGTGGCCGCGCTGTTCCTGGCCGTCGTCGTCCTGTTCTTCGTGGCGCAGAGGCTCTTCGTCCCCAAGGGGTTCGGGACCCTGGGCCACTACCGGCCGGGGGCGCTGGCCGACAACCGCGACCGCCCGAGCGCCTTCGGCGGGCGCGCCGCCTGCGAGCAGTGCCACGCCGACGCCGTCGAGGCCAAGCGGAAGGGCAAGCACGCCGGACCCGCCTGCGAGGCGTGTCACGGCCCGCTGGCCGCCCACGCCGCCGATCCCTCGATCAAGCCGGGGCGGCCCGACGCGCGCACGCTCTGCCTGAAGTGCCACGCCGCCCTGGTGGGCCGGCCCGCGAAGTTCCCCCAGGTCAAGCCCGCGGAGCACGTGCCGGAGGGCGCGTCGTGCCTCGATTGCCACGTCGCGCACGACCCGGCCATGGGAGGCAGCAAGTGACCGCCACCGACCGCCGCGAGTTCCTGTCGCACACGGGCAAGTTCCTCCTCCTCACCGGCACCGCCGCCGCCGCCCTCGAGCACGTCCTGGCCGGAAGCGCGGAAGCCGCGCCCGGATACGCGGAGACCGCGCACTGGTGGGGCATGATCATCGACGTCGAGAAATGCATCGGCTGCGGCAACTGCGTCCGCGCCTGCAAGGAGGAGAACGACGTCCCGCGCGAGCCCTACTACTTCCGGACCTGGGTCGAGCGCTACCACGTCGAGAGCGGCGACCTCGCGCACCCGCAGGTGGACTCGCCCAACGGCGGCTACGACGGGTTCCCGGAGCGCTACGCGGCCCTGGCCGCCGCCGGCAAGACGTTCTTCGTGCCCAAGCTCTGCAACCACTGCGTGGACTCGCCCTGCGAGCAGGTCTGCCCGGTGGGGGCGACCTTCCGCAGCCCCGACGGCGTGGTGATGGTGGACCGGAAGTACTGCCTGGGCTGCCGCTACTGCGTGCAGGCCTGTCCCTACGGGTGCCGGTTCATCGACCCCCGCACGCACGTCGTGGACAAGTGCGACCTCTGCTACCACCGGATCACCAAGGGCCTCACCACCGCCTGCTGCGAGGCCTGCCCCACCGGCGCGCGGACCCTGGTCGACCTGAAGGACCCGAAGGACCCCGTCCACGAGTTCCTGCGCACGCGGACGATCCAGGTGCTCAAGCCGCAGATGGCCACGAACCCGAAGGTCTTCTACGCCGGCCTCGACGGGTCGGTTCGGTGAGGAGGAGGTCCACTTGGGCGGCGTGATCCCCGGCGTCGACGGCTACATGTACCCGAACGAGATGGAGCTGCAGTGGGGCGTGCTGATCGTGCTCTACCCGTTCATCACCGGCCTGGTGGCGGGCGCGTTCATCCTGGCCTCCCTCGAGCGCGTCTTCGACGTGGAGGCGGTCAAGCCGACCTACCGCCTGGCCCTGCTCACCGCGCTGGCCTTCCTGCTCGTGGCCCCCCTGCCCCTCCAGCTCCACCTCGGCCATCCCGAGCGCTCCTTCGAGATGTACCTGACGCCCCACCTCACCTCCGCCATGGCCATGTTCGGCTTCGTGTACCTCTGGTACCTGATGGTCGTCCTGCTGCTCGAGATCTGGCTCGACTTCCGCAAGGACATCGTCCTGCGCGCCAGCTCCACCCCGGGCTGGCGCGGCCTCCCCTACCGCCTGCTCACCCTCGGCTCGCGCAACATCTCCGCGGGAGCGCTGGCCCTGGACGACAAGGTGGGCCGGTTCGTGACCCTGGTCGGCATCCCCTCCGCCTTCCTCCTCCACGGCTACGTCGGGTTCATCTTCGGCTCCGTGAAGGCGAACCCGTGGTGGTCGACCCCGCTGATGCCGATCGTGTTCCTCTTCTCCGCGATCGTGTCCGGCATCGCCCTCGTCCTCGTCCTCTACATGGCCGTGTGCGTCGTCCGCGGCGTCTCCATCGACATGCGCTGCGCGGACACCGTGGCCCGCTACCTCCTCTACGCCTTCATCATCGATTTCTCGCTGGAGATGCTCGACCTGCTGCACCGTGTCTACGAGGCGGACGAGTCGTTCAAGTCCCTCGACTTCATGGTCCACACGCGCCTCTACGCCTCGCACATCCTCGTGCAGATCGTGGCCGGCACGCTCCTGCCCCTCGCGCTGCTCGCCCTGGTCCGGGTGGTCTCGCTCAGCGAGAGCGCGCGGCGCGGCTTCTACGCCGCGGCGGGCGTGCTGACCCTGATGGGCATCCTCGCCATGCGCTGGAACGTCGTCATCGGCGGCCAGCTCTTCTCCAAGAGCTTCCTCGGCTACACGACCTACAAGATGGGCTTCGCCACCCGCGAGGGCCTGCTCGCCGCCGTCCTCCTCCTGCTCCTGCCGCTCGGGATCCTGTGGGGCCTCGTGAAGCTGCTGCCGCCCTGGACGGAGGAGACGACGGAGAGCCCGGCCCCCGCGGTCTGATACGCTGGGGACAAAGGAGCGCACACCATGAGCAAGCTGCTGCGCGGCGTGGCCGCGGGCTACGGAGCGAAGAAGCTGGGCGGCGGATGCTTCAGCACCATCCTGGTCTTCATCCTGCTGTGGTGGCTGCTCGGACACTTCCGCATCTTCCAGTAGGGCGCGCGTTCAAGGGCCCTCGCCCCGGGCCAGGAGCGCCACCGGGAACCGGGACAGCAGCCGGCCCACGGCCACGTCGCCTCCGGCCACGTCGTCGCCCGTCAGCTCGTTGCGCCAGGCGCCCGCCGGGAGCGTGATCCGGGTGTCCCTCCATTCGCCGCGGAGCTTCAGGACGAGGCGCGGGACCACGGTCACCACCTCGCCGCCCCGGCTGAAGGCCACCACGTGGTCGGCGGCCGCTCCCTGGGCCTCGATCGGCACGTAGGGGCCCTGCGGCCCGAAGGGCTGGGGCCGGCGCCGGCGCAGGGCCAGCGCGCGCGTGATGAGCCACAGCTTCGGCACTCCCTCGTCCGCCCGCGCCATCACCGCCTCGACGCCGAGCCCTTCGAGCTCCGCGAGCAGGCGGCGGCGTAACGCGTAGTCCACGGGACGGCGGTTGTCGGGATCGACGAGGCTCAGGTCCCACAGCTCCGTCCCCTGGTAGATGTCGGGCACGCCCGGGCAGGTCAGCTTCAAGAGGACCTGGGCCAGCGAGCTCGCGCGCCCGGCCTCGAGCAGCGAGGCCACGAACGCCTCCATCTCCCGCCGGAAGACCTCGTCCGCGAGCACGGCGTCGACGAACGCCTGCAGGGCGGACTCGTAGGCGGCCTGGGGCGCCGTCCAGCTCGTGCGCGCCCGCGCCTCGCGCGCCGCCTTCTCCATGTAGGCCTTGATGCGCTCGGCCGTGATGGGCCAGGCCCCCACCAGCGTCTGGTAGAAGAGGTACTGGAGAGAGGGATCGGGCCGCTCCGCGCCCCAGTGGGGGCGATGCCGCTCGAACCAGCCGCGCACCAGGGGCGCCCACCGCTCCGGGACCTCCGAGAGCAGGTTGATGCGCGCGCGGACGTCCTCGCTCCGCTTGCTGTCGTGGGTGGAGGTTGCGAGCAGCCCGCGCGGCCACTTCCACTGCGCGGCCTGGGCCGCCTCGTGGAACTCGTGCCGGCCGAAGCCGAAGCGCCCGGGATCGCCGCCGACCTCGCTGAGGGAGACGAGCCGGTTGTAGACGTAGAACGCGGAGTCCTCCGCGCCCTTGGCCATGGCCGGGCCCGTGACCTGCTGGAAGCGCATCACGAGCTCGGTCTCCTTGTCCCCCGGCACCCGCCGCAGCAGCAGGTCGGCAAGGAAGTCCAGGAGGCGGGGATCGAACTCCGGCCGCAGCGCGCGCACGGCGGCCAGGGCCTCCGTCACGTACCTCTCGTCCTGGGCGCTCACCCCCTCCGCCTCCGCGGTGACGTAGGTCCGGTAGACGGGGAAGCAGGCGATCAGCTCCCGCAGCACCTCGTGCAGCTCGTGGCGGGTGTGGTCGCGGTAGTGGCGGTGCCGCTGGCAGACCTCGAGCAGGAGCGCGGTCAGGCGGTTGACGTCGCTGCCCAGGACGTCGCGGAGGACGCGGTGCTTGCAGACGCGCAGGACCTCCGGGTAGCTCGTGGGCTGGCCGGTCAGCTCGCGGTAGAGGTCGGTCAGCGCGCGCTCGGCCTCGCGATCGACGAACAGCGCGGAGACGCGCCACATAAAGTCGTAGCCGGTGGTGCCCTCGACCGGCCAGCTCTCGGGCAGCGACTCCCCGGGCTCCAGGATCTTCTCCACGACCACCCAGGCTCCGGGCCGCGCGGTGCGCAGGCGGTGCAGGTAGGCGGCGGGATGGCGCAGGCCGTCGGGATGGTCGATGCGGAGGCCGTCCACGGTCCCGTTCTCGAGCCAGCCCAGCACGAGCTGGTGGGTGTCGAAGAAGACGCGCTCGGCCTCCACGCGCAAGCCGACCAGCGAGTTCACGTCGAAGAAACGGCGGTAGCCGAGATCGCCGCCCGCCGTCTTCCAGAAGGCCACGCGGTAGTTCTGGCGGTCGAGCAGCGCGTCCAGGGCCTCGGGGTCGGCGTTGACGCGCTGGATCTCGGCCTCCACCGCCGCCGCCACCTCCGGCCGCTCGCGACAGAGCCGGTCGAGAGTCCGGCGCAGGACCTCCTTGTGGCGGTGGCGCCTTCGGATGGCGGCCACGTCGGTGGCGGTGGAGGCGGCCAGGCGGCCGTGGGCGTCCGCGATGAAGGCCAGCTCGTCCGAGCCGGCGAGCTCGGCGGCCTTGGCCAGCAGGGTGTCGATCGAGCGCGGAGCCACCGGCCACTCGTGGTCGTGGTAGCGGATGGTGAAGGTGCCGTCGCGGCGGGCCACGCCCAGGAGCGCACCGTCCAGCACGCGCCCGTACTGGTCCTCGAGCACGGGCAGGAGCACGGTGTTGCGGAGCTTGGCCTCGGGCGGGTCCCAGTCCACGTCGAAGTAGGCGGCGTAGCGGCTGGAGGGCCCGTTCTCGAGGACGTCCCACCACCAGCGGTTGTGAGGCGTCACGATCGCCATGTGGTTGGGGACGACGTCGAGGAGCTGGCCCATGCCTCGCGCGCGGAGGGCGGAGCCCAGGCGCGCGTAGCCCTCTTCCCCGCCCCGCGCCACGTCCACGGTCGCGTGGTCGACGACGTCGTAGCCGTGGGTGGAGCCGGGGGCGGCCTGAAGGACGGGCGAGCAATAGAGGTGGCTGATGCCGAGACGATCGAGGTATTCGACCTCCGCCCGCGCCGCCTCGAAGCCGAAGCCGGCGTGGAGCTGGACGCGATAGGTCGCGCGCGGCTCAGTGGGCACGGCGCAGCACCACCAGGGACAGGCCCTGGACCGGAACCGGCGCGCGCACGCCGAAGGAGTCCTCGCCCGCCGCGGGGTCCGCGCTGTCGAGGACCTTGATCCAGCGCCGGCCCCACTCGTCGCCCGGGGTCACGAAGTCGAGCCGGTCGTGGTGCGCGTTGAAGAGGATGTAGAAGCTGTCGTCCACCACGGGGTCGCCGTTGCGATCGGTGCTGTCGATCCGCTCGCCGTTGAGGAACACTCCCAGCGACTTGACGAAGCCGACCCGCCAGTCTTCTTCGTCCATGGGGGTGCCGTCGGGACGGAACCAGCCGATGTCGGTGACGCCGCTGCCGTGGATGGGGCGGCCCTGGAACCAGCGCCGGCGCCGGAACACGCGGTGGCGGCTCCGCATGTCGATGAGCCGCCGCGTCCACTCCAGCAGGTCCTCGTCCGCGTGCTCCCAGTCCACCCAGGAGATCTCGTTGTCCTGGCAGTAGGCGTTGTTGTTGCCGCGCTGGGTGCGCCCGATCTCGTCTCCGGCCAGCAGCATGGGCACGCCCTGGGAGAGCATGAGGGTGGCGATGAAGTTCCGCTTCTGGCGCGCGCGCAGGGCGCCTAGGCCGGGATCGTCGGTCGGGCCTTCCGCCCCGCAGTTCCAGGAGCGATTGTCGCTCTCCCCGTCCTGGTTGCTCTCGCCGTTGGCCTCGTTGTGCTTCTCGTCGTAGGAGACGAGGTCGTCGAGGGTGAAGCCGTCGTGGACGGTCACGAAGTTGATGCTGGCGAAGGGCCGCCGGCCGTCGTTCTGGTAGAGGTCGGAGCTGCCGGTCAGGCGGTACGCGAACTCGCCGAGCCGCGCCTCCGCGCCGCGCCAGTAGTCGCGCACGGTGTCACGGTACTTCCCGTTCCATTCCGACCACAAGGGGGGAAAGTTCCCCACCTGGTAGCCGCCCTCCCCCACGTCCCAGGGCTCCGCGATCAGCTTGACCCGCGCGATGGTGGGGTCCTGGCTGATGGTGTCGAAGAACGAGCCCAGCCGGTCCACCTCGTGCAGCTCGCGGGCCAGGGAGGAGGCGAGGTCGAACCGGAAGCCGTCGATCCCCATCTGGGTGATCCAGTAGCGCAGGCTGTCCGTGATGAGCTGGAGGGTGCGCGGGTTGCGCACGTTGAAGGTGTTCCCGGTGCCCGTGTAGTCCATGTAGTAGCGCGGCTGGTCGGGCATGAGCCGGTAGTAGCTCTTGTTGTCGATGCCGCGGAAGCAGATGGTGGGGCCGAGGTGGTTGCCTTCCGCGGTGTGGTTGTAGACGACGTCCAGGATGACCTCGATGCCCGCCTTGTGCAGCGCGGCCACCATCTGCCGGAACTCGTCCACCTGCTCGCCCAGCCGCCCCTGGCTCGCGAAGCGCACGTCGGGGGCGAAGAAGCCGATGGAGTTGTAGCCCCAGTAGTTGGTCAGGCCCTTGGCCTGGAGCATGCCGTCCGAGACGAACTGGTGGACGGGCATCAGCTCGACGCTGGTGACGCCCAGGCCCTTCAGGTACTCGAGGACGGGGGGCGAGACGAGGCCGGAGTAGGTGCCGCGCAGCTCCTGCGGAACCTCGGGGTGGGCGATGGTGAAGCCGCGCACGTGCAGCTCGTAGATCGGCCTTCCGCTCCAGGGATAGCGGAGCTGGTGGCCGCCCAGCATCGGCGCCGTCTCGTCCACCACCAGCGACTTGGGCACCGCGGTCGCGCTGTCGCGCTCGTCCTTGGAGAGGTCGGCGTCGGGATGGCCCAGCGTGTACCCGAAGATGAGCTCGTTCCACCGCACGTGGCCGTCGATCGCGCGCGCGTACGGGTCGATCAGCAGCTTGGCCGGGTTGAAACGGTGCCCGCGCTCCGGCTCGTACGGCCCGTGCACGCGGTACCCGTAGCGCTGGCCCGGTCCCAGGCCGGGGATGTACACGTGCCAGACGAGGTCGGAGTGCTCGGTGACGTGCACGCGCGCCCCCTCGTCGCTGCCCTTGGATCCGTCGAACAGGCAGAGGTCGACGCTGGTCGCGTTCTCGGAGAAGAGCGCGAAGTTGACGCCCTCGCCGTCCCAGGTGGCGCCGAGGGGATAAGGGCTGCCGGGCCTGACTTTCATCTGGAAGTCGCTGACCTTTTCTAGCCCAGAATATACGGTGTTTTCGTGGAAGTCAGCCTACCTACGGGATTGGCCGAACGAGTCCGCCTGCGCGCGGGCGACCGCAGCCGCGCCGCCCTCAGCGCCGGCCGCGCGCCTCGCGCGGGCCGCTCCTGGCCCGCGTGCTACAATCCAGCGTTCGGCGCCTGTAGCTCAGTTGGACAGAGCGGCAGCCTTCTAAGCTGCGGGTCAGGGGTTCGAATCCCTTCAGGCGCGCCAGCCCCTCGGTTCGAGCGCCTCGACGGTGGATGTAGCTCAGTTTGGTTAGAGCGCCAGGTTGTGGCCCTGGAGGCCGCGGGTTCGAATCCCGTCATCCACCCCAAACCACTCAATATCTTAGCGACACTCCTGAATGGCCGGCCAACCGTGCCCTTCGGCGGGGGGGCACCGGGGGGGCATTCCGCTTAGGGCTGAGTAACGCCAGGCGGCGGGGAGAATCGAACGTCGCTGCAAGCTCGCAAAGACGCAACCGCAGGTCAGGTACGCGACACTCTCAGCAGTCGAGCGACACATGATCGACGTCAGCGCATCCATGTATCGCGTCACCCTCGTGACGCACCTGGGCCGTTCGCGGGGTCTACCGGGGGGTCTATTCGGGGCCGGACCCCCGTAGAAATCGCTCTTAACCCGCTGGAATGAGCGTTCCTACTGAACACAGACCGCTGTAACC
>JBGPBV010000129.1:0-19923 GCA_041481445.1 Vicinamibacteria bacterium
AACGCGGTGGTGCAGCGCTTCAAGATCATGTCGAAGCTCGACATCTCCGAGAAGCGCAAGCCCCAGGACGGCAAGATCCGCTTCCGGGGCCCGATGGGCACCATCGAGCTGCGCGTGGCCACGATCCCGACTGCCGGCGGCAACGAGGACGTGGTCATGCGCCTCCTGGCCGCCTCCAAGCCCCTCCCCCTCGAGAAGATGGGTTTCTCCGATCGCAACATCGCCGAGTTCAAGACGATCCTCCAGAAGCCGTACGGGATCTGCCTGGTGGTGGGCCCGACCGGGTCGGGCAAGACCACCACCCTGCACTCCGGCCTCGGCTTCATCAACACGGTGGACATGAAGATCTGGACGGCGGAGGACCCCGTCGAGATCACGCAGGCCGGGCTGCGCCAGGTGCAGGTGCATCCCAAGATCGAGTTCACGTTCGCGGTGGCCATGCGCGCGTTCCTGCGCGCCGATCCCGACGTGATCATGGTCGGCGAGATGCGCGACCACGAGACGGCGGCCACCGGCATCGAGGCCTCGCTCACCGGCCACCTCGTCTTCTCCACCCTGCACACGAACTCGGCGCCGGAGACGATCACCCGCCTCCTGGACATGGACATCGATCCCTTCAACTTCGCGGACGCCCTGCTCGGGATCCTGGCCCAGCGCCTCGTGCGCACGCTGTGCAAGGACTGCAAGGAGGAGTACGCCCCCACCCAGGAGGAGTTCGCGGAGCTGATGGAGAGCTACGGGCTCGAGTACTGGGACTCCCTCGGCATCCGCTTCTCACCGCAGTTCCGGCTCTTCCGCCCCAAGGGCTGCCCCAAGTGCAACAACACCGGCTACAAGGGGCGCATGGGGATCCACGAGCTGCTCGTGGCCACCGACGAGATGAAGCGCAAGATCCAGAGGCGGGAGACCATCGAGGAGCTGCGCAAGCAGGCCATGCGCGACGGCATGACCACGCTCCTGCAGGACGGGATCCAGAAGGTCGTCAAGGGGGTCACGGACTTCAAGCAGGTCCGGGCGGTCTGCATCAAGTAGGCTAGGGGCCGAAGGCCACGTTCCGGAGCTCGAGGTCGCCCACGCCGACCAGGTGGCTGCCCTGGCTCAGGCCCGAGAACCGGCTGTCGAGGACGGCCAGGCCGCGCACGGGCGAGCGCTCGAGGGCGTCCACCCACAACGCGTAGGGCGCGCGCGCCACCGTCATCCGCTCGACGCGCACGTTGCGGACGATGGGTGGGAAGGCGCCCTTGTCCCCCTCCTCGTAGAGCATGTCGATCTCGATGGCGGCCCGGCGGACCTCCCCCACCTCGATGTCGCGCAGGAAGACGTCCTCCACGATGCCGCCGCGCATGGCGTTGGTCTTGATCCTCAGCGCCCGGTCCAGCTCGGGGCTGCTCATCTTGCAGCTCTCGGCCCAGACACCGCTCACGCCCCCCGAGACCTCGCTCCCGATGGTCACGCCGCCATGCCCGGCCCGCATGCGGCAGCCGCGCACGACCACGTTCCGGCTGGGCGTGGCCAGGCGCCGCCCGTCCGCGTTGCGGCCGGACTTGATCGCGATGCAGTCGTCGCCGGTGTCGAAGAGCGTGTCCTCGATCAGCACGTCCGTGGAGGACTCGGGGTCGCAGCCGTCGTTGTTCGGTCCGTGGGACACGATGGTCACGCCGCGCACGGTCACGCTCGTGGAGAGGACGGGGTGGATGACCCAGAAGGGCGCGTTGCGCACGGTGACGCCTTCGACGAGGACGTTGCGGCTGCGGTAGGGCTCGATGAACGCCGGCCGCAGGAAGTGCCCGGCCCCGAAGACGCGCCGCTCCACGGGCACGCCCTCCTCCCCCTGGCGGAACAGCAGGTCGCGGTCCGCCTTCTGGCTGGGCTGTCCGCGCGAGCCGTCCTTCCACGGCCACCAGTGGTCCGCGTCCGCCTGCCCGTCGAGGGTCCCGGCGCCCGTGATCGCCACGTCCTCTTCCTCGTAGGCGTACACGAGCGGCGAGTAGTTCATGAGCTCGACGCCCTCCCATCGGGTGGGTACGGTCGGGTAGCGCGCGGGATCGGTGGTGAAGCGCAGGGTCGCCCCCGCGGGGACGTGCAGATCGACGTGGCTCCTCAGGCGGACAGGGCCGGTGAGGACCTCGCCGGACGGGATCACGACGCGGCCGCCGCCCAGCCGGTGGCAGTCGTCGATCGCGATGCGGATGGCCTCCGTGCAGTCGGACGTGCCGTCGGGCCGGCAGCCGTGGCCGGCCACCGGGCACTCGCGCGGGGGAAAGCGCGGAGGCACGATGCGGGCCAACACCCCGGGCAGACGCGCCCAGGGGTCGGGGGCGGCCGCGACCTCGGTCCGCGCCGCCGGCGCCCACGACCCCATGGCCGCGGCCAGGACGGCCGCGGCCGAGAGCCCTCGCTTCATCTCAGAACGTCAGTCTAGCCCCGATCTGGAAGTCGCGCGGGTTGTTGCGGTCCTGGTTCACGAGCCCGAAGCTCGCGTTGCGCGGGTCCTGGATCGGGTTCCACAGCACCGTGTAGTTGAGCGCGTTGATGGCCTCCACCCGCACCTGCAACTTCATGCTGCGCGGCAGCGAGAAGGTCTTGTAGAGGCCGAGGTCCATCAGGTTCAGGTCGTGGGTCCGGACGTCGGGCAGCGTGGACGGGAAGCGGCGGATGTTGTTGCCGAGCTGGATCCTCTGGTCGGTGATGCCCGTCCCGCCGGGAATGTAGAACCCCGAGGTGTCCCAGGCCGGGAAGTCGAGGCCGGCGATCCCGTTCGGGGTCTTCTGGCCGATGTTGGACTTGAGGTCCCTCGGATCCCGCGTGGGATCGTAGTAGACGTTCGTGTTCCACAGCAGCGGGTATCCCGTCTGGTACTCGTAGGTGCCGCTGACCTGCCAGCCTCCGAGCAGGGCCTCGAGCGCCCCGCTCCAGTCAGCGCCCCAGCGACGGCCGTGGCCCAGCGGCAGCGCCGCCGTGGCCCCCACCGCCACGCGGTTGGGCCGGTCGTCGGGCGAGACGCGATCTTCCAGCACGGCGTCGGCGGCGTTGAGATAGTAGAGCTGATCGCGCAGCCGCGAGCGGGTGTAGGCGGCGAGCAGGGAGTTGCCGTTCGAGAAGCGCTTCTCGACCTTCACCGTACCCGCGTCGTAGCGGTCGGAGCCGACGTACTCCTCGGTCACGATGCTGTTGGTGGCGGCGAGGAACTGGGGGTACGGCCGCAGGAGCTGCGACCGCGGCACGGTCGCCCCGTTGATGGTGGACCCGGGGAGCAGGCCCTGGAAGGGGTTGGGCACCTGCGTGCTGAGGTAGGTCTCCTGCGCGGTGTCACGCGTGGGCGAGGTGGAGAGGTACTGGGTGGGCAGGGCGTTGATGTCGCGCGTGACGGGCAGGTCGCGTCCGCGCGAGCCCACGTACATGACCTCGACCACCCACCCCGCGCCCAGGTCGCGCTGGAACCCGGCCTGCCAGCGGAAGTAGTACGGCGACTTCCGCTCCGCGGGCACGACCGTCCCCAGGCTCAGGCCGAGCGAGCTGGCCAGGCCGAGGGACGACCCCACGGGCTGGACGAGGTTCCCGCTGGGGAGGGGGTTGGTGAGGTCGGTCAGGAACGTGGTGCCGTTGTTCTGGGTGGTGAGGATGCTCGTCGGCTGCGAGAACCCGGACTGGTTGCCGGCGTCGAAGTAGTAGGGATAGCTGAACAGCCCCAGGCCGCCCCGGAACACGGTCTTGTCGTCGATGAGGTAGGAGAGGGCGGCGCGAGGAAGGGGCTTCACGAGGGTGTTGTAGACGGGGCCGTCCGCGAAGAGCACTCCCCCCTTCACCTTGAACTGGCCGACCGGGATCTCGGGGAGCGGGTTCCTGGCGTAGGCGGCGAGCGCGGCGGCCTCGACCGGGCTCGTGGCCGCGGCGTCGAACCCGGCCAGGTTGCGGTTCTCGGCCTCGGTCATGGCCCGCTCGACCTCCAGGCGGACTCCCAGGTTGAGGGTGAGCTTCCGGCTGACCCGCCAGTCGTCCTGGAGGAACAGGCCGTGCGAGGTCTGGCTGTAGTCCCCGGGGGCGGAGATCTCGAACTGGCTCGAGGTGCTGCCGGCGCTCGCGACGGTACTGGTGCCGGTGGTGGGCAGGCCGAGGAGGAACTGGGCGAAGGACTGGGCGGGGTCGTTCAGGGCCGCCCCGTTGTTCGCGCGCGTGTAGGCGCCGTTGAAGTTGTAGCGGCCCGCCCCGTACGCGGGCACGGTGATGTCCCAGCGCCGGTAGCGGAGCTCGTACCCGAGGCGGAGGGAATGGCTCCCCGAGAGGCGGGTCAGGGTGGGTGCGAACGACACGTTGTAGAACGGCCGGTCGAAGCCGGTGCCCCAGTCCGACCGCTGCGCGCCCAGGGAGGCGATCCGGGAGTTCGAGTTCGTGGTGCTGAACCCGCCGAAGGTGATGAAGGGCAGGTAGTCGTACTCGCCCATGGCGGCCACGCTCGAGGCGGCGAACCCGAGGCTGGAGGGGTCGAACTGGTCGGCGGGGAGGCGCCATTCCCCGAACCGCGCGAACGCGGCCCGGACGTCCAGGAGGGTGTGGCTCGACCGCGTGGACGTGAACCCGACGGTCACGCCGGTGTTGCTGCGGTTGTCGAAGCCGTGCGTGACCTCGAAGCCGTTGATCTCGCCCTCCCCGGTCGCGTTGGCGGCGTCCTTCGCCCAGTTGTAGCGGTCCTCCTGCCGCTTGTTGTAGTAGCCGGAGACGAAGAGCTTGTCGTCGGGGCTGAAGTTGTGGTCGATGCGGCCGACGACCGAGTTGTAGTCGTACGGGCGGAGCTGGTTCGTGAAGTAGTTGCGCTCCGTGCCCGGCCGGTTCGGCTCCGGGTAGTACTTCAGGTAGGCGGCGGCCACGGGATTGATGCGGCCGGCGGGGATGATGTTGCCGGGGAAGGTCGTGCGCTGGTTGTTGCTGCCGGTGCCGGTCAGGGGATCGAAGATCTGGACGCCGGTGAACTCCGAGAAGTTGCCCTGCCTCATGAGCATCGTGGGGACGGTGTAGGTGGCCGGCTCCGGCTGGACGTCACGCAGGTGCTCGAAGGACGCCATGAAGAAGGTCTTGTCCCGCAGGATGGGGCCCCAGGCGGTGGCGGTGTAGCGGTTGTACTTGCGGGTCGGCTTGTCGCCGCCCGCGCGCTCGGTCAGGAGCGGCGTGGACGACCGGCTGTCGTCCCGGTTGAAGTACGAGAGCGCGCCGTGCAGGGCGTTGGTGCCGCTGCGCAGGGCCAGGTTCACGGCCGCCCCCGCCGTCTGTCCCGACTGCGCGTCGAAGGCATTGGTCTGGACCTTGAACTCCGCGATGGAGTCCGACGGCGGCGAGAAGCCCACCACGCCGTTGTTGTGGTCGGAGCCGGGCGTCGAGACCGTCGTGTTGTTCGGGGAGACGCGGTTGGGCGCCCCGTCGAGGGTGAAGTCGTTCCCGCCGCGGGCGCCGTTGACGACGATGCCGGCCAGGTTGCCGTTGTCCATCGGACGCGAGAAGTGGAGGTCGGAGGAGTCGGCCACGCCGGGGGCGAGGCGCGAGAGCATGTAGGCGGTGCCGTCGCCGAGCGGGAGCTGCTGGATCTGGTGGCTGTCGATCACCTGGCCGGTGACACCGGAGGTGGTGTCCAGGGTGGGCTGGGTGGCCACGATCTCGACCACCTCCTCCAGCGCCCCCGCGGCCAGGGTCAGGTCCATCGTGATGGCGTCGCCCACGCGCACCTCGATGCCCTTGCGCACGACGGTCTTGAACCCGTCGAGCTTGGCCGTCACGGAGTAGGTGCCGGAGTTCAGGTACCGGACCTGGTAGAAGCCCTTTGCATCGGTCGTGAGCGAGGTGGCCACCGCGGTCCCCTCGTTGGTCACGATCACGGACGCGCCGGGGAGGACGCCTCCGGTCGCGTCGGTCAAGGTCCCGGAGATGGCGCCGCGGAAGTCCTGGGCCTGCGCGGCCACGGACGACACGAACAGGGCCAGGAGCGCCAGCCCGATCTGCCGGTTGCACGAGTTCATGGGGCCTCCTTGCCGTGCATGAGTGGCTGTCAACAGGGGCCGAGCGCGGGACGGACCTCGCCCCCTCTGCCGCTCAAAAGATAGCGGTGCGGGGTCGGTCCGCGGATCTGCAAATGGTCTAGGTCGCGCCTATGGCTTTGTGCAGATGCTTTCGGACGCTGCGAGCGCTTACCTCACCGCTGTCATGAGGCTCAGGGCGCTGGCCGCGGCCGGCGTGCTAGCATGGGCGTCGCTCGAGCCCCCCTCCGTGACTCCCGGCGCCGCTCCGAAAGGCCACTGGACCGCCCTCCGGTGGGGCGTCCCGGCCCTGTTCCTCGTGGCCGGGGCCGCCGGTCCCGCGCCCGCGCTCGAACCGGCCAAGACGGTCAGCCAGTACTCCCACGTCGTCTGGCAGGAGAAGAACGGGCTCCCCAGCGACATGGTGGGGGCGATCCTCCAGACGCGGGACGGCTATCTCTGGTTCGGGACCCTCAGCGGCCTCGCCCGCTTCGACGGAGTCCGCTTCACCACCTTCGATCCGCCGCGGGTCAAGGCCCCCCTGCTGCACCGCATCTTCTCCCTGTACGAATCCCGGGACGGCAGCCTGTGGGTGGGGTCGCGCGGGGGTCTCACCCGCAAGCGCGGCGAGGAGTTCGCCAGCATCCCCATGCCGGAGGGCCTCCGCCAGACCGGCATCCGCACGATCGTGGAGGACGCGCAGGGCCGGATCTGGGCGCGCACCCTGTCCGACCTCCTGCAGCTGCGCGACGGCCGCCTGGAGCTGGTGGCCGGCAACGCGCGCTCGCTGGAGATCGGCGCCGACGGAGTCCCCCGCGTGACCACGCCGGAGGGGATCGCGCGCCCGGAGGGCGATCGCCTCGTGGTGCTCCGCCCCGTGCCCCCCGTCCGCGGCGAGGCCCATCCCTTCTCGGTGCTGGCCGCCACCCTCACCGAAGCCGACGGCACGATGTGGTTCGGCGCGCCGTGGGGGCTCGGACGCCTCCGGACGGACGGCGGCTGGACGGTCTTCACGGCCGCGGACGGCCTGCCCGGGGCGGCCGTCACCTCGCTGGGCCGCGACCGCGAGGGCACGGTCTGGGTGGGCACGACCCACGGCCTGGTCCGGGTGCGCGACGGACGGCCCGTGGCCGAAGGGCGGCACCCGCTGCTGGGCCCGCGCATCGACGCCATCTACGAGGACGGCGAGGGCAGCCTCTGGATCGGCACCGACACCGACGGCGTGCACCAGCTCCGCAACGGCGCCTTCACGCCGCTGACCACCCAGGACGGGCTGTCGGACGACCTCGTCATGCCCATCCGCGAGACGGCCGACGGCTCGGTCTGGATCGGCACCGCCCGCGGGCTCAACCGGGTGCGCGGCTCGCGCATCGAGACCTTCACCACCGCCGACGGCCTGCCCGACGACGGCGTCTTCTCCCTGGCCGAGGACTCGGCGGGACGCCTCTGGATCGGGTCGCGCCGCGGACCGCTGACCGTCTTCGCCTTTGGCCGGTTCCGCGCCTTCTCCGCGCCGGGCCTCCCCGCCCAGCTCGGCCGCGTGACCGCGCTCGAGACCACCCGCGACGACACCGTCTGGATCGGCACCGACGTCGGCGGGCTCTACCGGGTCTCGAAGGGGAAGGTCACGCACGACACGAACGCCACCGGGCTCCCGGACAACCACGTGGCGCGGGTGTTCGAGCGCGCGGACGGCAGCGTGTGGGTGGCCACGGACCGGGGAGTGGCGGTGTGGCGCGACGGGCGGTTCTCGGCCTACGGGACGCGCGACGGCCTGCCCAGCCTCCAGGTCCGCGCGTTCGCGGAAGTGGGCGACACCCTCTGGATCGGCACCTACGGCGGAGGGCTCTGCCGGTTCCGCTCCGGCCGCTTCCAGGCCCTGCCCGCGGAGGCGGGCCTGCCCGACACCGTCGTCTACGAGATCCTCGACGACCGCCACGGGTTCCTCTGGATGACCAGCAACCGCGGCATCATCCGCGTGGCCCTGCGCGCCCTCGAGCACCTGGCCGACGGCGCGGAGGATCCGGGCGCGTTCACCCTCTTCGACATCGGCGACGGCCTCAAGAGCAGCACCTGCGTGGGCAACTTGCAGCCCGCGGGCTGGAGGACGCGCGACGGGCGCCTCTGGTTTCCCACCCGCCGGGGCGCGGTGTGGATCGATCCCGCCCACCCGATCGCCGCTCCCGCGCCGCCGCGGGTGCTGATCGAGCGGGTGCTGCTCGACGGGCAGTCGAAGTCGACGGCCTCGCTCGCCGTCGCCCCTCCCGGCCGGGGCGACCTCACCGTGGAGTTCACCGCCCCCAGCTTCCGCAACCCGGCCGCCCTGCGCTTCCGCTACCGCCTCGACGGCCTCGACACCGAGTGGCAGGAGGCGGGGACGCGGCGCACGGCCCACTACACGAACGTCCCCCCCGGCCACTACACCTTCCGCGTGGCTTCCATCACCCCCGAAGGAAGGTCCAATGCGAGCGAAGCCCGGCTCGAGGTCGAGGTCGAGCCGCACGTCTACCAGCGCGCCTGGTTCTACTCGCTGTGCCTGCTGGCGGGGGCGGCCCTGGCCGGGGCCGCCTACCGGATGAAGGTCCGGCAGGTGAGCGGCCGGTTCGCGGCCGTCCTGGCCGAGCGGAGCCGCATCGCTCGCGAGATGCACGACGGCCTCGACCAGGGCTTCACCGCCATCGCCCTGCAGCTCGACCTCTGCGCGAAGCTGCTGGAGGGCACCGCGCCCAAGGAGGCGCTGCGGCAGCGGCTGGATCTGGCCAAGGACCTGATCGACTACACGGCCTCGGAGGCACGGCGCTCCGTGTCCGACCTCCGCTCGGAGGCCCTGGAGACGGGCGACCTCGTCACCGCCCTCTCCCGCGTGGCCGCCCAGTTCAGCGCCGGCTCCGACCTGCGCGTCGACGTGGCCGTGGAAGGGCGGGCCCGCCCGCTGCCCGGCGCCGTCGAGAACAACCTCCTGCGCATCTGCCAGGAGGCGGTCACCAACGCCGTGCGCCACGGGCGGGCGCGCGAGGTCGCGATCGGGCTCGCCTTCGAGAGGGAGGCGGTGCGGCTGAGCGTCAAGGACGGCGGCTGCGGCTTCGATCCGGGTGCGGTCGCCTCCGAGCGCGAGGGCCATTTCGGCCTGATGGGCATCCGCGAGCGCGTCAAGAAGCTCGGCGGGCGCCTGCGCCTGGACTCGGAGCCGGGGCGGGGCACGGCCGTCCTCGTGGAGATCCCCATCGGCCCATGACCACCGCGGGCGGGGCGGGCAAGATCCGCATCCTCGTGGCCGACGACCACGCGGTGGTGCGCATGGGCCTCGTGGCCCTGATCCACAGCGAGCCGGACCTGGAGGTGGTGGGCGAGGCGGAGGACGGGCGGCAGGCGGTGGAGCTGTTCCGCCGGCTGCGGCCCGACATCGTGCTCACCGATCTCCGCATGCCGGACATGGACGGCGTGGCCATGACCCAGACCGTCTGCCGCGAGTCCCCCGCCGCCGGCGTCATCATCCTGAGCTCGTACGACGGCGACGAGGAGATCTACCGCGCGCTGGAGGCGGGGGCCCGCGGCTACCTCCTCAAGAAGGACACGCTGGGCGAGGACATGGTCAAGGCCATCCGCGCCGTGCACGCCGGCCACCATCACATCCCGCCCGCGGTGGCGGCCACCCTGGCCGAGCGGATGCACCGCTCGGAGCTGACCCCGCGCGAGCGCGACGTGCTGGGGGCGATCGCGAGCGGGATGAGCAACAAGCGGATCGCCTTTCACCTCGCCATCAGCGAGGGCACGGTGAAGATCCACGTCACCAACATCCTGAGCAAGCTCGGGGTCAGCGACCGCACGGAGGCGGTCACCGCGGCCATCCGGCGGGGGATCCTGAGGCTGGACTAGGAGCGCCGCGCCTTCCGCGCCGCGGTGAGGGCGCCGCGCGTGCCCGCGATGACCTCCCGGGCGTGGGCCTCCGCCTTCAGGACCCCGTTCCAGTCCTGCTGCTCGTAGGCGAGGAAGACCGCGCCCGCGGCGGCGCGGGTCACCTTCATCAGGGAGAGGAGCTGGGCGACCTGCTCCTTCTCGAGGCCGGGCACCACCTCGGAATAGAGCCTCTCGAGGTCGTTGATCTGGCGGTCGAGGTCGTTGTACACGGCTTCCGCCCGCGCCTGGGTGTCCGACCGCCGGACCAGGGCCTGCTTCTGGGCCTCGATCGCGAAGGCCATGGCCCGCTCGGCGGCGTGGCGGGCCTCGCGACGTTGTCCCGTGCGCACCATCTCGAGCGCGCGGTCGCGCTCGTGCTCGGCCTTCTGGAAGACGGGCAGGGAGACCGCGCCGTACGTGCGCGCGACGTTGATGGCGCGGTCGGCATCGTCGACGTACTCCTGGGGGCTCGGACCGAGGACGCCGAGCTCGGTGAGGACGCGCGGCACGATCCACAGGAGCACGGACGAGATCAGCGCGGCGACGGCGATGCCGCGCAGGAGGCGCACGGCGACCAGGTGACGGTCGGGGCGGCGCCGCTCGACCTGGTCATTCATCGGGGGGATCCTCACTGTACCGGCCACCGTGCGCGGCGGCAACCTCGACGCCAGCTCCATTCGGGACCCCCATGAGCGCGCACACGACGGCCGCGCGCCTCGACCTTCGCAAGCGGCGTGCCTCTATAATCCGGGGCATGGCGAACTTCATGGGCGGCAGCGCACCCGCGATGGCCAACCAGATCGCGGAGGGCTTCATCCTGCTGAGCGCCAATACCCTGCGCGGGTTCACGGCCGGCGACCTGGGCGCGCTGCGCGGCGAGCTGGACAAGCTCCAGCGGGAGGCGCGAGCGGAGGTCCCGCCCGCCGACGACGCCCTGGCCAACCAGGCCCGCAACCGCCGCATCGTCCGCCTGGCCTCGGCGATGCAGGTCATCTCGCACCAGCTCACGGCGCGACACTAGCGTGGCCACGCGACCACGGGCGTGGCCGTGAAGCTCCCCATCTCCGCCCTGGTCGTCCTCGTCGGCTACGTCGTGGCGATCACCGCCTTCGGGACCTGGCTGGGGCGCCGCGGCCGGTCCGTGCGCGACTACTTCCTGGCCGCGCGCAGCGTGCCCTGGTGGGCCATCGCCACCTGCATCGTCGCCACCGAGACGAGCACCCTCACCTTCATCGGGGCTCCGGGCACCGCCTACAAGACGGACTGGACGTTCCTCCAGCTCGTTCTCGGCTACGTGGTCGGCCGGATCCTGATCGCGGGGCTGTTCATCCCCGCCTACTTCCGGGGGGAGATCTACACCTCCTACGAGCTGCTCCAGAAGCGCTTCGGGGGCGCGGTGCGCAGCGTCTCCGCCGCCATCTTCCTCATGTACCGCACGCTCGGGGACGGGATCCGCCTGCACGCGGCCGCGCTCGTCCTCGCCCTCGCCGCCGGCATCCCGGAATGGTGGTGCATCGTGGCCCTCGGGTTGGCCATGATCCTCTACACCGAGGAGGGGGGCGTGGTCGCCACCATCTGGACCGACAGCATCCAGATGTTCGTGTACCTGGCGGGCGCGATCGTGTGCCTGGTCGCCGTCATCCATCGGCTGCCCAGCGGCGTGGGGGGCGCGCTGGCCGCCGCCTCCGCCGCGGGGAAGCTCGCGCTCTTCGACTTCTCGCTCGACCTGCGGGTGCCCTTCACCTTCTGGGCCGGCCTGATCGGGGGCGCGTTCCTCACCCTGGCCACCCACGGCACCGACCACTACCTCGTGCAGCGCCTGCTCGTGGCCAAGAGCCGCCGCGACGCCTCCGCCGGCCTCGTCCTCTCCGGGTTCCTGGTGATGGCGCAGTTCGCGCTGTTCCTCTTCCTGGGCACCATGCTGTGGGCGCACTACGCCGGCCGGCCCTTCGCGCGCGGCGACGAGGTCCTGCCCACGTTCGTGTCCACGGAATTGCCGGGCGGCTGGACCGGCTTCATCCTGGCCGCGGTGGTCGCGGCCGCGCTCTCCCCGTCCCTCAACTCGATGGCCTCGACCACCGTGCGCGACTTCTACCTGCCCTACGTCCGGCCGGGCGCCTCCGAGGCCCAGCAGATGCGCGTGGGCCGCGCGTTCACCGTCGTCTGGGGCATCGCGCAGATTCTGGTCGCGGTGGCCGCCCAGGACATGGACTCCGCCCTGCAGGGCGGCCTGGCCGCGCTGAGCTACGCCTCGGGGCCCACGGTGGGCGCGTTCCTGCTCGGGGTGCTCACGCGCCGCGCCAACTCGACGGGGACGATGGTCGGCATGGTCAGCGGCCTCGCCGTCAGCCTGGTCTGCGGGACGCTCGCGCCGTACGTCCTCCATACGGACGGCGTGGCCTGGACCTGGAACGTGGCCATCGGCGCGATCGGGACCTGCGTCGTCGGGATGGCGGTCAGCATGCTCGTGCCCGGGCGGCGGGAGGCCGAGCCGGCCTGACCTCTGGCGGTGCCCGGCGCGTTGCCCGGTGTGTGCGGGCCCGTTCCGTGCGCGTCCTCGTGCCAGTTCGCCTCTCGATGCGCCCTCCCGTGTCGTCCTGTCGCCCCGTAATCACGAGTCCGCCAACGGGCCATCGCGGTGCCGCCCGTGCGCGGTGGTCGACCGGACCTCGACGCCCGCGGGCACGTCGACCGCGCGCTGGAAGCCCGTCTGTTCAGGCGCAGATCGCCTTGTCAAAGGGGTCGTTCCAGAACGAGTACTCGGCAGCGTCGACCGCTGCGTGACCGGCCGGCCGACACCCTCCCGGGTGCGACGCCGGCCGGGACCAAAGAACAGATCGACCTCGTATCCGTTATGGGCCCGGCATCGCAGTGCGATCGTGTCCACGGTTGGCTTGCCGCCGGCCGCATGCGGGACCACGTGGTGGAACTCGAGGAAGCGGCGCTCGCCGCAGCGGTGGCCGCTCTTCGAGACGAACGCGCACCGGCCGCCGTCCCGTGTCACCACCGCCCGCTTCACCGCGGCCGGGATGTTCCGCGATCCCTCCGCCTGGCCGCGGCTGGGCTGCGGTCGCTCCGTGGCCGCGAACTTCTTCCGGGTGAGATCTCCGATGAGCGCGCTCAGCGCGCGGTCGAAGACCTGGGCCAGATCCCCGCTCGGAATCGAATGTCCGAGCAGATCCTGGGCGAGGCGCAGCTTGTCGCGCATCTCCGCGGTCGCGGTGAAGCGGACCTCGTAGCGCTCGGTTCCGAGCGGCCGCACCCGTGCGGACGGTGGCGGGGCCGAGGCCGAGACCCCTGGCGTCACGATCGGCGTCCCGGCGACGGCGGCAGATGCCCCGCCAACCGAAAGCAGTCCCGAAGCCGTCGGTCTCGATGCCGGAGCCGCCCCGACCGGCGACGAGCCCACCACCTCGACCGGCTTCGCATCCCGGAGCTTCCGCACCGATCCCGCGACATCCGGCCTCGGGAGCCGGTCGGCCAGCAGCTCCTCGACCTCATCCTTGCCCTTGCCCGCAGCCGCACGGAGCAGCTCCCGCTGGTTCTCGGGCGTCAGGTGCCGGGCCAGGAGCCGGGCGGTCGTGAGGCTGAGCGATCCGGCCACGAGCATGTCCAGCATGGCCGGACAGCGCCGCGCCGCCCGCGCCGCCTCGATGCGGTTGTAGATCGCATCCTCGGAGAGGTGCAGGACCGCGCGGCAGTACTTGAACATCGAAGAGAAACCGGCACCCTCGTAGAGACGGCGGGCGTCGAACTCGGCGAGATGAACGATGAGCGCGACGCTGGCCTCGCGCTCGGTCGCGGCCAGGCGTCCGAGCGCCACCGTCAGCTCGTCATCGCTTAGGTCGAAAGCATGATCGATCTTCATGCTCACTTTTTAACATGAGCCGCGTCATGGCCAGGTCACGATTTCAGGTGTGGATGTGAAAGAAGATCTGATAATTCGAATCGCAGGCTCAGACGGGCTGAACGCGTGTGCGGGTCCGGTTCGGGGCGCGGTGGAATCCAGCCGGCCAACGCAAACAGCGAGCCGAACGCAGTGTTGAGCGACATCTTGCTCTACGACAGCCGTGAAGAGTGATCGGAGACCACCGACTCGCCCTGGAACGAGTCCCCCGGATGCCGGGCGTCGCGACGTTCGCAGACACTCAGGCAGGGGCCGACGGGACGCCTACCCGCGGCCGCTAGTACAGCAGCGACTTCTGCCGGGCCTTCCGGAAGGCCTCGATCGCGGGCAGGTCGGTGGCCACGATCGCGTCCACGGGGTCGCCGCGGTCGATCGCCGCCCTCAGCTTGCGCGTCCCGACCAGGCGATCGATGGCCAGCCCCTCCCGCCGCCACTCGAATCCGGACTGGCTCTTGAGCGCGTGCAGGAGGCTGACCCCGAACTTGTAGGGCGTGACCCCGGACGCGTCCTTGACGGAGATGCGGATGCCCAGGCAGGGCTGGCCGGCGAACTTCACGTCGGCGCCCCCGGCCCCTCCCGCCTCCGGCGTGAAGGTCGCGGTCTCCAGGGTGAGCCCGCCGGCGGCGAGGGAAGGGATGAGCGCTTCCGGCTTGAGCCACGGCGCGCCCAGGAGCAGGAACGGCATGTCCGTGCCGCGGCCCTCGGAGACGCTCGTGGCCTCGAGCAGCGCGGTCCCGGGATAGACCAGGGCCGCCTCCGGCGAGCGCAGGTTCGGCGAGGGGGCGACCCAGGCGCGGCCGGTGTCGGCCCAGCTCATCGAGCGCTTCCAGCCCTTCATGGGCACGACGGTGAGCTTGGCCGGCTTGGGCAGGGAGGCGTTGACGAACTGCGCCATCTCGCCCGCGGTGAGGCCATGGATGAGCGGGCCGGGCGCCAGGCTCACGAAGCTCTCCTTGACGTCGTCCCCCGGCTCGTTCTCCGGCCCTTCCACGCGCTCGCCCCCGAGGGGATTCGGGCGGTCCAGCACCACGAAGTCGATGCCGGCCTCCGCCGCCGCCTGCAGGGTGAGGATCAGCGTGCTCACATAGGTGTAGAAGCGGACGCCCCCGTCCTGCAGATCGAAGACGAGCGCGTCCAGGCCCTGGAGGTCCTCCGGGGCCGGCTTCTTCTTCTCGCCGTACAGGCTCACCACGGGCACGCGCGCCAGCGGGTCGACGGCGTCCTCGACCTTCTCCCCCGCCGCCGCCTTGCCCTGCGCGCCGTGCTCGGGGGCGAAGAGGCGGACGACCTCGACGCCGGCCCCGCGCATGACGTCCACGGACCGCCGCGAGTCCGCGGTCACGGAGGCGGCGTGGGCGACGAGCCCGATCTTCTTGCCCTTGAGGACGCCCCCGCGGTCGGACTCGATCTGCTCGAGCCCGACCCTGACCGCCACGTTCGGCGTCTTCGACGGCTGGGGCCGCGGGGGCCCGCTGGGCGGGCGCGCACTGTCGCCCCGGGGCTGCTCGGGACCGAGAGAGTCGCTGCCGCAGCTCAGGCTCGAGAGAAAGGCGAGCAGGGCCGTGAAGAGGAGCGGGTACGTACGGGCCTGGAGCCTCACGGCTGGGCCAGCCCGTGGACGACGGCGTCGGCTACGGCGCGGCGCACTTCGCGAATGGCGTTGTTCTCCCTTGTCGGATGGACGCGGTTGGTGAGGAGGACGACGAAGAGCTTGCGGTCGGGGTCCATCCACATCGAGGTCCCGGTGAACCCGGTGTGGCCGAAGGAGCGGGGACCCAGCAGGCTGCCCGCCGAGGAATTCTCGCTGACGGTGTCCCAGCCGAGGGCGCGGCTGGAGTCGGGGACGCCCGCCCGCTTCGTGAAGCGCTCCACCGTCTCCCGCGAGACGATGCGCTGCTGCTCGAACACGCCGCCGTCGAGGAGCATCTGGGCGAAGCGCGCGAGATCGGGGGCGGTGCCGAAGAGCCCGGCGTGGGGGGCGACGCCTCCGAGGGCGGCCGCGTTCTCGTCGTGGACCTCCCCCCGGACCACGCGGCCGCGCCAGGGGTCGTTCTCGGTGGGGGCGATGCGCGCGAGCAGCTCGGGGCCGGGGAGGTACGTCGTGTCCTTCATGCCGAGCGGCCCCAGCAGGCGCGTCCGGGCGAAGGACCGGAGGTCCTGGCCGGCCACGCGCTCGAGGATCTCGCCGAGCAGGATCACGCCGAGGTCGCTGTAGACCGACTTCGTGCCCGGCTCGTAGACGAGGTCCATGGCCACGATGCGCTGGAGGTAGGCCGCCTTGCCCCGCATCTCCTTGAAGAGCGGCGCCCACCAGTCGATCCCGGAGGAGTGGGTCAGCAGGTGCCAGACCGTCACCTTGTCCTTCGCCCCTCCGTGGAACTCGGGGACGAACGCGGAGACGGGCTTGCCGATGTCGAGCTTGCCCTCGTCGACGAGGATCATGGCCATCGTGGTCGTGACGATCACCTTGGTGAGGCTGGCCAGGTCGTACATCGTGTCCGGGCGGACGGGCGCCGCCTCCGGGTCGTAGGAGAGACGGCCGAAGGCCTGGAGGTGCGCGAGCACGCCCTCCCGGCCCACGGCGACCACCCCGCCCGGGAACGCCCGCGCGGCCACCGCGGCCTCGACCACGCGGTCCAGCTCGGCCAGGCCGTCGGGACGGAAGCCCGCCTCCGCGGGCGAGCCCGCGCGCAGGGTCATCTCGTGCCTCGGTATCTGGAGCCCATCGCCGTAGGCGTAGAAGCCGGGAAGCGAGACCGGCACCTTCCCGCCCACAGCATACTCTCCGAGCACGGCCCCGATGGCCGCGCGCTGGCTCGACTCCGCCGCCCCGTAGGCGCACACGTAGGCGGAGACGGTCGGCACCTGGCGGAGCAGGTAGGGACTGCCGAAGGAGACGAGCACGACCGGACGCCCGGCCGCCTGCAGGTCGCGCAGGAGCCGGGCGTGGCTCTCCGCCATGTCCGCGTTGCCCTTGTAGGCGGCCACGCGCACGAAGGCGGAGGCGACCACGTGCGTGAAGCCGGAGGCGGAGGCCACGATGCGGGCGGCGGTGTCCGCCGACACCTCCGGTCCGAGCACGATCGTCTGGGCGGGGATGCGGCGCGCAGCCAGCTCGTTCTCGGGGATCCCCACGATCGCGTCGTTGCGGGCGTCGCTGGAGAGGACGAGGTGCAGGATCTTCAGGGGATCCTCGGCGCGCAGGGGCAGCACGCCGCCCTCGTTGCGCAGGACGGTGATCGACCGCCGCGCCACGTCCAGGGCCTTGGCCACGTCCTCCGGGCGGTCCACCGCCTCCATGGTCGAGGAGTCGACCGTCTTCTTGCGGTCGAGGCCGAGCCGTTCCTTGGCCTGCAGGATGCGCGTGACCGATTCGTCGATGCGGGAGAGGGGCAAGCGGCCCTCGCGCACCTCGCGCACGATCGCCTCGATGGCCACGCCGGGGTCGGGGGGAAGCAGGATCATGTCCGCCCCCGCCCGCACCGCGCGCACCGCCGCCTCTCCCGTCCAGGCCGCGCGCACGCCCTGCATCTCCATGGCGTCCGTGACCATGAGGCCCGCGAAGCCGAGGCTTTTCCGCAGCTCGCCCGCGATGGGCTCGGACAGGGTCGCGGGGGCGCCGGTGGGATCGAGGGCGGGCACCGCGATGTGGCCGAGCATGACCGCGTCCACTCCGGCCGCGATCGCGTCCCGGAACGGACGCAGCTCGACCCGGTCCAGGCGCTCGCGGTCGGCGCTGATGGTGGCGAGCTGGAGGTGGCTGTCGGCGGCGGTGTCGCCGTGGCCCGGGTAGTGCTTGACCGTGGCCAGCAGGCCCCCTTCGTGCGCCCCCTTCACGAAGGCGGCGGTCATGCGGCCGACCAGCTCGGGGTCCTCCCCGTAGGAGCGGACGTTGATGATCGGGTTGGCGGGGTTGCTGTTGACGTCGGCCACGGGCGCAAACGCCCAGTGCACGCCGAGGGCGCGCCCCTCGCGCGCGGTCACCTGCCCCGTGAAGCGCGCGTCGTCCTCGGAGCGCGTGGCTCCCACCGCCATCGCGCTCGGCAGGGGGACCACGCCGCGACGGATGCGGAAGTTCATCCCGCGCTCCATGTCGGCCGCGACCAGGAGCGGCACGTCGGAGGACTGCTGCAGCGCGTTGAGGAGGATGGGCAGCGAGCCGACCTCGGACTCGAACACCACCACGCAGCCGACCTTGAGGCGGCGCACCTGGTCGAGCAGGGACTGGAAGTCCTCCGAGCGGCGGTGCTGGTAGAGGCCGAACGCGCGCACGCCGATCATCTGCGCGACCTTCTGGGACAAGGTCAGGCGGGCCAGGGTGCGGCGGGCCCATTCGCGGGAGGCAGGAGCGGACGGCTTGCCCGCACCCGCGGCGACGGGCGCGGCCGCGTGGGGCGCCGCCGCGTGCGGCAGGGCCAGGGCCGCGGCCAGGCCGAGGACGAGGACGGCGGCCCAGCGCCTCATCGGCGGTCGCGCCGTGGCCCGCCGCCCGCCGCGGCCACCGCGGGCGCGGCGAAGGCTTCGCGGCGCAGCCGGTCCACGTCGGCGGCCACGAACGACTCGTGAGAGAAGAGCACCACGCCGGAGGCGCCCGCCTCCCGCGCCACCCGTATCTTCTCGACGACGCCGTCGACGGGCAGGCGCCAGGCGCCCACGCCCGCCCAGATCGCCGCCCGCCCGCCCAGGCGCGCCCGCGCTTGCGCGACCTGGTCGCGGAAGATCCTCGTGTCCTGTGTGTAGGTCATCGGGCAAACGGCGTCGATCACGCCGCGCGCGATCCACTCGGGCCAGGCCTGGTACTTGTGGTACAGCGCCTGCGCCTGGTCCGCCACCACCGCCGCCGACACGACCAGGCCGGGACGCGACTGCCGCGCGACGCCGCTGAGCCGGAGGGCCAGGCTGTCGAGGGTCTCGCGCCGGTAGGCACCCCACCCTTCGGGATCGGCGGCCGGACCGCCGAGCAGGTCACGACGGCCACGCCGGGCGCGGAAGGCCTCGAGGGCCGCGCGCGACCAGTCGTACTCCGGACCGGGGTACCGGATGAAGTCGAGGTGCAGCCCGTCCACCGGATAGGCGCGGAGGAGCTCGGAGACGACCTGCTCGAGGTGGACGGCGACACCGGGGGCGGAGGGCGAGAGGTAGAGGCCCTCGGCGTCGCTCTCCTGCCGGTAGCGCTCGATCAAGGGGGCCAGCTCGGGACCCGGCGTGGCGAGCGCGGCCGCGGCCGCGCCCCTGGGGACCATCAGCCACTCCGGATGACGCACGGCCACGTGGCTGGCCGGGAGCGCCTGGCCGAAGTGCGCGCAGAGGAGCACGTTCACCCAGGCGTGCACCTGGAGGCCACGGGCGCGCGCGCGAGCCAGAAGGCGGCCGAAGGGGTCGAAATCGGCGGGCTGCCCCCGCAGCAGGTCGCTGCGCGCCACCAGGCGCGAGTTGTAGAAGGCGTCGCCGCGGCCGCGGACCTGCACGAAGAGCGCGTTGAACCCGCCCCGGGCCGCCTCGTCCACGACCCGGTCGACGTCCTCCGGCGCCAGGAGGCCGGTGCGAACGACCCACAGACCCCGCATCTCGGCGGGAGCGGAGACCGAAGGGAGGACGGGACCTAAGAGGAGAAGCGCGAGGAGAGGGATCATCCCGTAGGGTGATGATACCACGCGGCTTGCCAGGACGCCCTGATCTCTACGACAACCTCGGCTTGCCCGCCGATGATCGCCCGCGTGGCTTCGCGCCGGGCGCCGATCGCGTCGATCCGGACCGCGCCTGGCCGCGTGCCTTCCCAGCCTCGCGAGCGGCGATCTGGCGCTTCGACGCCGCCCGCCGCCACGCCTCTTCCAGGAGCCCCTGCGCGACGGCCGGACGAGCCTTGTCCAGCCTCATGACCACCATCGGATACGGGCGGTAGTGGTCGGTCAGGAAGAAGGCGGTCGGATCCGCTTCGAGCAGGACGTCGCGGTCGAAGAAGTCGATCTTGATGGCCACCGTCTCGCCGTCCTCACGCAGCCGGGCCAGGATCCGCTTGCGGACGTACAGCGCGGGCGTCCCGTAGCAGGTGCCCGTCTCGACCCCGGGAAGGCGCGCCGCCCAGGTGACCAGCGCGGCCCACGTCGTCCCCCGCTT
>JBGPBV010000130.1:0-19894 GCA_041481445.1 Vicinamibacteria bacterium
GCCGCCGTCGTATCGCTGCCCGCCGACAGCGGTCCGAACCTCACGTAGGCGGTGGTGTCGGTCCGCGCGACGAGGTCCAGGAGGCCGTCGCCATTCACCCGGCCGACCGCCGCCGCGCCCAGGCCGGCGGCGGCGGTGGCGCCGTAGAGGGTGTAATCGGCGGGCGTGGTGCCCAGGTCGTGGAGGCCGGCCAGGCCGGCGCTGCCGAACATGACGAACACGGCGCCGGTTCCGGCCACCGCGCCATGGTTGGCGAGGCGGTCACCCACGATCAGATCGGCCACGCCGTCGGCGTCGAGGTCGCCGGTGGCGAGCGCGCCCTTGGACGCGAACGAGAAGAAGTCCTGGCCCGGCGCCTGGAGCGCGAAATCCGGGGGACTGGTCGGGTTGAGGGGGCGGACGCCGGCGAGCGAAGGGCCTCCCCAGAGGGCAAAGACGGTCGGCGTGACCGTACCCCCGCCCGCGTTGTCGTCCTCGAAAGAGCCCGCGATCAGGTCGCGGGTCCCGTCCCCGTTGAGGTCGCCGCTCACCAGGTCCGACCCGATGTGCTGGAGGTTGTAGCCGCAGACGAGGTCGAGGTCCGGGGACGAGGTCAGCAGGTCGCGCGTGCCGGTCACGCGGGAGCCGAAGTTGAACAGGCCGAACGTCCGGCCCGTCGCGTGGGGCGGATTGTCGAAGTCTTCCGCCCAGTCCTCCGCCGACGTCAACAGGTCCGCGCGCCCGTCGCCCGTGATGTCGTCGGCGAGGACGGAATAGCCGATCCAGTCGTTGGGCCCGTTCGAGGTGGCGCTCGCGTTTCCGGGACCGATGAGGGTGAAGGCGGGTGCGCCCGTGTCGAGGTCGTGGATGCGCTGGGCGGCGCCCGTGTACTCGTCCGCCCCGATGTCGACCCGGAACGGGCCCCCGGCCACTCCGGCCATGAAGCGCGGCTGGGCGTCGACGTCGATGTCCGGCTCCGGGGTGCGCGTCCCGGCGTCGATCATCGGCGACCCCGCCTGGAGGTGCCCGTTGAGGAGGAGCGGGTCCACGGTCAGGTTGCCCGGCCCGAGAGTGTACCCGGCCGTGTTGGCGGTGTTGTTGAAGAAGTCGTTGGTGGTGGCGGCGGCGACGGTGCCGCTCGCTTGCTTGTCCAGGCCGACCGGATGGCCGACGATGATGTTGTTGACGAGG
This sequence comes from Vicinamibacteria bacterium, assembly GCA_041481445.1. GTDB lineage: Bacteria > Acidobacteriota > Vicinamibacteria > Fen-336 > Fen-336 > AA29. The sequence goes on from JBGPBV010000130.1 coordinate 1,171, forward strand.
GTGAGCGTGCCGAAGAGCACCGCCACCCCGGACACGTCGTTCGCCTCCAGCGTGTTGTTGATCATCCTGACCGTCCCGTCCGAGGAGACCCCGCCGCCGACACCTCCGGGATCGACGAAATGGTTGCCGGCGATGTAGTTGCTGATCAGGACGGCCTGGCTGTTCTCCAGGCTGACGCCGGCCCCGGTGGCACCAAACGTATTGACGTAGTTGCCGTTGATGCGGTTGGCCTCCAGCCGCGGCGCGCCGCGCTGCACCCACACTCCGCCGCCGTAGAGGTAGCCCGTGTTTCCCGTGATGACGTTCCGGCGCACGACCGCGTTGCTGTCTCTCAGCCGCAGCCCGCCGCCGTGGTTGCCGCCGCCGCCCCCCGTGATGGTGAACCCGTCCAGGGTCGGCGCGCCGCCGGTGATCGACACCACCGAGAACGTCGCGTCCGGCGGTGTCACGGTGGTCACGAAGGCAACGGGATCCCGGGTGGTGAAGGTCCCGTTCCACCCGCCCTCCAGGGTGACGTCCTTGTCGATCGCGACGTACTCGACGTAGGTGCCCATCACCACCCGGATCGTGTCGCCGGGGTTCGCGAGGGCCAGGGCCGCGCTGATCGTCGCACTGCAGCCGGAGCCGCCTCCGGGCTTCACGCACAGGGTCGCGGCCGCTCCCGCGGGCGCGGCGATGGCCAGGGTCAGGATGACGGCAAGGCTGGCGATGGATGGGCGGGAGAGGCACGGACGACCACTCATGCATGACCTCCTGCCGCGGGCAAGGCGGAGTCCCGGGGTGGCCGCGCCGAAACGACCGGCCAGAGCGTGGTGATGCCTACGGAGTGGACATTGATACTGCCGTGACGCCAGCCACGTCAATAGCGGAGGCCTGGCGTCGAACGAGCGCGGATCTTCCCACCCTCCAGCGCCCCACGGCCAGGCCGAGGGCTCGTGGGTCGTCGTTGTGGAGGACGTCCTTCGCGACGGTGGCCGGCCAAGGGCAGGCGAGGGTGATCGTGTTCTCCCCGGGGGCGAGTGGGTCGAGAGGCAGCTCGTACCGGCGCCACTCGGCCGCCACCTCCACCTCGCCGAGCCGGCGCCCGTTGAGCAGCCACTCGACGCGCCGGTCGCGAGGAAACGCTTTCAGTTCCAGCTCCAGTACGGTCCCCACCGACTCTCGTGCCGCGGCGACCCGCAGAGCCCCGGTCTGCCCCATCCAGCGCCAGGTGGACCCCCCCTCGTATTCGCGAGGGTAGAAGCCGAGCAATGCGCTCACGTACACGCGAGGCGGCTCGGCTTTGACCTCCAGGATCCAGCCGTCCTCGAACTCCGGTCCTCGTGCGAGCCCCTCGGGCATCGGGTTCGCCGCCAGCCACCTTCCGACCGTGCTGTCCGGCCGAACCACGACGTGGGTGTAGCCCATGGCCGCGAGCTTGTCCCCGAGCCGTGGCTCGCCGCAGTCGTCGACGGACGAGGCGCCGAGCAGCGAAGCCGGGTGGCCGAGCAGCGGGAGAGCCAGGGAATCGGACACCCGGGAAGGAGGCACGCAATCGAGCACGCGCAGGGAGCCGGATTGCGCCGCCAGCCATCGGTGGGCGCGTGTCGGCAGCACGTCGCGCCACCGCCACGGAGGGAAGGGCGCATATTCCAGGACGGCCAGACCAAGGAGGAGCGCGGCCGCGCGCCGGCCGGCGGATGTGGACGAGCGCCACAGGCAGGCGGCGCCCGCTCCCGCCAGCAGCCCGATCATGAGGCCGACCGCCACGCCGAACCGCGCATGGGCCCGGAACATCGGCGCCATCTCGTACAACAACGCGGAGGGGCGCACGAACGTGAAGGATCCGATCCTCCGCTCGGGAGACAGCGAGCAGAGGAGGGCGGCGAAGGCGAGGCTGGCCAGCACGGGCGCGCTGCGCACGGCGAGCGAGGCCCGATCGCCGCGCAGCCAGAGCCAGACCGGCACGGCCCCCAGCACGAGGAGCGACCAGCCCACGCCCACTTGCTGCTCCAGTAGCGCGTCCCCGACACCGCTCCCGGCCCAGAATTCCCGCACCCGTGACCCGGCCAGGGGGTGGTCCACCGCGGGGACGAGATAGCTCCACCACTTCGCGCTGTGGAGGAAGAGGTCGGAGCGCGGGAAGGCGAAGGCTCCCGGACGAAGCAGGACCGCGGGAGCCACGCGGTGGACGAGGACGAGGCCGGCGGCGGCCGCGGCGGCGAGGGCGAGGCCCGTGATCGCCATGCGTCCGAGACCGCTCCGGCCCGGCGTGCGCGGCGAGACGACCCCGTAGGCGACGAGCGCCACCGGGCCCAGGATGGCGGCGATGAGCCCCGCGTAGAAGCTCGACAGTGCCACCGCCGCCGCCGAGCCGACCAGCAGCGCGGCGCGAGGGAGATCCGGACGATCGACGCAGCGCCACAAGGCCAGGAAGTAGAGCGGGAGCCATTGCGTCTGCGCCACCTGCGCGTGGGCAGTGGCGTGGGCCACGTGGAAAGGGAGGAACGCATAGGCCAGGCCCGCCACCATCGCACCCAGATGAGAGCGGAGGACGTAGCGTGCGAGCAGGTAGGCGGCGGCGGCGGAGAGAGGAAACGTGGCGAGGACGAGGACGTTGTACGCCGCCACCGGGCCCACGAGCCGGGCCAGGGCACGGCCCGGGAGGTCGGTGAGCGGCTGCAGGTAGGGACCGCTCACCTGCCCGGTCCGGAACTGCTCGATGACGATCAAGGGATCGCGGTTCGGATCCTGGCCGGCGAAAGTCTGGCTGCTGCCGAAGAGGCGCTCGGAGGGCGCGAGCACCACGGGCGCCGCCATGAGCAGCGTCGCGCCAAAGGCGGCCGCGAACGCGAGGGCGACTCCCTTGGCCACGGACGTCTCGGGCGCCGTCGTCTCCGGCTCTCCGGTCATGGCGGAGAGCGTACCGTCAACCACGAGGGACGCACACCTCCAAGGCGGGGTGGCACGAAGGTTGCTCTTGATCTGCCCGATACAGCGCCTTCGGACGGTCGGCGGAGAGGCGGGTCGTCATCGCTCCCCCAGTTGGCCACGCCAGAGAGCGCCGGAAGGAGCGACATGAGCTCAGTGAGACGGCTGGCGCTTTGGGGGGCGGTTGCGCTCTGCGCTCCTGCCCTCGCCATGGCGGAGGGGACGACGATCCCGAAGGGCACCTCGATGGAGCTGGTCCTGCAGGACGGACTCAGCACGCGCACCGCCAAGGTCGGCGATACGTTCCGCGCGACGGTGGTGCCGGCGGTCGATATCGACGATCAGGAGGTCCTGCCCGAGGGCACCGTCGTGGTGGGCAAGGTGGAGTTGGTGAAATCCGTCCGCCACGGCCATCTCACCGGCGTCATCGGCGTGAGGTTCACGCACATCCAGCTCCCGGGCGCCAAGGAGCAGCGCATCGAGGGCGCCCTGACCAGCTGGCGCCAGGACGATCGCAAGCGGCTCGTGGAGCTCGCGCCCCTGGTGAGCACGGGGCGGACGATCGACACCGTCTTCATCGGTCAGAGCTCGGCGGGACGCGCCAGCACCCTGGTGGGTGACGATCTGGCGGAAGGTTATTCCAACTCGGGCCTGGGCGACACGGAAGCGACGGTCACCGCGGGGACGCAGATCACGATGGAATTCGCCGAGCCGCTGACCGAGCCGCGGACGGCGAAGCGGACCGCCGCCAACTCGACGGTGCGGCGCATCCACGTCGCGACCACCTCGGTGGCGGCGGGCCAGCAGGCGTTGACGGACAAGAACTATTACCACGGCAAGGTCGACGGGGATCTCGGCCCCGTCTCCGGGGCCACCCGTCTGGCGATCATCCGCTTCCAGCTCGACCACGAGCAGCTCGCAACGGGCGACCTCGACGAGGAGACGCTGCGCCTGCTGCTGCCCGAGCGCCAGTGAGCGACGCGAGGAAGCCCGAGGTCGCAGGGACGGTAGAGAGAGGTGAGGCCGGTATGACGATGACCAAGACAGGAGCTTCGACGCGGTCTGGATTCGTGCAAGACATCGAGGGTCTCGCCCTGACGAATGACGACTTTCGCCGGGTGCTCTATACGGCAAAGCACTGCCAGCTCGTCGTCATGGCACTGAAGCCCAAGGAAGAGATCGGGGCGGAAGTTCACACGCTCGACCAGTTCTTTCGCGTGGAGGAGGGGACCGGGGAGGCGGTGCTCGATGGCGTTCGGACGGCGATCCGAGCGGGCTTCGCGGTCGTCGTCCCCGCGGGGGCGAATCACAACATCATCAATACCGGCCGTGTCCCGCTGAAGCTCTACACACTCTACGCTCCGCCGAATCATCGCGACGGCGTCGTCCACCATACCCGCGACGAGGCGGAGGCCGACAACGAGCACTTCGACGGCAAGACGACGGAGTAAAGAGTCGACGGAGCGCCGGGCTGACGTACGGAGCGCCAGGGAGCGCCTCCGTCGCTACCCGGGCGGAGCCCAGGAGTGCCCGGGGGCGTGACATAGGCCTCGCCCCCGGGGATCCAGCCGTCTCAGGTCAGCGATCAGTGCTGGCTCTTCTTGTCCTTGTCCTTGTCCTTGTCCTTGTCGCAGTCCTTGCCGTGGTGGCCATCGCACTCCTTGTTGCACTTGTCGCAGTCCTTGTCGTGGTGGCCATCGCACTCCTTGTCGCAGTGGTCGCAGTCCTTGTCGTGGTGGTGATCACATACGACCTCGACCCTGCACCCGGGGGGCAACGGAAGGGGGATGCTGCCGCCGGACCCGCAGACGGATACCTTGTTGTTGCCACTCAACGTCACTGCCGCGTTCAGCGCCAAGGCACTACCGTCCAGGGTCGCGTAGGGATCCAGGCCGATGCTCGCGACGGCGACGATGTTTCCAACGAGCTGAGTCTCAGCCCCGAGGGTCGCGGAACTGCCGACCTGCCAGAACACGTCCTTCCCATCGCAATTGGGCTTGCCATTGACGAGAACGGACGCGGGGAATCCGGTCGTGAGCGTGCTCCCCATCCGGAAGATCCAGGGGCCCGCGCCCCGGAGAGAGAGTGGCCCGGTCAACGTAGCCGCCGAGGCGAAGCAATACACGCCAGGGTCGAGCGGATGGCTCGCCACCTCGCCGGGGAGGATGAGTCCAGAGAGCTCCGTAACGCCCTCGAAGGTGAAGCTGCACGGCTGTGCGGCGAGGGCAAGGTACGCGATGCCGGCATCCACGTGGGCCTGAAGCGCGACACCATCACCTCGGTGCAACGTTCCCGTAAGCGTGCACGTGGGCCTGAAGCCCGTGATCGCGGTACCTGGACTGACGCCCACGTCGCCGGTGACTTCGCCGAACACGGTGCAGGTCACCGTCGATGCACCCAGGATCCCGAAGCTCGACGCCGACCCCAGAGTTGGCGCGGACTGGGCCGACGCAAGGGACGGACCCAAGAACAACGCGGCCACTCCCAAGCTTGCCAACAGAATCACGTCTTTACACTTCATTTGAATCTCCCGTTCCGAGTCGCGAAAGCCAGGCTTTTCTCCTGCTTTTGGCGGCTGCCGAACTAGGGCAAGCGAGAAGCCACCGCGGGTTGTCCCGCCCGACGCTCTCATGGTGTTCTTCTGGCCTTGCTCCAACTCGACGACCGCCACGGAGAAACCCTGATGAGATTCAACATAGTCCCGATTGACCTCTGCCGTCTGGAGTATCTGAATCATTTCCCGGAGTCGGGGATGTGGTCTCGTTGGATGAAGCCGTCGTGCGTGAGGAGCGGAAGCCCTGGCGAGCTCATCCAGTAGAGAACCGAGGGTAGGCGGAGGCGCGACCCCGGTCGCGCCTCCGGACCCCGCCGTCTCGGATCAGCCGCTAATCATGGAACTGGATGTTCCCGTTGCTGATGACGCGCTGCGACCTCGTCTCGGACAGCCCGCCGGTCACCGTGACGCCGAACTGATCGCTCCTGCCGGGCTCGCCGTGGTCTTCCACCGTGACGCTGAAGGCGCACGCCGGCGAGGTGCCGCAGGTCCCGGAGAACCGGACGGTCTTCGGCGACCCGTCCGGGTTCCTCGCGATCACCACGGCGTTGTCGACCGAGCCGTTGACGTGCAGACCGGTCAGGTGGTTGAGGTAGTTGAAGTGACCGCTCGCCGTGCCGTCCTCGTTTCCCTTCGCATTGAAGCCGAAGGTGGCCCGGCCATTGGAGTTCGGGTTGGGTACCGGGATCTGGCCACCGCCCGTCACCTTGATCCTGCCCTGCGGTCGGGTGCTGCCGCAGACGGAGACGTCGGTGCCCGTCACCGTCACCGCGGCTTTCGCCAAGGCTTGCCCGTCCAGGCTCCCACGGGTCGCGGTGATGGCCGCCCCCGCGAGAATATCTCCCAGGAAGAACGAGTCCGTCAGGGTCGCGGCTTCGGCGGTCCACCAGAACACGTTGTTGTTGCACGTCTCCTCTCCACCGACCATGACCACCGAGAAGTTGGTGCCCGTGAGGGCGCCGGTGCCAAGGGTCCCGATCTTGAAGATCCAGACGGCGTTCGGGTCGCCCTGCCCGTCGAGCGTCAACGTGGTGCGCGTGAACGTCACGTCCGCGGTGTTGCAGTAGACACCCGGCGCGAGCGTGAGCGTCCTGTCCGTGTAGGCCGTATCCAAGGTGCCGGTGCACGGATAGAGGACTGGATTGACGGTGTTATTCGCGATTGCGTTGTACGCGGCGAGGAAGTCGTCGTGAGCCTGCTGGGCGACCGCGTCCGCCGGGTGGACCGTCCCGTCGATCGTGCAGTTGCTCTGCGTGATCGCGGTACCGGGGTAGACGCCCACGTCGCCGGTGACAATGGAGTCGGTACAGGTTACGGCCGAACCACCCAGGAGCGCGAAGCTCTCCGCCGCACCCAGTTGTGGCGCGGACGCGGCCAACGCGGGGGAGGGACCCAAGAGAAACGCCACGAAACCCATGGTTGCCCACAGAATCAAGTATCTGCCCTTCATTTGAATCTCCCATCTGCAAGAGGCCACGCCTTCCTCTCGCTTGTAGCGGCGAGAAACAGGGGCAAGCGGCATGCCAGGTCGGTTTTGTCCCGCGCGGACCTTTCGTGGTGCGTTCAGCGTGCTCAAACTCAACGAAACCCACGGAGAGACCCTGGATGACATTCAAGACAAGTTCCGATTGAGGCCTGCCGGTCCAGTGCGTCTGATTCAGGTTCCGGAAACGGGAATGTGGCGTTGGATGAACCCGTGGCGCGTGAGGCGCGGAAGAGCCTGGCGAGCTCCACCACCTCGACATCAAGAAACTCGGGCGAATCGCGCGCATGGCGCAAGCTGGTCATGCGGCCACCGAGTGACGGCTTCGTGTCGTGCAACTGGCACACGCATTGCTTGGACACCTGGCAGGCTCAAAGCGCAGACAGAACCGCTCACAGACCGAAGGAGGTCGGCATATGAAAGGTCATGGGGCGCTGCTTGGGACGCTGGCCGCGGCGGCGCTGGCGCTCGCTCCCGCGTGCCGCAACACGTCGGAAGGCGTGAAGAAGGACTCGGAGCAGAACGCGGAGAAGGCCCGGCAGGAGGCGCAGGAGGTCAAGGGGGAGTCCCAGGACGCTGCTCACAGGAGCGCCGAGAAGGCCAAGGAGGTCGGGGGCAAGGCCGCCGAGGGGGCCAAGGACGTTGGCGAGCAGATCGGAAAGCAGGCCAAGGAGGTCGGCTCCGAAATCGGAGCCGGGAAGCAGGCCGTCGACGTGAAGGCCGCCCTCCTGCTTGACAAGAGCATCGACGCCTCCCACATCGACGTGGACACCGACGCGGGCGCCAAGACCGTGACCCTCAAGGGCACGGTGCCGACCACCGCCCAGAAGGCGGCCGCGGAGAAGGTGGCCCGGGAAAAGGCCGAGGGCTACACGGTCCGCAACCTGCTCACGGTCGTGAAGAGGTAATTGGAGCTTTGCTCCAATCCTCCATCAGGAATGAGCAAGAGGTGAGCCTCGCATGAAGAGATACTTCGCCATCCTGGTGGTCGTTGTGGCCGGGCTCGCCTACCTGGTCGGGTACTGGCCGGAGCATCAGCGGCGCCAGGCTCTCGAGGGACAGGTCGCCAGCCTGCAGGTGGAGCTGGTGGAGGCGCAGGCCCGGGTCCGTCTCGGTGGCCTGCTCGGCCAGCTCCTCGCCGCCGAGGATGCGGTCTCCGCGCAGAACTACGGACAGGCGCAGGCGCTGTCGTCGAAGCTCTTCGACGCCGTGCGCGCCGAGGCCACGCGCGCCGCCGCCGGCAGCGTCAAGGACGCGCTCGAGAAGGTCGCTCGAATGCGTGACCCGGTCACCGCGAGCCTGACGCGCGGCGAACCGCAGGCCCTGACGCTTCTCCGGGACGCGGAGACGCTCGTGCGCAACGCGCTCGGGTCCCCGGGCGCGGCGACGCCCGGAGCCGGACGATGAGCGGTTCGTTCCTCGGCGGGGGCGCTGACGCCGCCGGAGCAGACCGAATGGTAGGGAAAGGAAGGTCGATATGGCGGGAGGCAAGACGGACGAACTGAAGGGGCGCGTGAAGGAAGCCGCGGGAGCCTTGACCGGCGACGCGAAGCTGAAGCAGGAGGGCCAGATCGACCAGACGGTCGGGAAGGTCAAGCAGTCGGTCGAGAAGGTGATCGACAAGCTCAAGCACGCGGTGAAGTAGGCCGCACCCACCCTCGATCTTGACCCTCGCTCCGCACGGGCGTAGTGTCTCCGCCGACGGAAGCAGTGCGAGGTCGAGGAGGGTCGGATGGGTCCGGTGGGGCGGGCCGAGCCGCGCCGGGCACGCAGTTGAGGCTCCTCGTCGTCGAGGACGAGCGGCGCATGGCGCACTACGTCTGTCGGGCGCTGGCCGAGGAGTCGTTTGCCGTCGACGTCGCCCACGACGGCCCGAGCGCCCTGGAGATGGCCGGCACCTACGACTACGACGCGATCGTGCTGGACCTGATGCTGCCCGGCATCGACGGCCTGACCGTCTGCCGGCGGCTTCGCGAGGCGGGCAAGCAGACCCCGATCCTCATCATCTCGGCACGGGACATGGTCGAGGACCGCGTCCGTGGGCTGGATGCGGGAGCCGACGACTACCTGGTCAAGCCCTTCGCGCTCGCGGAACTGGCCGCGCGCCTGCGCGCCCTGAGCCGGCGCCACCGCGCCGCGGACGCGCCCGTGCTCACCGCCGGGGACCTCGAGCTCGATCCCGCTACGCGCACCGTGAAGCGATCCGGCCGGCTGATCGCTCTCACGCCGAGGGAGTACGCGCTCCTGGAGTACTTCATGCGGCGGTCCGGCGTCGTGCTGACTCGGGCCATGATCGCCGAGCACGTGTGGGACTACAGTTTCGATCGAGGGAGCAACGTGGTCGACGTTCACGTCAAGCACCTGCGCGAGAAGCTCGACGTTCCTGGGCGGCCCAGCCTGATCGCAGCCGTCCGCGGTGTGGGGTATGTCCTCGGCGATCCTGGCTCGACTTCGCCCTAGGAGCCTCCGCGCCCGCCTGACGTTCTGGTACCTGCTCACGCTCAGCGGCGCGCTCGGAGCCCTGGCCGTGTTCGTCTTCGTCAGCCAGGCGCGGACCTCCTACCACGAGCTCGAACGGGAGCTGCAAGTCCGCCTGCTCGCCTTCGTGGCGGATCGCCGCGCGGCTCTCTTGACCCTGGACGTGGCCAGCGTCCTGGGGAGCGAGGTGGCGGCGGACGTGCCGGTGCTCGTGCGCCAGGCGTCCGGACGAGTGCTCTTCCGCTCGGAGGGGTTCCCGAGCCTGGACTGGGCGAGCGAGCGCGCGGTCGCGGCGGCGGTTCGCGAGGGCACGCCGCTCATCACCGTGGCCGACATCTCCGGAGCCCCGCTCCGGGTCGCGACGGCCGTGGTCCCACGACCGGGGGCGGAGAGCCTGGTCGTGCAGCTGGCCGCCTCCGTGGCGCCGGTGCGCCGCGACCTGGGCCACCTGGCCCTCGGAATGGTGCTGTCCATCGTGGTGGTCCTGGTGCTCGCGAGCTACGGCAGCGCCTTCACCGCGCGCCGCGCGCTGGCCCCGGTGGACGAGATCGTGCGCCGGGTCCACTTGATCCAGGCGACCCGCATCAACGAGCGGCTCGAGGCGCGTACGGGCAGCGACGAGATCGACGGCCTGGCCACGACCCTCAACGGGATGCTCGACCGGATCGAGGGGTCGCTCCGCAGCGCCCGCCGCTTCGCGGCCGACGCCTCGCACGAGCTGCAGACGCCGCTGGCGGCGATGCGCGGCGCGGTCGAGGTGTGCCTGCGCGCCGATCGCACGGCCGCCGAGTACCGCACCCTCGCCGCCGACGTGCTCGCGGAGACCGAGCGCCTGTCGACGCTGATCCGTGACCTGCGCCTGCTGGCCCTGGCCGATCGAGGTCAGATGCAGGAGGCGGTCGAGGTCGTGGACCTGGCCGGGCTCGTATCGGAGTGTTGCGAGATCGCGAGCGCCATGGCGGAGGAGAGACAGGTCGTGGTGGAGACGCTCGTCCAGGGGCGCCCCATGGTGCTCGGCAGCACGCTTCACCTGCGGCGGGTCGTGCTCAACCTGCTCCAGAACGCGATCCGCTATTCCCCGGCCACGTCCCGCGTCGTCGTGACCGTGGCGCGGCCCCACGGCCACGCCATGGTGATGGTCTTGGATCACGGGTGCGGGATCGAGCCACAGGATCTTCCGCACATCTTCGAGCCGTTCTACCGCGCCGATCCGGCCCGAGCCCGTGACAGCGGCGGGACCGGGCTCGGGCTCGCGATCGTCGAGCAGATCGTCCGGCTGCATCGCGGGACGATCAAGGTGGACAGCACGCCCGGACGGGGGGCGACCTTCGTGGTCTACCTGCCGAGCGCGCCGGGAGCGGGCATCGCCTCCGTCTCCGCCCCGCTCGAGGCCTAGACCGGCTCTCGGGCTCGGCCGGGTCATCCGGCCGGATGAAGGCCCTCCTCACCGGATCTTCATCGTCTCTTCATTCTCGGGGCCCATGTTTGGCGCGTGAGTCGGCTGCTCCCCGTCGCGCTGCTGGGCCTGCTGGGCCTGGTCGCTTGGGCCCAGACGCGGCCGCCGCTGCCCCACACGGTTCGCGCCGCGCCACGCGACACCGGGCCTGAGACCGCTCTGGAGCACGGCCGCCACGTCTACGAGCGCTATGGCTGCACGCTGTGCCACGGCGCCGACGCCAAGGGCGGGTTCGCCAACCGGAACGCGGAGACCGACGGCAAGGTGCCCGGCTTGACGTTCGTCGGGGAGGGGTTCACGCGCGCCGAGCTGAAGAAGAAGATCGTCGATGGCCTGGCCACGATCGGCCGCGGGGACGCGAAAGGCCCGCGGCCGCCGTACCGGATGCCCGGCTGGGGCGCCCAGATGTCCGACGCGGAGCTGACCGACCTCGTCGAGTACCTCATGAGCCTTCTCCCGAAGTCCGGGGCCGCGGAGAAGTGGCGGTGAAGCCGACGGCTCTCTGTCGAAGGAGTGCACAACCCATGTCGATCCGCGCCCGTTTCGTCCAACCGCAAAGACCCGCGGCGCACCTCGGCGCGCTGGTCGTCGCCGCGCTCACCGTCGTGGTCGCGCCGGCGCGCGCGGACCAGGAGCCGACCCCATCGCCCGCGCCGGGGCCGCCGGCGTACGCGACGAACGCTGTGCAGAGCTGCCTGCGCGAGTGCCACAACCAAGAGCCGACCACGCTCATCCTCCAAACGCCGCACGCCGTCAAGGGCGACGCGCGCACACCGTTCGCCCAGCACCAGTGCGAGACGTGTCACGGGGCGAGTCCCGACCACATTGCCGTCTCCAGCAATCCGGTGGGCATCGTGTACAAGGGCCCGAAAGCCTCGCCCGTCGCCGAGCGCAACGCCAAGTGCCTGTCCTGCCACGAGGCCGGCCTGCGCTCCTTCTGGACGGCCAGCCAGCACGAAAGTCGGGGCGTCGCCTGTACCGACTGCCACAACATCCACGCTCGCGAACAGAAAGTCCTGAGCAAGGCCACTCAGGCCGACGTGTGCTTCACCTGCCACAAAGCGCAGCGTGCGCAGACGCGGCGCATATCGAGCCATCCGCTGGCCGTGATCAGCTTGGCCAGCACCGCCAAGATGGGGTGCTCGGACTGCCACAACCCGCACGGGTCGAGCGGCCCCAAGATGCTCGTCAAGAGCTCGGTGAACGAGACCTGCTTCACGTGCCATCCCGAGAAGCGCGGCCCGTTCCTCTGGGAGCACGCGCCGGTCTCGGACGACTGCACCAACTGCCACACGCCGCACGGATCCAGCAACCCACCGCTGCTCAAGGCGCGCGCCCCGTGGCTGTGCCAGGAGTGCCATAGCGGCGACCACGGCGCGCAGATCAACAGCGGTGCGAACCTGGCCCTCGGCGATGTGACCACCATCAACGGGCTCCAGCAGCCCGGCGCGGCGGCCCCGCGCGCCCAGGCGGGCGCGCGCGCGTGTCTCAACTGCCATGTGCTCGTCCATGGTTCGAATCACCCGGCGGGCGCGAAGTTCCAGCGCTAACCGCATGCAGTCAGGAGCGGTGACATGACAAGACACAGCGAACTCCCCGCCCGTGCTCGCGTGGCCGTCGCTCGCGTGGCCGTCGTGACGGTGCTGACCGGGTACGCGGCCCTCGCGGGGGCCCAGGCCAAGCCGACGAGCACGATCGAGATCGGCCCGGGCACCGTCGACGACGGGTCCTACAAGGCCGGCGAATACAACGGCCTCGAGAAGAAGGGCGCTTTCGGCATCGGCAACGTCGACTGGCGCGGCGGCGCCGCCGGCTACAACAGCGACAGCACGCTGCGGTGGCGCATCAAGGGCACCGACCTCGGCCTCGAGACCCGAGATGCATCCGCCCAGATCGGCCAGCAGGGCAAGTTCCGGCTGACCTTCGGCTACGACGAGCTGCGCCGGAACCGATCGGACACGTATCAGACGCCGTTCAGCGGCACGGGGTCGAACATCCTCACCCTGCCGGGATCGTGGATCGTGCCGACGGTCGCCGGGAGCAGCGGCACCAACAACGTGACGAACATCGTGAGCGCGCGCGGCCTCGTCCCGGAGATCGGCAATGCGCCGTACATCGACGTCGCCACGAACTCGGCGGCGCAGGGCGCGTTGCGGACGCCGACCGCGGCCCAACAAGCGCTCGTCAACGCGGCCGCCGCCGCCGACCTCGGCCTGTTCCACGACTTCAACCTGTTCACGAAGCGCAGGAGGTTCGACGTCGGCCTCAACTACAACCTCGACCAGCGCTGGGGAGTCGAAGTGAACTTCCGGCCCGAGCACAAGGATGGTGCGAAGCCGATGGGGACGGTGTCTCGCAGCACCGGCGCCGACATCTCGACCATCATTCCCGATGTGATCGACACCGACCACAACCAGGTCGCCGTGAGTCTGAATTACCACGGCGCCCGGAGCTTCGCGCAGGCCGGGTATTACGGCTCGACGTTCAAGAACAACGTGCCTTTCATGTCCTGGCAGAACTGGGCAACCCCCACGAGCGTGGTCAACACCATGAGCAGCACGCCGGGCAACACCTTCAACCAGTGGAACCTGACCGCGGGCATGAACTTCTCGTCGACCACCAAGCTGGTGGCGACCGGATCGTACGGACGCAACACGCAGAACGACGCGTTCCTGACCGATGCGACGACCCCGGTGGTGCCGGTGCGGTCGCTCGACGGCCTCGTCGTGGCCACGACGTTCAACACCCGATTCACGACCCGGCCGGCCAAGAAGCTGACCCTGGCCGCCGCCTACAGGTACAACGACCGCGACAACCGCACCGCCGTGAACATCTACCAGTACGCGGATGCCGGCGAAGCGCCCGCGGCGAACGCCAGTTTCACCGCCGGCCCCAACAACCCCCTTGGCCCCGTCCTGGCGCAGAACGCGAACGCCAACCGTCCGTACAGCCGGAAGCTCAACCAGGTCACCGCCGAGGCCGACTACGGCTTCGTGGGGGGACAGTGGATCAAGCTCGGGTATGAGTTCGAGAAGATCGACCGCGCCTGCGCCGCCTCCTGGATCAGCTGCGCGGATGCGGCGACGACCAACGAACACACCGTGCGGGCCGACTGGCGCGCCTCGCTGGCGGAGAAGGTCACCGCCCGGGTGGGATATGCGTATTCCACGCGCAGAGCCCCGGACTACAACGAGAACGCCTTCCTCGCCCTGGTCCCCTACGCCAACCTGAGCCCGGCCGCGGCCACCGGGGGCGCGACCGCTCTTTCGTTCATGCAGGCGAACGGTTGGAACGGATGGGGACCTGCGGCCGGCTTCGCCGTCACCACCGGCAACATGAACCTGTTCTTTCCGAGCAACAACGCCCTGGCCAACGCGATGTACGCCAACAACAACCGGATCAGCGAGCTTCCGGGGATGCGCCGCTATTACGTCGCGGATCGCAATCGAGACAAGCTGCGCGCGTCGCTCGGTTGGCAGGCCACCGAGAGACTGTCGTTCCAGGGCGGCCTGGATCTCAACAAGGACCACTACCCCAGCTCGACCTACGGCGTTCAGGACGGAAAGAACTGGGCCTTGAACGTCGACGGGAGCTACGCGGTAGGCGACGACACGAGCGTGAACGTCTGGTACACGTACGAGGACTTCCGTTCCCTGACCGCGGGCAACACCTATACCGCCAACAGCAACGTGGCCGCCCTGACCAACGGTCAGCCAGGGGCGGTCGGCCTCTCGGGCAACCGCTGCGACGACTACGCCACGCTACGACAGCGGAACAACAACAACAAGCTGGACCCGTGCCTGGACTGGTCCGCGAACATGCTCGACAAGGCGAACACGGTGGGCGCCGGGTTGCGGAAGCGGGCCGGCCGCTTCGACCTTCTGGGCACCTTGATCCTGTCCCGGGCGCGGTCGGAGACGAGCCCCGCGGGCGGCAACTGGGCCAACAACATCCTCAACGGCCCGGGCGGGCCGCCCACGGCCATCGCGGCGTTCTTCATCGCCGCCGCCCCGATGCCGACCATCACCACCGACACGGGCGAGCTACGCCTGGGCGGCCGATTCGCGATCAACGCTCGCCAGTCGGTGCGCCTGGACTATTCGTACTTGCGCATGCGATCCAACGACCCGGCCTACGAGAGCATGCAGATCGGGTCGCAAAGCGGCGTGCTGCCCACGAGCGAGCAGCCGTTCAATCACGGTGTGAACATCTTCGGTGCGTCCTACATCCTGACCTTCTAGAGGAGAAGCTGCCGATATGACACGTACGGTTACGGCTGCCGCGCTCGTCTTTCTGGGGTTCGCCGCGCTCGCCCGCACGATCGTGGCCCAGGACAAGGAGGTGCCGCTCGATCCGCGGATCCTCGCGTATGACAAGGGTCCGGCCAAGATCGACGTCTCCAAGTACCCCGAGAACATGAAGGCCGCCTACAAGGTGTTCATGGTCAAGTGCAGCAAATGCCACACTCCGGCGCGCGCGATCAACAGCGATTTCGCCCTCGACGACGAGTGGGAGCGCTACGTCAAGCGGATGATGCGCAAGGCGGGCACGTGGATCTCGCCTGACGAAGGCAAGCAGATCTTCGAGTTCGTCGTGTACGACTCGAAGATCCGCAAGAAGGACCTCTACGACAAGAAGCTCAAAGAGGCGGCGGCGAAACCGGGCCTCTAGGCCGCTTCCCTCATGGGCCGATTGCTACGAGTCGCCGCGCTGACGCTGGGCACCGCCGCCGCCTGGGTGCTCCTGCTGCCTCGGCCGGCCCTCCAGCAGCCGATCGCCTTCAATCACGCCCGGCATGCCGGGATGGGCTGCGACGTGTGTCATCGGGGCGCACTCGAGCAAGCCCGCGCCGGCATCCCCGCGGCGGCGGTGTGCCTGAAGTGCCACGCCACGGCCCCGCGGGCCGCGGCGGCGGTGAAATGGGACGAGGCCGGGCGCGACCAGCCGATCGCCTGGCTGCGCGTCTCCCATCTTCCGGAGCACGTCATGTTCTCTCACCGGCGCCACGCCGGCCTCGCCCGACTCGAGTGCGCGTCGTGCCACGCGGACGTGGGGACGAGCGCCGGGCCGCCCGGGCGACCACCGATGCGCTTGGACATGAACGCCTGTCTGGCCTGCCACAAGCGTGAGGGCGCCAGCCAGGATTGCGCGGCGTGCCATCGATGAGCGACCAACCGCTGAGCCGCCGGGACTTCCTGCTCTTCGGCGGCGCCACCCTCGCCGGAATCACGCTCGGGGAGCTGGGCCGTCGACAGCTCGCGCGTGCCGACGAGCGCGCCGCCGGCGGGCGGGGGCGAGGCCTCGAGAGCTGGGCCACCAGCGTCTGTCGCGAGTGCCCGGCGGCCTGCGGGATCCGCGCCCGGCTGATGGACGGCGTGCCGGTCAAGCTGGAGGGCAACCCCCTGTGCCCCATCTCGCGCGGACGCCTGTGCGCGAAGGGCCAGGCCTCGCTCGAGTCCTATTTCGACCCCGACCGTCTGCGGGGCCCCGCCCGATGCGTCGGGAAGAGGGGCGAAGGGAAGTGGGAGCCGATCACCTGGGACGCCGCCGTCGCCCTCCTGGCCTCGCGACTGCGGGACGCCGGCGGCGGGCGCCAACCCGTGCTGGCCGTCGCCGCCGAAGAAGAAGGGCCTCTGGCCGAGGCCTGGGCACGCTTCTGGACGGCGGCGGGCGCTCGTGTCGTGTGGACGCGGGCCGCCACCGCGGCCCGGCTCGGCCCCTCGTTCCAGGCCCTGACCGGCGTCTCCGCGGACCCGCTCTTCGACCTGGAGCGCGCGAGCTACGTGCTGTCGTTCGGCGCGCCCGTCGTGGAGGACTGGTTGTCGGGAGTCTGGACCCAGCGCAGCTACGGCCGCTTCCGTCGCGGATCGGGGGCGCGGGGACGGCTGGTCCAGATCGAGCCGCGCCGCTCGATGACGGCGCGCAAGGCCGACGAGTGGCTGGCCGTCCATTCCGACCGGCAGGCCGTGCTCGCCTACGGCATCGCCTACGTCCTGCTGCGCGAGAACCGCGTCAACCGCGCGTTCCTCGACGAGCTGGGAGGCGACCTCGCCGCCTTCGAGCGCGAGGTGGCGGCCAACTACACGCCCGACGACGTCGCTTCGGCGACCGGTGTGCCCGTGGTGACGGTGCTCCGGCTGGCCCGCGAGCTGGCGGGCGCGGCCCGACCGCTGGCGGTGGTGGCCGCCGATGCCGACCGTCCCCTGCTCGATGCGGTCTTCGCCCTCAACGCGCTCGTCGGCGCGTTCGACCGGGCCGGCGGCGTGGCCTGCGCGCCCCGGGGCCCGGCCGCCGACGTGGAAGACGCGACGGCGGCGCTGCGGGACGTCGCCGCGGGCCGGACCCATCCTTCGATCCTGGCCTTGCGCGATGCCTCGGCCCTGCGTGCGCTCGCGTCGCCGCGCAACCTGGAAGGGGCGCTCAGGCCCACGGATCTCGTCGTGAGCTTCTCCCCCTTCCTCGACGAGGCGGCGGCCATCGCCGACCTGCTGATGCCCACGCACACGGCCCTCGAGAGCTGGCACGCCACGCTGCCCGCTCAGGCGGTTGCCCTCGAAGCAGTGGCCATCGCCAAGCCGGCGGTCGAGCCGCTGCTGTCCACGAAGGACGCGGCCGCTCTTCTCAAGGAGGTCGCCGTCAGCGCGGGAGAGCCGCTTGCCCGCGCCTGCGGATGGACGGCCTCGGACGACGTCGTTCACGGCGAGCTGGAGCGCCTCTGGGCCCTTCGACGCGGGGCCCCCTATGCCGACCTCTACGAGACCGAATGGGTGCGGCAGCTCGAAAAGGGCGGCTGGTGGGTCGCCCCGGCGACATCGAGCGAAGCGTTCGCGGCGGCGGTGGTGGAGGCCGGCGGCTGGGCCGACTCGTATTTCGCCCCGGGGCGGGTCCGCGAAGCGCTGGGCGCCCGCCCCGGCCTGCGCTTCGCCTCGCCCGGGGTGGCCCTGGCCAAAGCAGCGGCGGTGCACCCGTCGGCACGGGTCGGCGCCGCCGAGTATCCGCTGCTCCTCGCGGCGTTCACGCCGGCTCTCCTCAACGACCGGGGCAGCCCCAACCAACCCGCGCTCTTCGAGCTGCTCGGCCAGCCGGACGGCGCGGCGTGGACGGCCTGGGCCGAGCTGAGCCCGGAGACCGCGCGCGCGGTGTCGGTCGAGGCGGGCGCCCGCATTCGGATCGTGTCGCCGCGGGGCACGGTGGAGGCGGTGGCGGTGCTGGTCGAGAAGATGCCCGCCGACACCGTCGCGCTGGCCCTGGTGCCCGCGGTCCCGGGGGGCGGCCGCTGGGCGCGCCGAATCGCTCCGGACGTGCGCCGGCTCGCCGGCGAGGGCGTCCTCGGCCGGGATTTGATGGTGCGCGTCACGCGCGCCTAGGAGGCATCTGGTGGCACGCTGGGGCCTGATCGTCGACCTGGACCGTTGCACCGGCTGTCAGGCGTGCGTGGTCGCCTGCAAGCATGAGAACAACGTGCCTTTCTCGACGCCGGAGACTGCGGCCGAAGGCCGCCTCATGACCTGGCTGCAGCTCGTGCCGGCCGAGGTGCCGGGCCGCGCCGGAGCCGCGGTGCTTCCGCTGATGTGCCAGCACTGCGATCGGCCCCCGTGCGTGGACGTGTGTCCCACGAGCGCCACCTACCTGAACCCCGAAGGGATCGTCGCCCAGGTCTATCCCCGTTGCATCGGTTGCCGCTACTGCACCAACGCCTGTCCCTACGCCGTCAAGGTGTTCACCTGGACGAAGCCGGAGTGGCCCCCGGCCATGGCGTCGATGATGAACCCGGACGTGTCGGTACGGCCCAAGGGCGTCGTCGAGAAGTGCACGTTCTGTCATCACCGCTTGATGCTGGCCC
>JBGPBV010000131.1:0-19884 GCA_041481445.1 Vicinamibacteria bacterium
CTTGCGGCACACGCTGCGCGGGCGTGATGTAGCTGAACATCGGCTCCGGCTCCTCTGCCTCACCCCTCATTCACCTCTCCTTGGTGATGAGAAGCGTACGATCACCCAAGGCCATGGCAGGCCTTTTTCAGCATCCTGCTAATGGCAGATTTCCACTTCCGGATGGTCCTTGCAGACCAGCGTCCTGAGCGCTGCCATCTGGCTCTGCAGCCTGTCGTTCTCCTGCTTCAGTGAGTCATTCGCCTCCTTCAACTCCTTCATCCCCTCCAGCATGAGAAGCGGCAGCTTGTTGTATCTGACCGCCTTGTAGCCCCGTTCGTCCTCGGTGACCAACTCCGGGAGGACCTTCTCGACATCCTGCGCGACCAGACCGAAGGACGGGGAGGCTCCGAACCTGCGCTCCGGGAAATCCCTGGCGTTCCAGAGGAAACTCACGGCCTGAAGCCGGGCGAGCTTGTCGAGGACGCGCGGAAACGGGGTAATTCCCGTCTTGAGCCTCGCATCCGAAGAGCAGGTTCCGGCGATGATCGTCCCATCCGCGTCCGTCACGCATCCGGTCGTTCCGGTGCCGATGCGGATGTCGCCGCTGCCGCGAAATGTCCCGCACACCTGGAAGGTGTAGCCGCCACCCTTGCCGCCGCCACAGCCGACGCCCGACGCCGACCCGGTGTCGAAGCCGGTATCCATGTAGACGGCCTCGGAGCCGTAGGAGCGGATCCACGTGGTGTCCGCCATGTTCCAGCCGCCGCCGTACGTCTGGTTGTACCAGCCTCCTCGACGAGGAGCGTCAGTGCCCGGTCGACGACCTGGGCGATGTCGCCGCTGGGAATCGCATGGCCCAGAAGGTCCTGGGCCTCGCGCAGTTTCTCCCGTGTCGCCGCGTTTGCAGTGAACCGGATCTCGTAACGCTCGGGGGCGAGTGGCGTCACGCGCGCTCGTGGCGTCGGGGGCGTGTTGGTCCCGGCACCGGCGGCCACGACGAGGCTTGGCGAATTGTCGTGAGGAGCGGGCGAAGCCAGCGCGCTTCCCTCGGTCGCGACGGCGTCCATCATCGGGAACGGTGGGGCGCCGGCGGCGACCTCCCCTGGGATGGGCCGCTTCCGCACGGACCCCGGCACGTCGGGTTGGGGAAAACGCGAAGCCAGGAGCCGCTCCACATCCTGCTTGCCCAGGCCAGCTGCCGCCGCGAGCAGCTCGGCGTGGTTATCAGGGGTCAGATGGCGCGCCAACATCCGGACGGTGGTCGGGCTCAGCGTTCGCGCGAGCAGCATCTGCACGATCACGGGATAGCGTCGAGTTGCCCGCGCCGCCTCGATCCGGTTGTACACGGCGTCCTCGGACAGATGGAGGACGGCGCGACAGTATTGGAAGAGCGAGGGGAAGCCGGCTCCTTCGTAGAGGCGCCGGACGTCGAGCTCGGCCAGGTGCACGAGCAAGGCGACCGTCGCCTCCCGCTCGGCCTGGGCGAGGCGGCTCACCGCAGCCATGAGCTCTGCGTCGGTCATGTGGGAAGGCATCTTCATGGCCAAGCAGTATCACGCGATCTTGTCAGGGGGGGTCCGGCCTGAATCGGAGTTATCAGTTGAGAACTATCAACTCGTCCTGGAACGAGTCGAATCGAACTTCTAGATTGGGAGCGACTCTATCATTTGCCAGAAACGGGAGTCGCGGGCGCGGGGCCGGGGGCTATCGGCCCCGCGGATGGTGCGCGCCGTACTCCGCGGGATCCACGACCGCGTCGATGACGACGGGACGGTCGGCGCGGAGGCCCTCCCTCACCGCCGCCTCCAGCGCCTCCATCGTCTCCACCCGCCGCGACCAGGCGCCGAGGCCGGCGGCCACCGCTGCGAAGTCCACGGGCCCGTAACGCACGCCGTGGGTCGGATACCCCCGGTTCTGCTGGGCGACGTCGATGAGGCTCAGGGCATCGTCGTTGAAGACGACGGTCACGAAGTGGATGCGCTCGCGCACGCAGGTCTCGACCTCGGCGAGGGTCATCCCGAAGCCGCCATCGCCGATCGTGCAGAGGACGGGCCGGTCGGGGAACTCCAGGCGCGCGGCCATGGCGGCGGGGAAGCTGTAGCTCATCGCGGAGAGGCCGTTCGACTCGAAGAAGGTCAGCGGCTCGTACGACGTCCAGGCCTGGGTCGTGATCGACTTGATCGAGCCGACGTCCGTGGTGAGGATCGTGTCGCGCGGGACGAGGCCGCGCAGGGCGCGCGTGAGCTCGTAGCCGGACAGGCCGCGCGGCCTCTCCTGTGGCCGGAGGGCGCGCTGGAGGTCCTCGCGGAAGCGCGCGGCCGTGTCCGGCTCCCACTCGATCGGCGGTCGCGCGCGCGTGGCCAGCGCGGCCAGCGTGGCGCCGACCTCGCCGACCGCTTCCGCGCCCGGCCGGAACGCGCGGGAGGCGATGGAGACGGGGCCGATGGACACGAGCGGCATCGTCTGGTGCCAGAGCTTGTCCGATTCGACCGGCTCGAAGCCGACCCCGACGAGGAGGTCGGCCTTCTCGAACAGGTCGAGGACCACGCGGTCGCCGGCCACGCCCGCGCAGACCCCGCCGAAGAGCGGATGGTCCTCGGCGAGCATCCCCTTGGCCTTGGGCGTCACGAACGTGGGGACGGACATCCAGTCGACGAAGCGGCGCACGGCGGCCACGTCCGCCCGCGGATCGAGGTCGAGGCCGAGGATCACGATGGGGCGGCGGGCGCTCGCGATCCGGGCGGCGACGCCCTCGACGTCGTCGGGCGCGGCGGGGAGGGCCGGCGGAGGGTCGAGGAAGACGGCGCCGGCATCCCCCACCGGGCGATCGAGGGCCCGCGCGACGTCGCTGGGCAGCGCGATGTGGACGGGGCCCATCCGCAGCTCACGCGTGGTCCGGATGGCCCGTCTCACTTTGGCCTCGGTGTCCTCGCCGTCGAGGGTGATCGCGTCCTTCGTGAAGGGCCGGTAGACGGCGTTGAGGTCCAGTTCCTGGTGCGTGGCGTACGGCCGGGCGGAGCGGGCGAGGGCGGCGGTGATCGCGAGCAGGGGCGACCGATCGAGGTAGGCGTTGGCGACGCCCAGCGTCATGTTGACGGCGCCCGGCCCGAGGGTCGAGACGCATACCCCCGGCCGCCGCTGGATCTGGCCGGTCACGTCCGCCATGAAGGCGGCAGTGGCCTCGTGGCGGGTCAGGACGAAGCGGATCCCCGCCCGGCGCGCCGCCTCCAGGAAATCGAGGACCTCACCGCCGGGAAGCCCGAACATGCGAGTGACGCCGGCGTCGCGGAGGGTCTCCGCCAGCACCTGGGCGGTGGTGGGCACGCCGCGGAGTCTACCCGTTTCCCTCCGCGACCCTTCACTCGTCCCGCAACGCCGCCACCGGGTCGATGCGGGCGGCGCGCCGGGCGGGAAGCCAGCATGCGCCGGCGGCGACGGCCAGCAGCATCGCGGGGACGCCCACGACCACGGGGGCGCCGAGCGAGCCCCGCCGGGCCAGGTGCAGGGCCACCACCATCGCGATCGCCCAGCCGGCGAAGGCGCCGATGCCGACCACGCGCATGGTCTCTCCCACGATCCCGCGCACGATGCGGGCGGCGCCGCCACCCAGGGCCAGGCGAACCCCGATCTCCGTCGTCCGTTGCGCCACGCTGTAGGCCACCACGGCGTAGATCCCGATCGCCGCCAGCACGAGCAGCAGCGGCCCGAGCACCGCGAACAGCCGGGCCGGGATGCGGCGGAAGACCAGGTTCTTCTCGACGTGCTCGGAGAGCGTGCGGACGTCGAAGACGGGCACCATGGGGTCGAGGCCGCGGACGATGCGCCGCAGCTCGGGGACGACGGCCAGCTCCGTGCCCGCGGTCGTGCGGACGTGGACCTCGCCCGCTGCCCAGGGGCGGTCGCGATACGACAGGTAGAGGGCGGGCATCCTCGGCTCCGAGAACGACTCGTACAGGGAGTCGGCGACCACGCCCGCGATCACGTACGTCCGGCCGCGTGAGGAAAGCCGCCGCCCGATGGCCTCGCCGCCCGCGACGTAGCGGCGGACGAACTGCTCGTTGACGATGGCCTGGGGCGCGATGGTGGCGTCGTGCATGTCCACGAAGTCGGCGCCCGCCCGCAAGGGTATGCCCATCGTCTGGAAGTAGCCCGGCGTGACCACGTTGGTCAGCGCCTGGTCGGGGGTCCCCCCGGCGGCGCGGCCCTCCAGCGTGAACGCGCGCAGGGGGAGGCCGTGGATGTCGAGTGGGACGTAGGCGGCGATGGCGGCCGACTGCACGCCGGGGAGGGCGCGGACCTCGTCGAGCAGGCGCGCGGCGAACGTCCGCGTCGTCGCCTCGTCCGCGCCGCGGCCGGTCAGGTCGTAGGCGGCCAGGAGCACGCCGTCGCGCCGGAAGCCGGCGTCGGTCTCCCGCGTCTCCTGGAAGCTCTTCAGGAACAGCCCGGCGGCCACGAGCACCATCAGCGCGAGCGCGACCTCGGTCGCCATGAGGACGTTGCGCAGGCGGCTGCGGCCGGCGGCGCGGGCGCCGGAGCGGAGCGCGCGCTGCGGGTCCGTGCGGGCGAGCTGGAGCGCGGGAGCGAGCCCGAAGGCCAGGCCGCAGGCGATGCCCAGGAGCATGGCGAAGGCGAGCGAGGGGCCGTCGAGCCGGGTCTGGAACTTGATGGGGAGCGCGCCCGTCATGGGGATGGCGCGCAGGGCCGCGATGGCCCCCGCGGCCACGACCGCCCCCAGCGCCGATCCCAGGAGGCCGAGCAGGAGGTTCTCGGAAAGGAGCAGGCGCACGACCCGCCCCGGCCCCGCCCCCAGCGTCATGCGCACCCCGATCTCCCGCTGCCGGACGCTGGCCCGGGCCAGGACCAGGTTGGCGGTGTTGCCGCAGACGGCCAGGAGCAGGAGCAGGAGGACTCCCTGCAGGATCCAGAGCGCGCGCACGAGGAAGAGCTGGGGGCCGCGCGGCGCGCTCCAGAACGGGCGCACTTCCCCCTCCACGCCGGCGTTGCTGGCGGGGTAGAGGGTGGCCAGGTCGTGCATGGCCGCGCTCAGCTCCGCCTGCGCGCTCGCGCGCGTGGCCGGCGGCGCGATCCGCCCGATCACGGCGTAACCGCGCTGGCTGCGGTCCTCCAGCTCGCGCGACCCCGGGAGCAGGGTGGGGGCGAGGGCGGCCCGCATCCAGACGTCGAAGGCGAGGCCGATGACCGTGCCCTGGAAGCCCTCCGGCGCGACCCCGGCGATCGCCACCGTGCGGTCGTTGACGCGGATCGTCCGTCCGACGACGTCGGGGGCCTGGCCGAGGCGGGTCCGCCAGAACTCGTGGGACACGACCGCCACCGGATCGGCGGCGGCCGCCGCCGGCGCCTCCGGCGGGAAGACGGACCCCTGCACGGGCCGCACGCCCAGGGCGGCGAAGTAGTTGTCGGAGACGAGGAGGCCGTAGACGCGCTCGGTGCGGCCGGCCTCGCCCAGGTTCAGCGGCACCATGCGGAAGGCGGCCAGGTCGGTGACGGCGTGCAGGCGCTCGCGCAGGTCGCGGTACTCGAGCCAGGAGGCGCCGGGGTGGGAGCCGGCGGAGGCGCGGGGCTCGACGAGGTGGATCTCTCCGGCGTCGCGCACTCCCGGCAGCGGCCGCAGGACGATGGCCTCGATCCACGAGAAGACCGCGGTGTTGACGCCGATGCCGGCCCCGAGCGAGAGGACCACCACCAGGGCCAGGCCGGGCGAGCGGCCGATCATGCGGCGGGCGTGGCGCAGGTCGGAGCCGGCCTCGTCGAGCACGCGTCCGACCCGGATCGACTTCCAGAGGCTGGCGATCTTCGGCAGCAAGGGCATGGCCGGCTCCCCGTCGAGGGTGGGCGCGTCCGATATAGATATTCGATATTGCTCTTCGGGACGGAGGATAGGCCGGCCGTCGCGCGCCTGTCAAGACGGGAGGTGGACGGGAGGTGGACGCCTGGGCTGTCCCCGTCCGCCCCCCGCCCGTCCGCCCGCGATGACAGCCTGCCCGTCTCGCCGGCGCCCCGCGCGTCCGCCAAACGCTCCGGACGGCAAGAACTTGCGCGCGACGCGCGACCCGGGCTCGCCGGGCGCGAATCTTGCTCATCCATCCTGGTCGGTCCGTCTTCATCCCGGAGGACATCGTGGACCTCATCCCGTCCCGCCGCCGCCTCGTCGCCCTCGCCGCCTCCCTGGCCTTCGCCACCTCCGGCCCCGCCGTCCGTGCCCAGACCGCGCCCGCGGAGAAGCGCGACGTCCCGACCTTCGGCACCGCCACCGAGCTCGTCTACGTGCGGTTCCACGTGGAGAGGAAGAAGGGCGACTACCTCGACGCGCTGAAGCCCGACCAGGTCCGCGTGCTCGAGGACGGCAAGCCCCAGAACGTCGCCCTTCTCGAGACGCCGTCCACCCGCGAGCGGACGGTGCCCCCGGAGGTCACGCTCGCCCTCGACGTGAGCAGCAGCGTCATGGACGCGCAGCTCCTCGACGAGTCGCTCCTGCGGGAGGTGCTCCTGGCCACCCTCGGCGAGCAGGCGCGCGTCTCGCTGTGCGCGTTCGGCGGCGCGCTCAAGTGCCTGACCCCGCCCACGCGGGACTCGCGCGCGCTCATGGACGGCTTCCAGCAGGCCATCGAGTTCAGCCACGAGCAGCGCCGCCAGGGGACGCGGCTCTACGCCTCCCTGGCCGACCTCGCCAAGCCGCCCAAGGACGCACCCAAGGCACAGCGCGCGCTGATCGTCT
The DNA here is from genome assembly GCA_041481445.1 of Vicinamibacteria bacterium. Taxonomy (GTDB): domain Bacteria; phylum Acidobacteriota; class Vicinamibacteria; order Fen-336; family Fen-336; genus AA29. The sequence goes on from JBGPBV010000131.1 coordinate 6,719, forward strand.
TCTCGGACGGCCTCGACAACCTCGGCGGCAAGATGGGGGACGCGCTGGACGCGGCGGAGGCGGCGGACGTCCGCGTCTACACCATCGCCCTGAGCCAGGCCTTCCAGGCCACGTCACGGATGGCGGGGCCGGGCGGGGGAACTCCCAACCGCACGATGTACGACTACAAGAAGCTGGACTTCGGCCGGCTGGCCGAGCTCACGGGAGGACGCCCGTTCGAGCCGGCCACCCTCGACGAGAAGACGCTGGCCAAGGTGCTCCACGACATCGCGACCGAGATCGCGATGGAGAACGTGGTCGGCTATGCGCCCGCGGGCCCGGCCGACGGCCGCAAGCACAAGGTCAAGGTCGAGCTGGCGGACAAGTCGCTCGGCAAGGTCCCGGACGGCGAGCGCACGCTCGTCCGTTGAAACCCGCCGTCCCCCGACACTTTATACTGGCGCCTCCTCGAAGGAGGATGCCGATGCGCGCGCTCCCCATCCTGGCCCTGGTCGCCTCGTCGGCCGTGGCCGCCGAGCCCACGCCCTACGTGCCGTTCGACCTCGGGACCTACCATCGCGCGGTCTCCACGACGAGCGCGGAGGCGCAGAAGGCCTTCGACCAGGGCCTGCTGTGGTCGTTCTCGTTCAACCACGGCGACGCCGAGCGCGCCTTCCGCGAGGCCGCGCGCCTGGACGACACCCTGGCCCTGGCCTGGTGGGGGATCGCGCTCGTGAACGGGCCGCACATCAACAACACGGCGGTGGACGAGGCGCACGCGCGGACGGCCTGGGAGGCGCTGGCGGAGGCCAGGAAGCGCCGCGAGGGCGCGAGCGACGTGGAGAAGGCGCTCATCGACGCGCTCGGATCGCGCTACGCCTGGCCGCCGCCCGCCGACCGCCATCCCCTCGACGAGGCCTACGCGGCGGCCATGGCCGACGTGTTCAAGCGCTTCCCCACGGACGCGGACGTGGCCACGCTGTACGCGGAGGCTCTGATGGACGTGCGCCCGTGGAACCAGTGGACGCACGAGGGCCAGCCCCAGCCGGGCACGGCGGAGGTGCTGCAGGCCCTGGAAACGGCGCGCGGCCTCTTCCCCGATCACCCGGGCGCGCTGCACCTGACCATCCACGCGCTCGAGGCCTCGCCCCACCCGGAGCGGGCGCGCGAGGCGGCCGACGGCCTGCGCGGCCTGGTGCCCGACGCCGGCCACCTCCTGCACATGCCGTCGCACATCGACGTGCGGCTCGGGCGCTGGTCGGAGGCGGCCGCCGCCAACGAGAAGGCGATGGCGGCCGACGCGCGCTACAACGCGCGCAAGCTGGATCCCGGGTTCTGGGGCTTCTACATGGCGCACAACGAGCACTTCCTGGCCTACACCGCGATGATGGAGGGCCGGCGCGCCTCCGCCCTCGAGCACACGCGGGCGGTGGTCGGCATGTTCCCGCCGGAGTTCGTGAAGGAGAACGCGTCCTTCGCGGACGCGTTCATGACCGTCCACCTGGAGGCGCTCAAGCGGTTCGGGGACTGGCAGGGCGTGCTCGACGACAAGCTTCCCGTCGAGGGGCTCCCCGTCTCGACCGCCTACCGTCACTTCGCCCGCGCGGTCGCGCTGGCCGCGCTGGGCCGGACCGGGGAAGCGGAGAAGGAAGCGGCCGCGTTCCGGGCCGCCCTGCCCGCCGTGCCCAAGGACTTCCAGTGGGGATCGAACACGGCGACGGATGTCCTGGCGGTGGCGGTGCCTTACGTGGACGGCGAGATCGCCTATCGGAAGGGCAAGAAGGACGTCGCGATCGCGAAGCTCCAGGAGGCGGTCGAGCGGGAGGACGCGCTGAAGTACGACGAGCCGCCGCCGTGGACGGTGCCCTCGCGCCAGGCCCTGGGAGCCGTGCAGATCGCGTCGCGCAAGTACGCCGCCGCGGAGGCGGTCTACCGCGCGGACCTGAAGCGCTATCCCGAGAACGGCTGGTCGCTGCGCGGCCTCGCCCAGGCCTTGGAGGCGCAGGGCAGGAGCGCGGAGGCGGCGGAGGTCAGGGCGCGCCTCCAGAAGGCCTGGGCGCGCTCCGACGTCACCGTCGACTCCTCATGCCTCTGCGTTCGCAGCGGAGGCGCCAAGCGCCCCTGATCGCCCCGCGGGAGGCCGGCCGCCCGAGCGTCGCCGGGCCGCGCGGACGACCCGGAAAAGCAGCAGCGTGCCCAGGATGGCGGCGTAGACGAGCGGCTCGCGGAGGTCCTTCTTCACACGCCAGATGAAGTGGACGATCGCGCAGAGCGCGGCCGGATACACGAGGGCGTGGATCCGTCTCCACTTCACGTAGCCCAGCCGGCGGACGGAGGCGTCCGTGGACGTGAACGCGAGGGGCAGCAACAACATGAACGCGGCGAAGCCCACGAAGATGAACTTCCGCTTGACGACGTCCGCGAGCACCGCGCGCCCGTCGAGACCCTGGTCCAGGGCCGCGTACACCGTCACGTGCAGGGCCGCGTACGCGAAGGCGAGCAGGCCGACCAGGCGGCGGATGCGGATCGGCCACGTCCAGCCGAACACGGCCTTGAGGGGCGTGCAGACGAGCGACGCGATCAGGAGCACGAGGGCCATCCGCCCCAGCTCGTTGAGGGCCTCCGCGATCGGGTTGGCGCCGAGCTGTCCCGAACGCGCCCGGAGAACGATCGTGACGGCGGGGACGAGGGCGCCGACGAGCACTCCCGGGGCGAGCCAGGGCCACGGCCCGCGCCGGCGTCCGCTCATCCGCGTCAGAAGGACCGCCGCAGGTCCATCCCGGCGTAGAGGCCGGCCACCTGCTCGCCGTAGCCGTTGAAGGGCAGGGTCGGCCGGCGGCCGCTCTCGCCGATCCGCCGCTCGGTGGCCTGGCTCCAGCGCGGGTGGTCGACCGCGGGGTTGACGTTGGCATGGAAGCCGTACTCGCCGGGTGCGGCCGCGCTCCACGTCGTGGCCGGCTGATCGGCGGTCAGGCGGATGCGCACGATCGACTTGATGCCCTTGAAGCCGTACTTCCAGGGCACCACCAGGCGCAGCGGCGCCCCGTTCTGGTTGGGCAGCACGCGCCCGTAGAGGCCCACGGCGATCAGCGTGAGCGGGTGCATCGCCTCGTCCAGGCGCAGCCCCTCCACGTACGGCCAGTCGAGCACGCGGCGCGACTGCCCCGGCATCTGGGTGGGATCGAGGAGGGTCGTGAAGGCGACGTAGCGCGCGCGGGGGGTCGGCTCCACCCGCGCCAGGAGCGCGGACAGGGGGAAGCCGACCCACGGGATCACCATGGACCAGGCCTCCACGCAGCGCATCCGGTAGATGCGCTCCTCGAGCGGAAACGCGCGCAGGAGCCAGTCGATGTCGAGGGTGGCCGGCGCGCCCACCTCGCCGTCGATGGTGACGGTCCAGGGCCTGGTCCGCAGGGAGCTCGCCCGGGCCGCGGGGTCGTCCTTGTCCACGCCGAACTCGTAGAAGTTGTTGTAGGTCGAGACGTCGCGGTAGGAGGTCTCGGGCTCGCTCGTGCTCACCGCGCGCGGAACGGCCACGTCCAGGGCGCCGGCGGCCCCGGGCGCCGGCGCGGCGGGGGCGGGCGCGCGGAGGCCACCCTTGAGGAGGCCGAGCAATCCCGCCCCCACCCCCACGCTCGTGGCCGTGAAGAGCAGCGTGTCCTTCAGGAACTCGCGGCGGCGCTGGAACAGCGCCTCCGGCGTGATCTCGTCCTTCGGAAGCCTCGGGTCCCTCATGGCCGATTCGACGATATCCCAACGGGAGATCGCCCGCTCCGCCCGCCTTGTTCCGGCGCGCCGTGCCGGGTTTCTGGGTTGGGCCCGGAGTCCTTACAATTCACGCGTGCCACTCCGCCTGCACCCGCCACAAGGCAACCCGATCGAGGTCGAGGGCGAGCGCACCCTGATCGGCCGCGACAAGACCGCGGCCATCCGCCTGACCGAGAGCTCGGTCTCGCGCAAGCACGCGACCATCGAGAAGCGCGGCGGCGACTGGTTCATCGTCGACGGGGGGAGCGCCAACGGCACGTTCGTCGACGGCGTGCAGGTGGCGGAGCGCCGCCTCAAGGACGGGCAGACGCTGCGCATGGGCACGGTGACGTTCAAGGTCGACATCGAGCCCCCGCCGATGCCGACCCAGACGATCCGGCCGGACGACCAGGACCCGCGGACGCGGCCCGGCATCCCCGCCTACAAGACGGCGGCCCCGGCCACCGGCATGAGCCCGGCCCAGGCCGCGGAGCTGCTGGGCGTCCCCGTCCATGCGCCGGCGGCGGAGGTCCGGCGCCAGTACCAGAAGCTGCACAACGACCTCCACGTCCGCATGACCAACACGCCGTCGCCGAGCCTCCGGCGGATGTACCAGAAGAACCTCCAGGAGCTGAAGACGGCCTGCGAGGTGCTCGCGCCTGGTGGGTGACACCTACGGGGTGGTGAGGGTGGCGGCCGTCCAGGCCGCGCCCGTGGTCCTCGATCGCGAGGCGACGCTCGCGCGCGTGGAGACGCTGGTCGAGGGGCGCGTCTTCGTCGTCGGCTGCAACCAGAACGTCACGCGCGCCTCCTATCCCGCCGACTTCGAGCTGCCCGAGGCCCTCGCGCGCGCGCCCGAGGTTCTCTGCCGCGGGGGCAGCGCCATCGTCGGGCCCGACGGGCGGTACCTGGCCGGGCCGCTGTACGGCGAGGAGGGGATCCTCACCGCGGACCTCGACCTCGGCGAGGTGGCGCAAGGACGCCAGCTCCTCGACGTGGCCGGACACTATGGACGGCCGGACGTGTTCCGGCTGGAGACCCCGGGGGGAGGCCACTGAGCGCCACCGTCTTCGCCCCCGCCAGCATCGGCAACGTCGGCCCCGGCTTCGACGTGCTCGGCCTGGCCGTCGAGGGCCCCGGCGACGAGGTCCGCCTGGAGCGCGTGGTCGGCCCGTCTTCGATCGAGGAGATCACCGGCCTCGACGCCGAGCTGATCCCGCGCGACCCCGGAGCGAACGTCGTCACCGTGGCCGCGGAGGCCATGCTGCGCGCGCTGGGCGAGGGAGGCGGCGTGCGCGTCTGGCTGCGCAAGGGCATCCCGCAGTCGGGCGGTCTCGGCGGCAGCGCGGCCTCGTCGGTGGCGGGGGCGCTGGCGGCGGCGGCGGCCTGCGGCCGCGACCCGCGTCCGGTGGACGTGATGGCGGCGGCGCTGACCGCGGAGGCCACCGTGTCCAGCCGTCACCTGGACAACATCGCGGCCTGCGTGCTGGGAGGGCTCACCCTCGTCCGCTCCACCGATCCCATCGACGTGGTGCGGGTGCCGCTGGGACGGCCGCTCTGGGTTGCCCTGGTGACGCCGGCCGTGCGCCTGGAGACGCGGACGGCGCGGTCCGTCCTCTCCCCGACCCTCGACCGTGCGGCCTGGGTGCAGCAGATGGCGAACACCGCCGCCCTCCTGCACGGTCTGGCCTCCGGCGACCTGGACCTCGTCTCGCGCGCCCTCGTCGACGGTTTCGCGGAGCCCAGGCGCGCCCCGCTCATCCCGCGCTTCGCGGAGATCAAGCGCGCGGCCCTGGACGCGGGCGCGCTCGGGTCCTCGATCAGCGGCGCCGGTCCCACCATCTTCGCCCTGGCCGCGGACGAGGCCAGGGGCGCGGCCGTGCTGGCCGCGATGCGGAGCGGCCTGGGCGACATGCCCGGGCGGGCCGAGCTGGCCACGGTGGCGGCGCAGGGGGCGCGCGTCCGTTGAGCGCCGCGGTCGTGGGCGCGGCCGCGGGGGCGCGCGAGTGGCTCGCCTGCATCGCCTGCGGCGCGACCTACGACGTCGACGAGCTGCGCTACACGTGCGGCTGCGGCGGGCTGCTCTCGGTCGAGCGGCCGGCGGGGTGGGCGTCGCGCCTGTCTCCGTCCGTGTTCGATGCGCGCCTGGGCTCGCGGGTGGACGTGGACCGCAGCGGCGTGTGGCGCTTCCGCGAGGCCGTCCGCGACCTGCCCGTGGAATCGCTCGTCACTCATCCGGAAGGGGGCACGCACCTCTATTCACGAACGGCCCTCTCGGCCTGGGCGGGCGTGGAGCGGCTCCTCTTCAAGCACGAGGGCGAGAACCCGACCGGGTCCTTCAAGGACCGCGGGATGGCGGTCGGCATCACCCAGGCCGTGCGCGTGGGCGCGCGCGCGGTCGCCTGCGCCTCCACCGGCAACACCAGCTCGTCGCTGGCCGCCTACGCCGCCCAGGTCGGCCGCCCCGCGTTCGTGTTCCTGCCCGCGGGCAAGGTGGCCATGGGCAAGGTCGCGCAGACCCTGGCCTACGGCGCGCGCGGCCTGGCCGTGCGCGGCGACTTCGACGCCGCCCTGCGCCTGGCCACGGAGACCTGCGTGCGCCTCGGCATCTACCTCCTGAACTCCGTGAACCCGTTCCGCATCGAGGGCCAGAAGACCATCGTGTGGGAGATGCTCCAGGACCTGGGCTGGGAGGCGCCGGACTGGATCGCGGTGCCCGCGGGCAACCTCGGCAACACGAGCGCGTTCGGCAAGGCGCTGCGCGAGGCGAAGGAGGGCGGCTGGATCGCGCGCGTCCCCCGGCTGCTCGCCGTCCAGGCCCGGGGCGCGAACCCCTTCTTCCGGAGCTTCAAGGACGGCTTCAAGACGCGCCACCGCGTGAGGCCGGAGACGGTGGCCACGGCGATCCGCATCGGCGATCCGGTGAGCCACGAGCGCGCGCGCCTGGCCATCGAGACGACGCGCGGGGTGGTCACCGAGGTCTCGGACGAGGAGATCCTGGAGGCCAAGGCGCACATCGACGGCGTGGGCCTCGGATGCGAGCCCGCCTCCGCGGCCAGCCTGGCCGGCGTTCGCAAGCTGCGCGCGGAGGGCACCATCGGACCCGGCGAGCGCGTCGTCTGCGTCCTGACCGGGAACCTGCTGAAGGACGCGGAGGCGATCCTGTCCCGCTCCCCGGAGCGCACCCTGGTCGAGGTGGACGCGGACCCCGCGGCGGTGGAAGCGGCGATCGCGCCCTGGCTGGGCTAGCGCCCCGTCACTTCCCTCCCCAGGAATGCGGCCGGAACATCCCGCGCGTACCCCCTGCGGCCGCCATCTCCGGCAAGCCGCCTGAGTCGTTCGCATCATCCACAGACGGGAGGCGCTTCCCGATAATCGCCGTGGGAGGGCCCATGCTCGCTCGCTCGCTCTTCATCCTCCTGTGCGCGCTCAGCGCCTGGACGTCCTGGACGGGGTTGCGGGCGCGGCTGCCCGGCCTGCGCCGGCGCCGGAACGACCTGCCCACGGAGGACGTCGCCGGCCGCGCCTTTCGTGTGGTGAAGGAGGTCCTCCTCCAGACGCGGGTCATCGGGGACCGGCCGGTCGTGGGCGTCCTGCATGCGCTCGTGCTGTGGGGCTTCCTCGCCTTCGCCGCCGTCAGCGTCCGCCACCTGTGGATCGGCCTCGCCGGCTTCGACCAGGCGACCGGCCCGGACGGCCCCTACCGGGCGTTCGTGGCCGCGTGGGCGGTGCTGGTCGCCGTCGCCATGGTCGGCCTCGCCTTCCGGCGCTTCGTCCTGCGTCCGGCCGCGCTCGGCGCGCCGTCACTCTCGTCGGCGGCAGTGGCCGCGCTCATCCTCGCCCTCATGGGGACGTACCTCCTCGACTGGTCCGGCGTGGTCCCGCCTCCCTCCGCGCGATGGCAGGCGGTCTGGTGGGTGCATACCCTGGCCCTCCTCGCCTTCCCGCCATTGATCGTCCGCTCCAAGCACCTCCACCTGCTCCTGGCCCCGGTCGCCGTCTACGCGCGCTCGGCCACGACCAGCGCGATGCGCGCGATCGACCTCGGGGGGGAGAATTGCGCGAAGGAGACGCCCGACCTGGGCCTCGTGGACTTCGGCCAGCTTCCCTGGAAGGACGTGCTGGACCTGAGCGCCTGCGTGGAGTGCGGGCGCTGCACGGAGGCCTGTCCGGCCCACCGGTCGGGAGGGGCGCTCAGCCCGAAGGACGTGGTCCTCGCCATGCGGGACGGCCTGGTGGCGGGCGGGGCCACGATCGCGGGCACGGCGGAGGAGGTGGCGGCGGGGACGGCCTGGGTGCGCGAGAGCGACCTCATGGAGTGCTACGCCTGCGGCGCGTGCGAGGAGGCCTGCCCGGCCGGGGTGGAGCAGGTGGGCCGGAAGATCCTCGACCTGCGCCAGGGGCTCGTGAACAACGAACGCCTGGCCGACACCCGGGCCGCCAAGACGTTCGGGCGGATGCAGAAGTCGCCGCACGACCCCTGGGGGTTCCCGAGCGACCTGCGCAACAAGTTCGTGGCCGACGCCGGCCTGACGACCTGGGCCAAGGGCGCGGACGTCCTGTTCTGGCTCGGCTGCGGCGCCAGCTACGACTCGCACGGCCAGGAGGTCGCGGCGGCCATGGGGAAGATCCTGGACGCGGCCGGCGTGGCCTGGGGCGTCCTGGAGCAGGAGACCTGCTGCGGCGAGCCCGCGCGCCGGCTCGGCAACGAGGCCCTCTTCCAGGAGCTGTCCGGGAAGGTCGTGGAGGCCCTGGCTCGCTCGGGCGCGAAGACGCTGGTGACCGGCTGCCCGCACTGCACGGTCGCCTTCGAACGCGACTACCGGCCGCTCCCCGCCTTCGCCGCCCTCGGCATCCGGGTCGCGCACCACACGGAGTGGATCGCGGAGATGCTGCCGCACCTCCCGCTGGTGCCGGACGGCGGAAGGGTGGCCTTCCACGATCCCTGCAACCTCGCCCGCGGCCGCGGCGTCACGCGTCCTCCGCGGCGGGCGCTCGAGGCCTGCGGCGCGCGGCTGGCCGAGCCGGCGGAGGCCGGCCGCTCGACCCTGTGCTGTGGGGCGGGCGGCGGGCAGCTCTTCCTCGGGGACGAGGCGCGGCCCGCCGGCGGCACGCGCGTGAACGTCCAGCGGCTCGAGGCGCTGCTCGCGGTCGGGCCCGACACCATCGCCGTGGCCTGCCCCTACTGTCCCATCATGCTGCGCGACGCCGCCGCCGCGCGCGGCAGCGCGGTGCCCATCCTGGACGTGGCGGAGATCGTCGCCGGACGGCTGGCGCGGTCGGAAGGAGTCGGAGCCATGAGCAAGAAGGACGTCGTGATCGGCGGGAGCGTCTACCGCCGCGTGTCGGGGGCGGGCGAGTTCGCGTACCTGGGACCGGACGGCGTGCGCTACCGCCGTCACGACAACGGTGGAGGACTGGTGGCGGAGAGCGCCCAGGTGGCCCCCACCGTCCACGTCGGCCCCCTCAACCGCGTGTTCGGGATGGCCGAGCTGAGCGATCACGTCCGGCTGACCGGCCACGCCGAGGTCGGCGGGACGGTGCACGCCTGCGGCAGCGTCGTCTTCTGCGCCGATACCTTCGTCACGGACGGCGATTTCACGGGAGGAGGGATCGTGAAACATCCGCGGCCGACGGCCCCGGCGAGGCGGATGGCCTCCTAGGCGGGCGACGCGAGCCGGCCGTGCCCCCTTGACCGCGTTCCCTCACGGGGAGTAGCGTCCCGCCTCGAGACGCCCCAAGCGTCAAGGAGGCAGAACGGATGCGCGCAACAGGCATTTCCACGGGCTTGATGGTCGCAGGCACGGTGATCGTGCTGGCGGTGGCGGCATGGTCGGACACGCCGAAGGCGGCCGCCCCGAAGGCGGCGGCGGCGAAGGCCGCCGCCCCCACGGACGCACAATTGATCGCCAGCGCGATGTCGGCCGCCCCCGCCAAGGTCGCGGCCGGCGCCGCCATCGTGGCCGCCGACGCCAGCGGCGCGATGCGCACGGTGCGCCCGGGAACGAACGGTTTCACCTGCATGGCGGACAACCCGGCCACGCCGGGCCCCGATCCGATGTGCATGGACAAGAACTCGATGGACTGGGCCCACGCCTATCTGAGCCATCAGCCGCCGCCGACGGGGAAGGTGGGCTTGATGTACATGCTGGCGGGGGGGACGGATGCCAGCAACACGGATCCCTATGCCGAGAAGCCCACTACCGCCAATCACTGGATCAAGACCGGGCCCCACATCATGATCGTGGGCGCGGACGCCGCCTTCTACGACGGCTACCCGAAGAGCCCGGACCCCGACACGTCGGTTCCCTACGTGATGTGGGCGGGGACGCCGTACCAGCACCTGATGGCGCCGGTGAAGTAGGCCGCCCCGCCGGGACAGGAAGCGCCGCCTCGCCGAGACGAGCTCAGCGGGGCGGCGCGCACTCCGCGGTGACCTCGCGGAGCTCTGAATAGGGTCCGCGGACAGGGAGCGATTCTCTCACCGAACGGCGGAGGCGGCGGAAAGGAGCGCTTCCGCGGCCTCCACGTGCGCGGGGTCGCCGATCAGGCCGAGCCGATCGCCGGGCTCGATCCGGAAGTCGGAGGCCGGGCTCGGGATCAGCGCGTCGGCGCGGAAGAGCGCGACCACGGACGCGCCCGTGCGCGCCCGCAGCTCGAGCTCGGCCAGCGTGCGGCGGGCGGCCGGGCCGCCCTCGGGCACGCCCACCCATGTGATCTCGAGGTTCCGCGCCGCGTCCATCAGCGCGTGCAGCGCGGCGTGCTCACCGCCGCCGGGGGCGCCGGAGGCGTAGCGCTCGCGCCGCACCACCTGCCCGTAGCGCTGGATCTCGCGCAAGGGGAAGCCCAGGTGCAGGAGGGTGTGGCGGAGCAGCTCGAGCCCCCCTTCCAGCTCGGGATGGATGACGTCGCTCGCGCCGAGCCGGGCCAGCTCGGGTATCCCGTCCACGGTCGAGGCCCGCGCCACGATGGGGAGAGAGGCGGCGATCTGCCGGGCGGCGGCGACGGCCAGACCGGCGGCGGGATCGTCCGGAATCGTCACCACGAGCGCGCGCGCCCGCTCCAGATGGGCGTGATCCAGGATGGCGGAGTTGGCGGCGTCCCCGAACAGCACGGGCACCCCGCGCCCATGCAGCTCCTCGACGGTGCCCGCGTCCGACTCCACGACCAGGCATGGAATGTCCATCCGCCGAAGCACGTCTACGATATGCCCGCCCACCCGCCCGGATCCGACGACGACGACATGGCGATTGAGTCCGTTGCTATCGCTCGAAACCGCTGTCGTCGCCGGAGTATGTGAGCCGAGCCGCCGAGCAAGAACCCGCTCGAGAAGCGGAATCAGCCGAAACAGCACAGGGTTGAGCGTGATCGAAACGAGCGCGGCCGCCAGGAGCAGCGAGTACTCGTCGGCCCGCAGCATCTTCAGGCTCACCGCCGACTGGCCCAGGATGAACGAGAACTCGCCGATCTGGCCCAGCCCCGCCGCCACCACGAGCGCCGTCCGCGCCGGTTGCCTCAGGAGGAGCGCGATGGCCAGCGAGACCAGGCCCTTGCCGGCGACGATCAGGGCGACGAGCGCGGCCACCGGGCCCGCGTGCGCGACGAGGTCCCGCGGGTTGACGAGCATCCCGACCGACACGAAGAAGAGGACGGCGAAGGCCTCCCGGAAGGGCAGGACGTCCGCGCCCACCTGGTGGCTCATCGGCGACTCCGCCACCACGACGCCGGCCAGGAACGCGCCCAGGGCCAGGGAGACGCCGAAGAGCACGGACGCGCTGAGCGCGATCCCGAGGGAGAGGGTCAGGGCCACGAGCAGGAACAGCTCGCGCGAGCGCGTGCGCGCGATCCGGAGGAGCACCCAGGGCACGGCGCGCGCGCCGAGCAGCAGCATCAGGGCGACGAAGGCGGCCGCCTTGAGGAGGGTGAGGCCGAGGGCGCGGAAATCGAGGCCGCCCTCCGTCGAGGCGAACGCGGGAAGGGCCAGGAGGAGGAGGACCGTGGCCAGGTCCTCGAGCACCAGCCAGCCCACGGCGATCCGGCCGTGGCGGCTGTCCAGCAGGCCGGCGTCCATGAGCGCGCGCAACAGGACGACCGTGCTCGCGATGGAGACGGCGAGTCCGAGCACGAGGCTGGCCGGGGCCGGCCAGCCGAGCCAACGGCCGAGGCCGTAGCCGAGCGCGGTCGTGATCGCCATCTGCCCCAGCGCGCCCGGCACCGCCACCGCGCGGACCCGCCAGAGGTCGCCCAGCGAGAAGTGCAGGCCGACGCCGAACATCAAGAAGACGACGCCCAGCTCCGCGAGCTGGCCGATGGTGTCCACGTCCCCCACGTACCCGGGCGTGAACGGACCGATGGCGATGCCGGCCAGGAGGTAGCCGACCAGGGGCGGCACGTGCGCGCGCCGGGCCAGCAAGCCGCCGACGAGGGCGGCGGCCAGGGCGGCCGCGATGTTCACCAGGAGGGGGATCTCGTGCACGCGGCCCTCCGGTCCCCTTCAGCGGCCGGCGGCCGAAGGCGAGCCCGCCTGGCAGCCGGCGTCGGCCAGGAGGGCTCGCCGGGCCGCGTCGAGGCGCAGGCCGCCCCCCGGCACCGCCGACGGGAGCGCTGGCGCGTCCTGTGGGAACAGCGTGCACTCCACGGCCAGGGCGGCCAGCCACGTGCCCAGGGGGCTAGGGTGATAGCCGTCGGCCTGGGTCAGCACCAGCGAGGGATCGTGCGTGGCCGCGATCGTCCAGGCGTCGCCCGCGGGCAGCAGGATCGCGTCGGTGGCCTCGGCCGCGGCGCGGTAGGACGCGCTCACCGCCGCCGCCGTCTGCCCCGGCAGCGGCCACACCATGAGCAGGGCCGGCCGCCCGCCCGCCCGGCGGATCTCCTCCGCGAACTGCCGCGTGGAGGCGATCAGCGCAGCGCGGCTCTCGGGCAGCGTGGAGGGGCCCTGCTGGAGGGCGACGACGCTCCATCGTCCCTTGCGGATGGCGCGCAACGCGCGTCCGTCCTGCCAGTGGTCGTCGAGGCTGGCGCCGGACAGGGTCACGCCGGACGTGCGCAGGGGGTGTCCGGCGGCGGCGGCGGCCTCGGCCACGCGGGCGGGCAGGTCGTTGGCCTCGGTCAAGCTGTTGCCGACGAAGAGGACTCCGCCCTCGCCGCCGTCGCCGGGTCCCACCACCGTCACCGCCGCCGCCGCGCACGCGAAGGCGAGGGCGGCCGTGACGGGAAGGCACGCGAGGGCGAGGAGCCGGCGCATGTCTCGCAGTATATGGGCTGGACCTGGCCGTGATCGGAAGGCGCCCGTGAGCGAGGCGGATCAGCGCCCGGCGTAGAGGGCGAGCGACGCGCGCGTCCAGCCCTCGACGTAGCGCCAGACGAACAGGGGCAGGATGTTGCCGATCACCAGGAGCCAGATCCAGGCCGCGTCGGCCAGGGGCAGCCGGAAGGCCGGC
>JBGPBV010000132.1:0-19554 GCA_041481445.1 Vicinamibacteria bacterium
GCCTGGGCCGTCCCGTCGCGCGCGGGTCCGAGCAGCATCACCAGGCCGAGTCCGACGATGACGGTCCTTCCCACGTGCATGTCCACTCCCTCTCCCTAGAGCAGCCCCTGGATCTCCTCGGGCCGCGCGAACTTGATGTCTTCCAGCGCGGCCACCAGGGCGCGCGCGCAGGCGCGGCAGTGCTCGAGGATGGGGTCCCCCTCCGGCGAGGTCCCCAGGCCGCCCAGTCCCCACAGGCGCTGCTGGGACTGGCTGTGGGGAACGAACGCGCCCCCCTCCACGCGGTGCGGCGGGCGCCGGTCGTACTTGAACCCGGAAGCTCCCGGGAAAGCGTACTCGAGCAGGTGGTCGATGATGCGCACGATGCGCTCGCGCTCCTCGCCCAGGAGCCTGCTGTCCGCGCGCACCGAGACCTCGGTGCCGCGCTCGCTGACCGCCACCGCGATCCCGATCGAGGTCCCCTCCACGCGCAGGAGCTCGTTCGCGATCTCCGCGATCACGTCCCGGTGGTCGTCGCGCACGTACCCGACGGGAGCGATGCGCACGCCCCCCGTGGTCTGGACGTTCTGGAAGGCGGCCGTGCGGTACTCGAACCATTCCGGAGGCACGCGGTAGTCGCGCAGGTCGTCGAGCAGCTCCTCCGTCTCCGCGTCCCGCGTGAGCTCCTCGAACATGCGGAAGTCGAGGGGCGTGCTGCCGTGGAGGAGGGCGCTGGTGTCGGTGTAGATGCCCAGCGCGGCCGCCGCCCGTCCCTTCGGCCCCAGCTCCCCGAGCTGGCCGAAGGCAGCCGCCACCACCGCCATGAACGAGGAGGTCGAGCCGACGGGGAGGCCCACGAACGGGAGCTTCACGCCGCGCACGCCCTGGGCGCGGCAGTTGGCCTCCACCTCTTCCGGGTCCGCGTGATGGTCGGCCACGAAGAAGTACTGCCGCACGGGCTCGACGGGCGCCGTGTTGGACATCCCGAGCGGCGGCGAGGTGTCCACCATGCAGTGCAGGCCGCGGGGCAGACGATCGCGGTTGGGGTGGCGCAGGACGATCCCGCACTTCTCGACCAGGCTCCGGTTCTGCGGATGGCCGAGGTTGCCGGTCAGGATCCGCACCTCCGTGGCCCCCAGGTGCCGCAGGATGCGCTCGAGGACGACCGCGCTCCCCAGCGCGTCCGGATCGCCCGTCCACTGGGTGAAGATGTTGGCCCCGCGGCCGCGGATCGTGGTGGCCCAGCGGCGCAGGCCGCGGTGGGCGCTCCAGGCCTGCTCGAGCAGGGGCAGGTTCGCGCGCGCGAAGCGCTGGCCGAGGATGGGCCCGAAGCGCGCCACCACCGCCCCCGCCGCCGGTCGCTTGGGCGATCCCACCAGCACGGACGCGGGCCGGTTCACGCCGGGGTTCCCTCGAGCGTCCCGAAGTCCCCCCCGCGCACGACCTCGCCGTGCATGCGGACCAGGGGGAGCGCCCGCCCGACGAAGCGCTCGGCCAGCCGGCGGTGGCGCGCGGAGAGGGAAGCGTGCGCGGCCAGCGCCTCCGCCGCCCGCGTGCTCGCGAGCATGGCGGTCAGGCGCTCCGCGTGCAGGCGGGCGAGGGCGAGGTCCTCCTCCGCCGGCGCCTTCGCGCGCCCGAGGGCTCCGGCGACGACGGCTCCCAGCCCCAGGCTGCGGCCCAGCACGTGACGCAGCGCGCGGTTGTACTCGGAGGCGAGGTCGCGCACCCCGTCGCCGAGAACGTCCGGGCCGGCCTCGACGGAGACGGCGCCCGTGAAGACACGCCACGGCCGCTCCATCGCCCAGCGCGCCTGGTCCTTGAGCGACATCAGGGCCTGGATCTGGCTGGTGCCCTCGTAGATGGGGAGGATGAGCGCGTCACGGTAGTGCCGCTCGACGTCGTAGTCCTGGACGACGCCGTAGCCGCCGTGCACCTGCACCGCGGTACGCGTGACCCACAGGACCCGCTCCGACCCGTACCACTTGACCAGCGGCGTGCGGTCGCGCAGGGCGCGCTTGAGGGCGGCCACCTCCGCGCTCGCCGCCGCGCCCGGCCGCCGCTCCAGGCCGACGATGCGGTCCTGGAGCTCCACCGAGCGATAGACGAGGGCACGGAGGGCGGCCACTTCCATCTCCATGTCGGCCAGCATGTCCGCCACCATCTCGTGGCGGGCGATGGGCCGCCCCATCTGCACGCGCTTCTCCGCGTAGGCGTGCGCGGCGCCAGAGGCCGCCTCCGCGATGCCGAGGCCCTGGATCGCCACCGCCATCCGCGCCTCGTTCATGAAGGTCAGGATCTCCGCGAAGCCGGCTCCCCGCGCCCCCAGCAGCTCCGCGCCGCTCCCCTCGAAGCTCAGCTCGCAGGTGGCGGAGCCGCGGATCACCATCTTCTTCTCGGGCCGGGCCACGCGGAAGTTCTCGCGGCCGTCCTCCTCGCGCGGGCACACGAAGAGCGACAGCCCCTCCGTCCCCTTCGAGCCCGGCTCCGTGCGCGCCAGCACCACGCACACGTCGCCGCACCCGTTGGTGATGAACTGCTTGCGTCCGGTGATCCGCCAGTGCCCACCCTCGGGCACGGCGGTGGTCGAGAGGTTGCCGACGTCGGAGCCGGCGTCGGGCTCGGTCATGGCCACCGCGCCCGAGATCTCGCCCGCGGCCAGGCGCGGCACCCAGGCCTGGGCCTGCTCCCGGGTCCCGAAGCGCGCGATCTGCGCGGCCGGCCCCTGGTGGAAGACGTGCAGGAGGAACGTGTTCGTGCAGGCGCGCGAGAGGATCTCGCCCAGGAAGGCGCCGGCGGTGATCGGGAAGTTGGACCCCCCCAGGTCGCGCGGGAGGCTGAGTCCCATGACCCCCAGGCGCTTGAGGCCGTCGATGTTGCGCAGGAGGGCCGGAGGGTGGATCACGCGCCCGTCCACGAAGCCCACGCCCTGCTCGTCGATCTCGCGCGCGTGGGGCGCGATCTCTCGCGCGGCGTACTCCCCCGCTTCCTTCAGCACGTCCCGGTACAGCTCTCGCGCCTCGGAAAGGGCGCGCGGGCCGTCCTCGAACCGGAAGCCCTCTTCCCACAGCGGCACGAAGCGCTCCCAGCCCACTCCCTTCTGGAAGTGGAACTGGAGGTCGTCGTTGTCGGTGAAGAAGTTCATCTCTCACCGGGCCGCCCCGCCGGGCGGGTCAGTAGAACGTGCGACCCTCGCGCGCTCGCTCGACGAGCAGGGGCGCGGGAGCGAAGCGGTCGCCGTGGCGCGCCCGCAGCCGCTCCAGCACCTCCACCGCGAAGCGGGCGCCCAGGTGGTCGAGGTAACGGAAGGGCCCGCCCAGGAAGGGCGGGAAGCCCAGGCCGAAGATGGCTCCCACGTCGCCGTCGCGCGGCGAGCGCAGGATCCCCTCCTGCAGGCTCAGCGCCGCCTCGTTGAGGAACGAGAACACCAGCCGCTCCTGGATCTCGCGCGGGTCCACCGGCTTGCGCGCGCTCATTCCCGGCAGCGCGTACACGCTCGGGTCCACGCCCTTCTTCTTCCCGCTCGCGTCGTAGAGGTAGAAGCCGCGCTTGTTCTTGCGGCCCAGCCGGCCCTCCTCGATCACGCGCGCCATGGACGCCGGGGGGGTCATGCGCTCGCCGAAGGCGTGATGGAGGACCTTCGCCACCTTCGCCCCCACGTCGATCCCGACCTCGTCGAGCAGGGTGATGGGCCCCACCGGGAAGCCGAACTCCACCATCGCCCGGTCGACGTCCTCGATGGGCGCGCCCTCCTCCACCAGCCGCGCCGCCTCGTTCATGTAGGGGGCGAGAGCCCGCGAGGTGTAGAAGCCGGGACCGTCCCGGACCACGATCACGTGCTTGCCCATGCGGCGGCCGAACTGGACGGCGGTGGCGGTGGCCCAGGCGTCGGTCTGGGGCGTGACCACGACCTCGAGCAGCGGCATCTTATGGACGGGCGAGAAGAAGTGCATGCCGAGCACGCGCGAGGGCCGCCAGGAGTCGCGGGCGATGTCGCCGATGGGCAGCGAGGAGGTGTTGCTGGCGAACACGCAGTCCTGGCCCGTGGCCGCCTCCGCCTCGGCCAGGACCTTGCGCTTGAGCTCCAGGTCCTCGAAGACGGCCTCGATCACGAGGTCGGCCCGGCGGAAGCCGCTGTAGCCCAGGCTGGCGGAGACGCGGCTCATCCGCGCCGCGAACTCGTAGCGGTCGAGGCGGCGCCGCTTCAGGCGCTCGTCGAACACCTCGCGTACGTAGCGGAGCCCGCGTCCGAGCGCGTCCACCGTGGTGTCCTTGAGGCGGACGAGCACGCCCGCCTCCGCGCCCCCGGCGGCGATGCCCGCGCCCATCAGGCCGGCCCCGACCACGGCCAGCTTGTGGACCTCGCGGGCGGCCGTGCCCTCCGGGTAGCCCGCGTCCTTCTTGATCTCCTGGATGGCGAAGAAGATCGAGACCAGCGCCCGCGAGACGTCGGTCACGGAAAGCTCGCCGAAGCGCTTCGCCTCCAGCTTGAGGCCCTCTTCGAGGGACATCGCGGTGCCCTTCTCGACCACGTCGATGGCGGCGGGAGGCGCCGGATAGTGGCCGCCCGTCTTCCCGCGCACGGCCGCGCGCGCCTTCCGGAAGATGATCGGGCGGAGCAGGCGCTCGCCCAGGGTGATGCCGCGCCGGCGCGGCACCAGCGAGCCCTCGGCCAGCCTCAGCGCCGCCCGGCGCGCCACCTCGACCAGGATCGCCTTTGGCACCACCTCGTCCACCACCCCGGCCCGCAAGGCGCGCGAGGCTTTCAGCGCGCGGCCGGTCAGGATGAGGTCGAGCGCGGTGCGCAGACCGACCAGCCGGGGCAGGCGCTGGGTTCCGCCCATGCCGGGGATGATCCCCAGGTTCACCTCGGGCAGGCCCAGCGAGGTCTTCGGGTGGTCGGAGGCGACGCGATAGCGGCAGGCCAGCGCGGTCTCCAGGCCTCCGCCCATGCAGGAGCCGTGGATGGCCGCCACCAGCGGCACCTTCAGCGCCTCCAGGCGGTCGAGGATGGCCTGCCCCTGCCGCGACAGCGTCTCGCCCTCGAGCGAGCTGCGGATGGTGGTGAAGTCCTTGATGTCCGCGCCCGCGATGAAGTTGTCGGCCTTCGCGCTGCGCAGGACCACGCCCCGCACGTCCATCCGGCGTTCGATCTCGCCGAGCAGGTCGTGCAGCTCCAGCATCATGCCCTTGCCCAGCGTGTTGACGCGCTCGCCGGGCACGTCGAGGGTGAGGACGAGGATCCCCTCCGGAGTCATCTCCTGCGAGAACGCGCGGGCGGCGTGGGCGAGGGGCGGGCTGGCCACGGTCATCCGAGCACTCCGGCCGCGCTCATCCGCTCCACCTCGGCGGGGGTGTAGCCCGCCTCCGCCAGCACCGCCCGCGTGTCCGCGCCGCGGAGCGGCGCCGCGGGCGGCGTCTCGCGCGGGGCGCCGCCGAGCCTCACGGCCGGCGCGACGGTCTTGACCGCGGCACCGCCGGCCGGCTGGTCCCAGAGCCCGGCCCCCGCCACCGGATGCGAGGCCACCTCGTCCATCGCCAGCACCGGCTCCACGCACACGTCGTGCTCGGCCAGGGCCTGCACCCACTCGTCGCGGCTGCGGGAGGCGAAGAGCGCGGACAGCGCCGCGCGCGCGTGGATGCGCGCCTCCCCGGCCGCCCACTGGTCGGCGGCCAGCTCCGGCCGCCCCAGGGCCGCGCAGAGGCGCTCCCAGAACTTCGGCTCCAGCGCCCCCACCGCCAGCCAGCGGCCGTCGCGGCAGCGGTACACGCCGTAGCAGGGATAGATGCCGGTCAGCTCGCCCGCCCCTTCCGGGTCTCCATCGCCGGCCCAGGCGCGGGTGAGGGGCACGGACATGAGCGCGAGTGACGCGCGCAGCAGGGAGACGTCCACGTGCTGGCCGCGTCCGCTCTTCTCGCGCGCCTGGAGCGCGGCCAGGATGCCGACCGCGGCCAGCAGGCCGGCGGTCATGTCGATCACCTGCGTCTTGGGAAGGATCGGCCGGCCCTCGACGTCGACGTTCGCGCCGAGGAACCCGCCGAGGGCTCCGTAGCCCACGTCGTGACCGGCCCGGCCGGCGTAGGCTCCCTCCTGCCCGTAGCCGGTGAGCGAGCAATAGACGAGGCGCGGGTGCGCCTCCATCAGCGCTGGCGCGCCCAGGCCGCGGCGGGCGAGCACGCCCGGGCGGAAGCTCTCGACCAGGACGTCCGCGCGCGCGGCCAGCCGCCGCACCACCGAGGGCCCCTCCGCCGCCCGCAGGTCGACGACCACCGACCGCTTGCCCCGGTTGAGGGCGGCGTGGGCGGCGGAATCGTCGCCGGCGGCGGGCGGGAAGAAGCGGATGGGATCGCCTTCGGGAGGCTCGATCTTGATCACCTCCGCGCCGAGGTCGGAAAGGGTCAGGGTCGCGTAGGGTCCGGGGATGTAGCGGGTGAGGTCGAGGACGCGGACGCCGGCCAGGGGCGGAGTGCTCACCGCTCGAGCACCATCGCGAAGCCGAGCCCCCCTTGCGCGCAGACGGAGATGAGCCCCAGCTCCGCGTCGCGCCGCTTCATCTCGTGGGCGAGGGTGGTCGTGAGGCGGGCTCCCGTCGCGCCGAAGGGATGCCCGATGGCGATGGACCCCCCGCTCACGTTGAGGCGCGCGCGGTCGACGGTGCCCACGGGCTCGGTGGCGCCGAGCTTCTCGCGGGCCCAGGTCTCGGACTCCAGGGCCTGGATGTTGGAGGCGACCTGGGCCGCGAAGGCCTCGTGCATCTCGATGAGGTCGATGTCGGCCAGGGTCACGCCCGCGCGCTGGAGGGCCTTGGGCACGGCCAGGGCCGGGCCCATCAGGAGCTGCCCGCCGGGATCGACGGCCGCCACCGCCCACGATCGGATGAAGGCCAGCGGCTCGTAGCCTTCGGCCTCGGCGCGCGCCTCCGACATCAAGAGGACGGCGGCGGCGCCGTCGGTGAGGGGCGAGGAGTTGCCGGCGGTGACCGTCCCGTACTTGCGGTCGAACACCGGCGGCAGCGCGGCCAGGGCCTCGAGCGACGTGTCACGGCGGATGAGGTTGTCCTGGGTGACGGCGGGCTCGTAGCGCGGGGGCACCAGCACCGTGCACACCTCGGCCGCGAACCGGCCCTCGTCGGTGGCGGCGGCGGCGTTGCGGTGGCTCAGGTAGGCGATCTGGTCCTGCTCCTCGCGCGTGATCCCGTTCTCCTTGGCCATCTTCTCCGCGGACTGGCCCATGGTGAGGCCGGTGGAGGGCTCCGCGATCGCGGGCACCTCCGGCCGCAGGTCACGCGGGCGCACCTTGGCGAAGGCGCGCAGCCGGTCGCCCAGGCCGCGGGCCCGCGAGGCCTCCATGAGGATCTTCGTCATGCGGCGGCTGTGCAGGATGGGGACGTCGGACAGGCTCTCCGCGCCCCCCGCCACCCCGACCTCCGCGTACCCCTGCAGGATGGCCCCCGCGACGTCCGCGATGGCCTGGTTCGCGGAGGCGCACGCGCGGTTGACGGTGTGGGCGGGGATGCCCGGCGGCATCGCCGTCCCCAGCACCACCTCGCGGGCGAGGTTGGGCGCGCGCACGGAGGGGATGACCTGGCCCATGACGACGGTGTCGATCCAGGCCGGTTCCGCCTCGCTCCTCTCGATCAGCTCGCGCACGCAGATGCGGGCCAGGTCCACCGCCGAGAGGTCGCGGTACACGGTGGAGGCCTTGGCGAACGGCGTGCGGCAGCCCGCGATGACGCCCACACGCGTGCCGTTCGCGCTCGCGCCGCTCACGCAGGTAGCTTAATGCCAAAAGCGCACACTGTCGCTTGACAGTTCTCCGCCGAACGGCCTACGCTTGGCTGGTGATGACGATCCACATCGTCCAGGCTCCTGGATGCGCATGTTGTTGTCGCGCAGGGGCCTGCGGTGTGGCCGGACCAGGCTAGAGCCCAGAAGCAGCCCGGTCCGCCCCGAAAGGCCCTTCGAGACGATCGAAGGGCCTTTCGCTTTTCATGGGCCAGGCGTGGCCGAAGGAGGTGCGCCGAGACACGACGTCCAAGACTGGAGCTTCGCGCCAGGCCGTCCGTGCGGCGGACGGCCTGGTAGTTTTCCGGCACCTTCAGGGCTTTCCTACTTCATCGACGCAATGGCGGCCAGGGCCTGGTCGTAGAGCTTGACCTGCCCGAGCCGGGTGGCCGCCGTCAGGCCGTGCAGGCGCATGGTGTCCGCGTCCATCGAGGCCACGAAGTCCCGCAGCTCCTTGACCTGCTCGCCGAGCGCGGCGGGCGCGCCGTGCAGCATCTCGCGCGGATAGACCGCCTCGAAGCCGTCCGCGAAGACGAGGACGGCCTCGCCGGAGGCGAGCGCGTAGAAGCCCTCGCCTTCGGGGTCGGGAGCGCGGCTGTCGAAACGAACGGGCGCCTCCGCGGGCGGGGTCACCCCCGCCGGGGCGCGCAACACCTTGGCGACGTGCACGCCCGCCTCCATTCGTCCCTGCGCTTCGCCGCTCAGCCCCTCGAGCCCGCCGATCCGGCGCACGGAGGCCACCGTCCCCACGTACACCGCGGCCGAGCGCAGCCGCCGGCTCTCCAGGCGCAGAAGGGAGACGTCGGCGGACGCGAAGCACACGGGCGCGAGCGCAACCACGAGCGCGGCCGGCGTCCACCGGGTGCGACGACCGAGCAACCTGACCCTCACGCGAGACCTCCAAGGGACCCGCCGGCGGGCCCGATCGGACGATCCTTATTTAATACGGAATGCGGCGGGGACGGGCCTCGACCGCGCCCGGGTTTCGGACGCGCGCGTGCACATCGTGCCTACCTCGCCACCAGCGATTCGCTCGCGCATTTCCCTTGACAACGGGGGCGGGCCCGCACGCATACTACGCGCCGCGGAGCGTCTCCCAAACATGCATCGAAGAGCGTGTCCTCGAGGCCGCTCCCCGGTTGCGGGTTTGAAGAATACACGCGTGAAATTCAGGCGTGAGATCCTGGAGGGCGCTTTCTCGACCGCGCGCGCCGCGCGGCTCACCCGCCTCTCCCCGCGCCAGCTCGACTACTGGGACCGCCGCGGCTTCCTGAGCCCGTCCCTCGCCCGCGCCGAGGGCTACGGCTCCGCGCGCAGGTACTCCTTCGCCGACCTCGTCCGCCTGCGCGTGGCCGCCCGCTTGCGCGCGGCCGGCCTCGGCCTGGCGCGGATCCAGCGGGCGGTGCAGACGATGCGGCGCCTCGATCCCCAACGCGCGGAGACCCTCTCCACCCACCTCCTCATCGCCGGACGCAAGGTGCTGTGGGTCCGCTCCCAGCGCCAGGTCGTGGACGTGCTGCACGAAGGCCAGCTCATGCTCGTGTTCTCGGTCGGGCGGGAGGTGGAGGCCATGGCGACCGCGGTCGCGCGCCTGGGGCGCGAGCCGGACGACTTCGCGCGGCCGCTGCCCGCGGCCGGCGGGCGCGGACGTTGAGCGGGATGCGGGAGTCGGCCACGCCCCTGGGCCGCCTGGCGCGCCTGGGCCGGGAGCGGCAGTTCTCGCGGCCGGAGTTCGACCAGGCATTGGCGGTGGCCGCCGCGGACGCGCCGCGCGGGACCCTCCTGCGCGAGCTGCTCCTGGAATGGGCGGGCCTGGCCGTCGACGACGCTCAAGCCCTCGACCTGTGGGAAGGGATCAGGGGCACGCTGGGCACCCTGGAGGCCGCCCTGGGGGCGCCGGTCTCGCTGCAGACGGCGCTCCTGCACGAGCTGCACACCCGTCGCGGCCTGGTGCGCGAGCCGCGCGTGGTGTCGGGGCGCGAGCTGTCCGCCCTGCGCGTCAACGCCATCACCGATCCCCTGACCGGCCTCTACAACCGCCGCTTCCTGCACGACCACCTGCAGCGCGAGATGTCGCGGGCGGAGAGGGGCGGGGGCGTGGTCTCCCTGATGATGATGGACCTCCAGGGGTTCAAGAGCATCAACGACCGCCTGGGCCATCCGGTGGGCGACGCCATGCTCGTCAAGACCGCCCGCGTGATCCGCGACTCCCTGCGCGCGGTGGACGCCGGCTGCCGCTACGGCGGCGACGAGTTCGTGGCCGTCCTGCCCAACACCAGCCTGGTGGGGAGCCTGGCCGTGGCCGAGCGCATACGCCAGCGCGTGGCCAAGATCCAGCTCCCGCGGCGCATCGGCCTGCAGATGGGGCTGCACTACGGCGTGGCCACCTTCCCCTCCGACGGCAAGACCCTGGACTTCCTCATCCGCACCTGCGACCAGCGGCTCTACGACTGCCGCCGCTACAACTCGGACCCGCGGACGCGCCGGCACCCGCGCTTCTCGGTGCAAGGGCTCGGGCTGCGGCTGGCCCGCGGCGGGGCGGCCCGCCAGCGCCAGTTCGAGGTGAAGGACATCGGCTACGGCGGGCTCGCCTTCATCTACCCGGGCCCGCGCGCCCCCAACCACCTGGAAGGCGAGCTGATCCAGGAGTTCGCGTCCGACACGTTCCACGTCACCATGAAGCCCGTGAGCGTGCGGCCGCTGAGCGACGGCCGGTCCCGCGTGGGCTGCGCCTACGTCCACTAGGGGAGGCGAGCTGGAAGCGGGGCGGAGCGACGCGGTGCGGTCCTGGATCGGCACCGGTCTCCTCGTCGCCGGCGTCCTCGCCCTCATCGCCGCCGTCCCTCTCGACCGCGGGGCCAGCGCCGGGCTCGCCCTGGTGGCGGTGACGGCCCTGGCCGCGCGGACCCTGTCGAGCCTGGCCGACGTGCGGAGGGCGCTCGGCCCCTTCGCCTCGCCTCTCGACATGACGGTCGAGCTGGCGCTGGCCCTGGCCGGAGCCTGGCTCACCGGGGGCCTGCGCAGCCCTCTCCTGCTCGTGACGGCGGCGCTGCTCGTGCTGGCCCGGCGCTTCCACGGCCTCCCGGCGGCACGCTTCCTTTCCGTGGCCACCATGCTCGGGCTGGTGGTGCTGGCGGCCGTCTCGCCCGCGGCCGCTCTCGAGCGGCCCCTGGCCACGGCCGCGCTCGTGCTGTGGCCTCTGGCCTTGCTGGCCGCGATGGAGCTGGCCCTTCCCGCGGACGCGGTCCAGGAACGGTCCGAGCGCACGGCCACTCCGGCGGCGCCGGTGGCGCCCGCGGCCGCGGCCACCAACCGGCGCCCCGCCGACTCCTCCCCCGTGCCGCCGGCCTCCCCGACCTCTGCCCCGCGCGAGCGTGACCTGCGGGCGGAGATCCTCCACGACATCCGGTCGCCCTTGAGCGTCGTCAAGGTGTACGCCGACCTCATCGCCGAGCGCGCGCGCCGGGGGGAGCTGCCCGTGGACGAGCACCTGGCCAACCTCGCCTCCGAGATCGAGCTCATGGAGCTGCTGGTGGACGGCCCCGGCGCCGCGCGCGACCGGCGCGCCGCCCTCCCCAACGCCGCCGTCGACCTCGTGCGCCTCCTGGGCGAGCTCTCCGGCCGGTACCGCGAGACCCACGGCGAGAAGGTGCGCATCGAGATGTCCGCCGAGCGGCCGCGCGTCGAGGTGCGCGCGGACCCCGTGGCCCTCCAGCGCGTGTTCCGGAACGTCCTCGACAACGCCCTCCAGTACACGCCGGCGGGGGGGGCCGTGCGCATCCGCCTGTGGGCGGACGCCGTGCACGCGCACGTGGTGGTCAGCGACACCGGGATGGGGATGAGCGCGGAGGAGCGCGCGCGCGCGTTCGACCCCGCCTACCGCGGCCGCGGCGCCCAGGCCCTGCGCGCGGACGGGCGCGGCCTCGGCCTCACGCTCTCGCGCGAGCTGGTGGAGGCGATGGGCGGCAGCATCTCGCTCTGGAGCGAGCAGGACCGCGGGGCGGAGGTCCGCGTCCTGCTGCCGGTGGCCGCGGAGATGGCCTCGTGAGCAAGCCGCGCGTGCTCATCGTGGACGACGACGTCACGGTGCGGGCCGCCGTCTCCAGCGCCCTGGCCGGCGAGGGCTACGAAGTGGACTGGTTCGGGGACCCGGAGGAGGCGCTGCGGCAGGCCCTGTCCGCTCCTCCCTCCGTCGTCCTCCTCGACGTGGGCATGCCGCGCCTCGACGGCTGGGAGCTGTGCGAGATCCTGCGCCGGCAGAGCCAGACGCGCGAGGTGCCCGTCCTCTTCCTCACCGGGCACGCGGACGTGCGCGACCGCATCACCGCCATGCAGGTGGGCGGCTCCGACTTCATCAGCAAGCCGTTCCGCGCCCGCGACCTCCGGGCCAAGGTCCGCGCGCTGGTCGGCCGAGAACCGGGAGGTGCGATTGGGGGGCGGTAGGACGGCACTGCGCGCGAGGCATTCGAACCGGGGACGCGCCGCCGCGGGCGCCGCTCCACCCATGGTCGACGAGCTGGAGCGGCTCCGCCTGCAGCGCATCCTCAGCGACTGGGTCACGGGGCTGCCCCTCTATCCGGTGGCCGACCTGCGCAACGAGCGCATGTCGAACCTGGGCGTGGTCTACCTCCAGCTCGGCCGCTTCGCCGGGATCGAGAGCGTCTACGGATGGGAGCTCTACGACCAGGTCCTGCGCTGCGTGACGGAGAGCCTGCGCGCGGACCTGGAGGCCTCGTCGCTGCGGTCGGGCTTCCTCTCCATGCAGTTCACCGGCTGCGACGGGTTCTACCTCCTCTTCGACGTGGCCGCGGACGGCGCGGCCGACCCCGAGGCCCGCCTGGAGAAGGAGGCCGTGCGCTTCCGCGACGGGGCCACCCGCCGGCTGAGCCAGCGCCTGGGGCGCACGATCGTGGAGCTGATGGCCGTGCACTGCAGCGCGGTCTGCGTGGCCGACGACCCCCGCGTCCGTCCCTCGCGCAACGTCATCCGCGGCCTGCGGGAGGCGGCCCGCCTGGTGGAGACGCGGGAGACCGCGGAGCGCCTCAAGCTGGTGGCGAGCTGCCGGGCGGTGCTGGCCGGGCGCAAGCTGCACGCGGTGTACCAGCCGGTGGTCAGCATCCGGGACAACGACGTCATCGGCTACGAGGCCCTCATCCGCGGCCCCGTGGGCGAGCTGGAGCTGCCGGACGTGCTCTTCGCGGTCGCCCACGAGGCGGACATGACCCTGGAGCTGGAGAGCCTCTGCCTGGAGACGATCTTCGCCAAGGTGCCGCGGGCGGTGACGGGCAAGAAGCTGTTCGTGAACGCCTCCCCGCGCCTGCTCGGGCACTCCGTGTTCCTGGACGAGCGCAACCTCGACTCCATGCGCCGCGCGCACCCGAACGTGGTGGTCGAGATCTCCGAGAAGGAGGTCGTGCACGACTACCCGGCCTTCCGCGAGACCCTGGACCGGCTGCGCCAGGCCGGCCTCCAGATCGCGATCGACGACGCGGGGTCGGGCTACTCCGGGCTGGAGTCGATCCTGCAGCTCCGTCCCGAGTACATCAAGGTCGCGACCTCGATCGTGCGCAACCTCCACGCGGACACCATCAAGCGCCAGGTGATCACGGCCCTGGCCTCCCTCGGCGAGCAGATCCAGGCCCCGCTCATCGCGGAGGGGATCGAGCAGCGGGAGGAGCTGGACAGCCTGCTCCAGCTCGGCGTGCGCATGGGCCAGGGCTTCCTGCTCGGACGGCCGCAGGCCCGGATCACGCGAACGGCGCACTGAGTCAAGCGTCCCGGCGCGGCGCGGCACAGCGCGCGTGAGCCGTAAGAACAGGAATGCGCTCGCGGCTCAGGAGGATCCCACGCCGAGACGGTCGGAGTGTAGCATCAATGAGAGCATTTTTCGATCATGCGCCATAGCGCTTCTTGGATAGGGCTGACAAGGATCGTCGCAGGGGCGCGTACAATTGACGTCCGTACGCCATGACCGTCTCGCCCGACCTGATCACGCAGCTCACGGAGATGCCCCGGCAGCTCGAAGTGACCCTGCGCTCGATCCCGGCCGCCCGGCTCCGCTGGAAGCCGGAATCGTGGGGAGGATCGCCGGGCGAGACCTTCTCCGCGATCGAGCACGTCTGCCACCTGCGCGACATCGAAGTCGATGGATACCAGGTCCGGATCCGGCGGATCCTCGCCGAGGACCATCCGTCGCTCTTGTCGCTGGACGGATACGAGATGGCGAAGGAGAGGCGCTACGACGGCGCCAACGTGGCCCTCGCGAGCGAGGCCTTCCGCGCCGCGCGCTGGCGCACGGTGGCCGACCTCCGTGCCCTGGACGACGTCCAGCTCGCGCGGACGGGCACGTTCGCCGAGTACGGCGAGGTCACGCTGCGCTCTCTCGTGTACCTGCTGCGGAGCCACGACGAGCAGCACCTGGCCTGCCTTCATTGGCTGGCCGCCAAGATCGCGGCCGCGCCCGCGCCCGCGTAGGCGGGATCCGCTGGCGGCGCGCCTGATCGTGGTGCCGGTCGTCCGCGACGACTCCGGC
Source organism: Vicinamibacteria bacterium (assembly GCA_041481445.1). Lineage (GTDB taxonomy): Bacteria > Acidobacteriota > Vicinamibacteria > Fen-336 > Fen-336 > AA29. The sequence goes on from JBGPBV010000132.1 coordinate 14,294, forward strand.
CCGACCGCTGTTCTTCAAGGACGGCACGTTCGAGAAGCTCTTCCCGGACGGCACGCGCCGGTCGATCTACATGGTCTTCCTTCTTTATGAGTGCCGGCTGGCGAGCACGGCGGTGACCCTGAATCCGGAGTTCACGGAGGCGGCGTGGGCCCACCCGTCGGAGCTGGGTCGCTACGACCTGAATACCGCGACCGTGGACACGTTCCGGCTCATGGGCTTGCTGACGTGAGCGCGGCCAGCTTCGCCTCGAGGGCACCCGCGAGACCGACGCGCACGAGACCACCGGGATGGAGGACGAGGCGGCACTGTCACCTCCCATCTGGGCCCTTGAGGATGGAACGATGTGGTGCGCCCGGACGGACTTGGACCATCTACCGCCGGATCCGTTCGTCGTCCGCGGCGCGTTGCGCGTGATCATAGACCGGAAGCCCGGTACCGTCAGGGAGGTACCCCGCCGCGAGCGTCCGTCCAGCTCGAACTCATCCCGCTCGGACTACCGCCTCCGATCGACCACCAGGTTGTCCCTGCCCAGATCGAGCACGTCCGTTTCCTCGTACGCTCCGACGACCAGGCAGTGACTCGTGTTCGCGTCGAGCACGATACGCGCCTGATCCGGGGCAGGCGTGAAGCCGTCGAGACGGTTCTCGACCGCCGCGCACCAGGTGGCCCCCTGGAGCCGGATGCCGGCGGCGGCGGTTCCGGCGATTCGATTGCTCCAGATCTGCGTCCCCCGCGTGAAGCTGGCGTGGATGGCGGAGCCGCCCGCGGCCCGTGTCTCGACCCGGTTGCCGGAGATGACGGCATCCTGCGATTTCGTCTCGCCGGGTCCCGAGTTGTCGTACAGGGCGATCCCGTCCCAGGCCGCCGGGCCGGCGACGAGGAGATCGTTGTCACGGATGACGAACCGGCTGGGCTTCTCGGCCGGATAGTAGGGGTTGTAGAGGATCACTCCGAACTGGGTGGCGGCGGCGCGATTTCCGGAGATCTCGACCAGGGAACCCTCGACGTTGCCGTGCTCGACCCCGTATCCGACGTCCTCCGACACGTTCCTGGAGATGACGATCCGCGAGCCGATGTGGTGGGAGAACGCATCGCTCGACGTGCAGCCCCGAAAGTGGTTGTCGGTGATGGCGACGTTGCCCGTGAACGGGATGTGGTCCTGCCGCCAGTCGCCGACGATGGTGGGCGCCGGCTGCTCTCCGGCCACGATCACGCAATTGATCAGGTTGTACCCCCAGACCGACGTCGCGTCGGGGAGGCCCTGCACCGCGATGCGTCGAATCGACACGTTCATCGGGCCCTTCGCCATCATCACCCGGACCGCCGACAGCATCTCGTGGAACTCCATGCCGAAGAGGCCCCAGGTCTGCATCGGCACGCTCGAGGTGACCCGGAAGCCGACGTCCGAGACCGAGACGTCCCCGTCCACGAAGATGAGGAGGTCGGGCCAGAGGGTGTCCGTCAGGTTCGGAGGCTTCGTGGCGGGGTTCGGATCGTCGGGAGGGAAGTTCACGGGCAGGTTGGGCAGTGCCTCGATGACGCTTCGCTCGGGCCCATGCCCTTGAAGGTGCCCTTGAAGTCGTACGCCAGCAGCTGGCTCGTCCGATAGGTCCCCGCGGCCAGCTGCACGGTGCAGCCGGGACCGTGCGCGACACACTGGTCCAGGGCGGCCTGGATGCTGGCCGTGTCGTCCGCTCCCCCAGGGGGCGGCACCGACACGGTGTGGCGGCCACCCCCCGCGATCGCGGGCGCCGCGAACACGAATGCGAGGACGATCAGGAGCACCGATGACCGGATGCCCGCTCCCCTCGCGCAACCCATTCTGAACATGGGTCGAAGTCCTTCGCGTAGGCGCGGCTCCGGAGCTCGTAGGGCCCATCCGAGCGAAGCATCTCGGCGTCGGGAAGCAGGAACGGCGTCACGTTGCCGACCCAGGGCGTGGGATCGGCCAGGAACAAGGGGGGCGACTTGCGCCATTCGCCGGGGGCGGTGCCGAACACGAACGTGAACGGTCCGTTCCGGCCGTCGTGCTCCCGCGCGGCGAGCATCGCGGCCGCCGCCGCCTCGCCCACCGCGATCCCGGCCGACTTCGCGGGCCCGTCGGCGATCGCCAAGAGCGACGTGTCGTATTGCCCCTGGAGGACGGCAAGCTGGGACGGAACGAGGGCGGCGACGACGCGGAAGGCCGCAGTGGCGGCGGCGTCCTGCGAGGCCGAGGGGTCGGCGGCTGGGGTGGGGAGATAGGGCCGGTAGCCTCCGGCGATCGCGTTGACGGCGTCGTAGACGGCGCCCTGCACCATCGCGGTGCTGAGGACGGCCGCGTGCGCCGTCGGCCCGGTCGAGAAGATCGCGGCGTTCGCATAGTTGTTCCAGTCCGTCACCGCGTCGCCGCGCGCGACCGCGGGTGCGGCGGTTTCAGCGGCGGTGACGACTCACCCTGGCAGACGGCCGTCCCCCGCAAGACCTACGACCCATCCGGCGCCCAGTTGTGCTTGTTTCGGTGGCATGCTGGTCCACGCGAGCCGGGAGGTCAAGTCTTCTTTACGTGCCGGAAGCGTGACGCGCGGCGGTTTCTGGGCCGGCGGAGCCGCGAGAGGTGGCGCGCCCGGAGGGACTCGAACCTCTTCCTGATCTGCCGAACCATCACTGCCGTGGCCGGGCGACCGCACCGTCGCCGGTAGTGTGGCCGTCCCACGGGTCCAACCGCTTCTGCGGCGCTTGGCGCGACATGAAGAACGCCTCTCGGTCCCCCCTTGTTGTGTGCCCACAGATACAGACGGCGGCGGCGGGCCTCGGTTACATCTCTACTCTCTCGCGGCAGGAGGTGGAGATGAAGCACTCAATTTCCTTGTGGCTGGTCGCGGTCGCGGCCGGTCTCGTGCTCCCGGCGACGGCCACCGCTCAGGTCACGGCCGTCAACGGCCGGATCGCCTACAACGTGTGCGAATACAACTCCACCATCGGGTTCACGACTTGCGACATCTGGACCGTGAATCCGGACGGATCCGGTCAGACGAACCTCACGAACACGCCGGACGTGAACGAGTTCGGCCCCGCCTGGTCCGCGGACGGCACCAGGATCGCGTTCGTCGAGGGGTTCAACGGCGTCAACCGCGTCCTCGCGATGAACGGCGACGGCACCAACGTGGTGCCGATCCTCGATACGCCGTCGTTCCAGTTCGATCCTTCGTGGTCGCCCGACGGGACACAGATCGCGTTCGTGCGTCAGGTCCCCGGCATCGTGATGGGCCTCCAGTTCGACATCTTCGTCGTGAACACGGACGGAACCGGGGAGGTGAACATCACGAGCTCCGACTTCGACGAGCTCTTCCCCGCGTGGTCGCCCGACGGGACGAAGATCGCGTTCTCCGGCGTGCGATTCGAGCAGCGCACGGACCCGGACACGGGCACCACGGAGACCTCCGCGGGTTATGAGATCGTGACGGTCAATCCGGACGGGTCCGGCGAGCAGATCGTCTCCGCCGGCGACCCGGGGACGCCGCGGGCGCAGTCGCTCGAGCAGGACTGGAGACCGGCGTGGTCGCCGGACAGCAGCGCCCTCGTGTTCTCGAGCCAGAACGTGGACCCGTGCTGCACCCCGTGGCAGATCTGGTACGTCCGGCGTGACGGCACCGGAATCACGCTGCTCTCACCCGATCCGGCCTTCAACGACGGGGATCCCAGCTTCTCGCCGGACGGAACGCTGATCCTGTTCAGCAGCGATCGCGACGGCGCCTCGGACCTCTATACCATTCCCGCGCCGACGCTCAACGGCCCGGCGGCCCTGGCCGCCGACGCGTTGCTCGCGGCGGCCACCACCCAGGTCACGCGACTCACCGCGCAGGGCAACGTGAGCGATCCATCCTGGGGCCGCGATCCGGGCACCACGCCGGCGCAGGCGACGCTCACGGTTTCGCTGCAGCTCCAGCCCAGGGCCGGCGGGCTTGTCGCCAGTCTCCCGCTCGGGATCTTCTGCGGGCGCGACTGCACGGAAACCTACAAGACCGGGACCGTCGTGAGGCTGCTCGTGGTGCCGAAGATCGGATCGCGCTTCGCGGGCTGGACCGGCGCCTGCACCGGCTCGAAGCTGCTCTGCATCGTCACCATGAACGCCAGCAAGAACGTGGGCGCGAAGTTCGTGCGCGCACGCTGATCGCGGGGGCGAATCGTCGGTCCGCGGCGCGCGCCGTCGCGGACCGACCGTAGTCTCTACCGGTCGCTAGCGGAGGGTGGACGCCTCGGGCGGACTTACTTCAGCTCGTCTCGACCCTGCGGAACCCGGTCCAGCGCGTTCCGGTCCAGGATCTCGATCCGCTTTCGGCCGAGCCTGAGCATCCCTGATTGCTGGAAGGCCTCCAGGGTCCGGCTCACGACTTCGCGGGTCGTCCCCAGCTCATCGGCGAGCATCTGATGGGTCGTGGTGATGGGCTGCGGGTGGAGGAGCAGCCGCGAGGCGAGCCGCTGATCGACCCGGCGGAAAGCCACGTCGTTGATGAGGGCCATCAGGTGCCCCATTCTCTGGGAGAGGAAGTTGAAGACGAAGACCCGGAAGGCCGGGGACTTCAGGACCATCTCCAGGAACACGCTCCGAGGGACGCCGAGGAGAGAGAGCTTCGTCTCGGCCGTTCCGATCGCGGGATAGGAGGTCTCGCCGAGCAGGGCCACGACCGTGATGACGCAGCTTTCCCCGGGGTTGAGGCGATACAGGAGGATCTCGTGGCCATCGGGGCTGGACTTCGAGACCCGGATGATCCCCTCGATGAGCAGCGGGTAGCGCGTACAGGGATTGCCGTCACCGAAAGCCTGCTGGCCCGCGGATGCCTGGACCGGCCTCGCCGTGTCTTCGACCTTCGCGAGAAGATCCGGTGGCAGCTCCTGGAGCACCGGGTAGACACGGAGGAGTCTTCCGCGATCAGTCGTGTTCATCCGGCACTCCTTGGCCCGACGCTGAGCATGATTCGCGCCAGTAGCCCGAGCGTGGAGAAATGCCGGCCGTGGGCCGCGCCTCCGTCGTTTGGAAGGTCTCGGGGGCGGGTGCCTCGTTACGCGCCACGAAAGTGTTACGCGGCGTGTAACGTCGGCGAGGCTTTGGCCGATGGCGCTTGGAGTATTGATATTGATGGCGCGCCCGGAGGGATTCGAACCCCCTACCCCTTGGTTCGAAGCCAAGTGCTCTATCCGAGTGAGCTACGGGCGCGTGGGCCGATCATAGCACCGCCGGAATCGTGCTAGCGTTCGCGGCCGAGCCCATGAAACGGCCA
>JBGPBV010000133.1:0-18712 GCA_041481445.1 Vicinamibacteria bacterium
AGGCCTACGTCAAGAAGTCGGGCCTCGCCGACACCATCTACATCGGGCCCGAGCTCGAGTTCTTCTTCCTCGACAGCGTGCGCTTCGACCAGAACTACAACTCCGGCTACTACTACATCGATTCCGAGGCGGGCTTCTGGAACTCGGGGAAGGAGGGCACGCCCGATCGCCCCAACCTGGGCTACAAGCCCCGCTACAAGCAGGGCTACTTCCCGGTCCCGCCGATGGACCACTTCCAGGACCTCCGCTCGGAGATGGTCCTCGCCCTCGAGAGCGTGGGGGTCAAGATCGAGGTGCACCACCACGAGGTGGCCACGGGCGGCCAGACCGAAGTCGACATGCGCTTCAACACGCTCACGAAGATGGCGGACGCCGTGCTCTGGTACAAGTACTGCGCGAAGAACACCGCGCACAAGCACGGCAAGACCGCCACCTTCATGCCCAAGCCGATGTTCCAGGACAACGGCTCCGGCATGCACACGCACCAGTCGCTCTGGAAGGAGGGGAAGAACCTCTTCTACCAGAAGGGCGGCTACGCGGACATCTCCGAGATGTGCAAGCACTACATCGGCGGGATCCTCAAGCACGCCCCCGCCCTGTGCGCGCTCATCGCGCCCTCCACCAACTCCTACCGGCGCCTGGTCCCGGGCTACGAGGCCCCCATCAACCTCGCCTACAGCCAGCGCAACCGGTCGGCCGCCATCCGCATCCCGATGTACTCGAACGCCGAGAAGGCCAAGCGCATCGAGTTCCGCACCCCCGACCCCACCTGCAACCCGTACCTGTCCTTCGCCGCCTGCGTGATGGCGGGCCTGGACGGCGTGGCCAACAAGATCGATCCCGGCAAGCCCATGGACAAGGACCTCTACGAGCTGCCCCCGGAGGAGGCCAAGGAGATCAAGCAGCTCCCGGGCTCGCTCGACGTCGTGCTCGACAACCTCGAGCACGACCACGCCTTCCTGCTCAAGGGCGACGTCTTCACCAAGGACCTCATCGAGACCTGGATCGACTACAAGCGCAAGAACGAGGTCGACGCCATACGCCTGCGGCCGCATCCGTGGGAGTTCGCCCTCTACTTCGACATCTGAGGCCGGATGGCCACGAGGGTGCCTCTGGACGGGCCGACGGGGACGGTGACCACCGCGGAAATCCGCAAGCTCAGCGACCTGCTCGAAGTGAGCCAGACGCTGAGCTCGACGTTGAACCTCAAGTCGGCCCTGACGAAGGTGCTCGAGATCCTGAAGGAGCGCCACGGCCTGCTCAGCGGCAGCGTGGCGCTCCTCGACCCCGACACCGGCCAGCTCGCGATCGAAGTGGCGGCGGGGCTGAGCTGGCAGGCCACCGGGCGCGTCCGTTACCGGGTGGGGGAGGGCATCACCGGGCGCGTCGTGCAGACGGGGAAGCCGGTGGTGGTGCCCCGCGCCTCCCACGAGCCGCTCTTCCTCGACCGCACGGGCGTGCTCAAGGGCGCGGGCAAGGGAGAGATCAGCTTCCTGTGCGTGCCCATCTCCGTCGACGACGCCACCGTGGGGGCGCTGGGGGTCACCCTTCCCTACGACAAGGACGAGAGCTTCGAGCGGGAGGTGAAGTTCTTCGGGGTGGCCGCCTCCATGATCGGCCACGCCATCCGCGTGCAGCGCCTCCTGGAGGCCGAGCGCAAGGGCCTGGTCCAGGAGAACCGCCAGCTCCGCCAGGAGCTCAAGGAGCGCTACGACTTCCGCAACATCGTGGGCAACAGCCGGCCCATGCAGGCGGTCTACGAGCAGGTGGCCCAGGTCGCGCGCACCACCACGACCGTGCTGATCCGCGGCGAGTCCGGCACCGGCAAGGAGATGATCGCCCACGCCGTCCACTACGGCTCCGCGCGCGCGGCCAAGCCGTTCATCAAGGTGAGCTGCGGCGCGCTGCCGGAGAGCCTGATCGAGTCCGAGCTCTTCGGCTACGAGGCGGGCGCCTTCACCGACGCCCGCGCCCAGAAGAAGGGGCGCTTCGAGCTGGCCCACGGGGGCACCCTCTTCCTGGACGAGGTGGGGGAGCTGAGCCTGCCCACCCAGGTCAAGCTCCTGCGCGCGCTCCAGGAGCGCGAGATCGACCGGCTGGGCGGCGTGCAGCCGATCAAGGTGAACGTGCGCCTCATCGCCGCCACCAACAAGGACCTGGAGAAGGCCGTCCGGGAGGGCACGTTCCGCGAGGACCTCTACTACCGCCTGAACGTCTTCAGCGTCTACATGCCGCCCCTGCGCGACCGCCGGCCGGACATCCTCCTCCTGGCCGACCACTTCGTGCAGAAGTACGCGGCGGAGGCGGGCAAGGACGTGCGGCGGATCGCCACCACCGCCATCGACATGATGATGAGCTACCACTGGCCGGGCAACGTGCGCGAGCTGGAGAACTGCGTCGAGCGCGCGGTGCTCGTGTGCGACGGGGGCGTGATCCACGGGCACCACCTCCCGCCCACCCTGCAGACGGCGGAGGTCTCGGGCACGCTGCCGCGTCTGGACCTGGCCACGGCAGTGGAGGGCTACGAGAAGGACCTGATCCTGGACGCCCTGAAGACGAGCCGCGGCAACCGGGCCAAGGCGGCGCGCCTGCTCGGCACCACCGAGCGCATCATCTCGTACAAGGTCCAGAAGTACGAGATCGACTGCGCGCGCTTCAAGGCGGAGCCGCGGCCGCGGTCGGGGACGGGCGAGCGAGGATGATGTGAATCTCCTACGCCCGGCGCCGGCGTCACATCAGGGGAGTGGCGAGGGGTAGATGTTCACGCCGTTCGAGCCCGGGCTCGATGGTTTCGGGCTCGGTGTCGGCGACGCTTGACTTGACGTCATACGCGGAGAATCGAGCGGCGCGGCGGTCGGCGGTCCGAACGCGACGAGAAACGCCGAGCCCAAGATCGCTCTTGCGGTATTTCGACAGAATGAACTCGGTCCGGACCGAGTTCGTCGCAGGAGCACAGGCGCGATCACGCCGGCGCTATCGCGCGAAACGCGCGCGGAGCTGCTCGACCGCGTTGCGCAGGACGCCGATGTCGCTGCCGACGGCCACGTAGCTGAAGCCCATCTCCAGGTAGCGGCGGGCGTCCTCCTCGACCGGGGCCAGGATGCCGATGGGTTTTCCGGCCTTGCGCGCGCGGGCGCAGGCGTCCGTGAACGCGGCGATGGCCTCCGGATGCCGGTTGTTGCCCAGGTAACCGAGGTCGCCGGCCAGGTCGGAGGGGCCGATGAAGAGGCCGTCCACGCCCTCCACGGCCGCGATGGCCCCGAGCTCGGCCAGGGCCCGGCGCGTCTCGATCTGGACGAGCACGCACATCTCGCGGTTGGCCTGCACGTGGTAGTCCTTCACCCGGCCGTAGCGGTTCGCGCGATGGACGACGGCCACGCCGCGGACGCCCTCGGGTGGATAACGAGTGGCCGCCACCGCCCGGCGCGCCTCCTCCGCCGACTGGACGTAGGGCACAAGGAGCGTCTGCACGCCGAGGTCGAGCAGCCTCTTGATGATCACGACGTCGTTCCAGGCCGGGCGCACGATCGGGGTGACGCCCGTGCCCTCGAGGGCCCGGAGCTGGTCGAGGACCATGGGCAGCTCGGTGGGGGAGTGCTCGGTGTCGATGAGGAGCCAGTCGAAGCCGGCGCCGCCCAGGATCTCGGCCGCGGTGCCGGTGCCGAGGCTGGTCCACAGGCCGATCTGCGTGCGGCCTTCGGCCAGCGCACGCTTGAAGGCGTTGACGGGAAGGGTCGCCGCGCTCAATGGATCTCCGGCTCCGGGAGGGGCGCCGTGCCTTCCAGGAAGTCGAAGTCGCAGCCCTTGTCGGCCTGGGTCACGTGCTGCGCGTAGAGCGCGGTCCAGCCGCGCGGGTAGGGGAACTCCGCGCGCGTCCAGCCGGAGCGGCGGCGCGCCATCTCCTCCTCGGACACGCGCAGGTCGAGGCGGCGGCCGGGCACGTCCAGCTCGATGAGGTCTCCGTCGCGCACGAAGGCGAGGGGTCCGCCCACGAACGACTCCGGCGCCACGTGCAGGACGCAGGCGCCGTAGCTCGTCCCGCTCATGCGCGCGTCGGAGACGCGCACCATGTCGCGCACGCCCTGCTCGAGCAGCTTCTTCGGGATGGGCAGCATGCCCCACTCCGGCATGCCGGGCGCGCCGAGGGGTCCCGCCTTCTGGAGGACGAGCACGGAGTCGGCGGTGACGGGCAGCGCGGGATCGTCGATGCGATGGTCGAGGTCGTTGTAGTCCTTGAAGACGATCGCCGGCCCGACGTGGCGCAGCAGCCGCGGCTCGCAGGCGGTGTGCTTGATGACGGCACCATTCGGGGCCAGGCTCCCGCGCAGCACCGCCACCCCGCCCTCCGCGCTCAGGGGACGCGCCCGGGGAAGGATCACGTCCTCGTCGTAGACCTCCGCCCCCGCGATGTTCTCGCCCAGCGTCCGCCCGTTCACGGTCATCGCGTCCGCGTGCAGGAGGTCGGCGATGCGCGCCATCGAGGCGCGCAGGCCGCCCGCGTAGAAGAAGTCCTCCATCAGGTACTTCCCCGACGGGCGGATGTTGCCGACCACGGGCGTGCGGCGGGAGAGGGCGTCGAAGCGGTCGAGGTCGAGGGGCACGCCCGCGCGCCCCGCCATCGCGATCAGGTGGACGATCGCGTTGGTCGAGCCGCCGAGCGACATCGTGACCGTGACCGCGTTCTCGAAGGCCTCGCTCGTCATCACGTCGCGCGGCTTGAGGTCCTCCCACACCATCTCGACGATGCGCCGGCCGCTGTCCGAGGCCAGCCGCGGGTGGTTGGCGTCGGCGGCGGGGATCGAGGAGCCGCCGGGCAGCATCAGGCCCAGGGCCTCCGCCGCCGCCGCCATCGTGGAGGCCGTGCCCATGGTCATGCAGGTGCCGAACGAGCGCGCGATGCCGTTCTCGATCTCGCTCCACGCGCAGTCGTCGATGTTGCCCGCGCGCTTCTCCGCCCAGTACTTCCAGACGTCGCTGCCGCTGCCGAGGACCTGGCCCCGCCAGTTGCCGCGCAGCATGGGCCCCGCGCAGACGAAGATCGCGGGCAGGTTCGCGCTGGTGGCGCCCATGATGAGGCCGGGCACCGTCTTGTCGCACCCGCCGAGGAGGACCACGCCGTCCACGGGGTTGGCGCGGATGATCTCCTCGGTCTCCATGGCGAGCAGGTTCCGGTAGAGCATCGTGGTGGGCTTCATGTAGGTCTCGCCCACGGACAGGACGGGCATCTCCAGCGGGAAGCCCCCGGCCTGCCAGACGCCGCGCTTGACCTCCTCCGCGCGCATCCGGAAGTGCGTGTGGCAGGAGTTGGCGTCGCTCCAGGTGTTCAGGATGCCGATCACGGGCCGGCCCTGGAACTCCGTCTCCGCGAAGCCGGCCTGCTTGGTGCGCGAGCGGTGGGTGAACGACCGGAGGTCCGGCCGCGCGAACCAGCGCGCGCTGCGGAGATCCGCGGATGTCTTGTGGCGGGCCGCGGTCAATGCCGAGAACCCTGCGCCGGCTCCGGCTGGCCGGCGGGCGTGTGGTCGCGCGCCACGAGCGCCCGCGCCAAAGGCTCCAGCTCGCGCCGCTGCGCGTCCGAGATCGCGGTCACGAACGGCGGGATGGGGCCGGTGGTGGCGATGCCGGCGAGCTCGGTGGCCGCGTGGAGGACGCGCGCGGGACCCCAGGCGTCCCGCTGGTCCTCGAGGGGCATGAACGCGCCGCGGATCTCTTCCGCGCGCGGCCAGTCCCGTTTCGCGCAGGCGTCGAGCAGCGCGTTCGTGAGGGCGGGGGCGAGACAGCCGGAGCCGGTCGTGAACCCGGGAAGATCGAACGTCCTCCGGTGCGCGACCGCGGGGCGCTCGCCCATGCCGCTGATCACGTAGCGCCGGTCGATACGCTCGAGCAGGGCCTTCAGGTACGGGTCGTCCAGCGGGTCCTTTCGCACCACGGCGTACTTGATGCCGACGCACACGCCGTCACGCACCAGGCGGCTGACGGCCTCGAGGCCGGCGGTCTGGTCCGCGCCGAACGCGCCTTCCTCCTTGAGGTACAGGATGAGCCCGAGAGAGGCGGCGTCCGCGATCTCGCGCAGCCCGGCTTCCAGGCCCAGGGCGTCGCGCGGATCGCCGCAAGGCAGGGCCATCGCGCAGGGGAACCGGTGGCGGCGGAGCAGCGGCGCCTGGTCGAGGGCGCGACCGAACGACGGGCCCACGCTCGGGATCGCCCAGTGGTCCTCCGGGAAGCCGGCCATCCAGCCGAGCAGCTCCTCGTACTCCGCGAGCGTCACGTGGTAGAGGAACGCGTTGCCCCCGTAGAGGAAGCGGCGCAGGCCGCCCGCGGCCATGTGGCGGAGGATGCGGCCGTTCTGCTCGAGGTCGAGCGTGCGCCGGGCGTCGGCGCGGCGGGCCAGCGGGGGGACCGCGAACACCCCGCGGAGGTCGTCGGGACGGAGAGGGCTCGTCTTCATCGATCAGGGCTCGCTTCTGGCGCCGGACCCGTCGACCCGCGCGCCACGAAATAGGTGGGGACCATCCCCGGAACGGCCGTTTCCGCGTCGTCCTCGAGGCTCTGGAGCAGGGCGGCGGTGGCGCCGCGGGCCAGCTCGTCGCGAGGGAGGCATACCGTCGACAGCGGCGGGTCGGAGAGGCTGGCGAACGCGATGTCGTCGAAGCCGACCACCGAGAGGTCGCGGGGGATCGAGAGCCCCTGGGCGCGGCAGGCCTTCACCACCCCCAGGGCCATGAGGTCGTTGGCGGCCAGGACGGCGGTCGGCGGCGGCCGCGAGGCGAGGATCTCCCCCCCCGCGCGCAGCCCGCTCTCGAGCCGGAAGTCGCCCTCGTACACGCGCGGCTTCGCGGCCGGCCCGATGTGGCGCGCGGCCGCTCTCTGGAAGGCCTGGAGGCGCTTGGCCGCGGAGATCAGGAGAGGCGGACCCCCGACGTAGGCCAGCTCGCGATGCCCGAGAAGGGCCAGATGATGGACGGCCTCGTCGATGCCCCGCGCGTAGTCCACGGAGACGGTGCGGGTGCGCGGGCCCGTCACTTCGAGGTCCAGGAACACGAGCGGCACCCGCCGGCGGGCCAGCCCCGCCACCAGGGGAAGGTCCACCTCGCTGGCCATGACGATCACGCCGGCCACGTCGCGCTCCAGGAAGCGCCGCACCGACTTGCCCAGCCGCTCGTGGTCGTAGTCGGTCTCCGCCACGATGACCTCGAAGCCGCGCTGGAAGGCGTCGCGCTCGATGGCCTTGACCAGCTCCGGGAAGAACGGGTTCGCGATGTCGGAGACGAGGAGGCCGATCTGGTCGCTGCGGCCCAGGGCCAGCGTCCGCGCGTACGCGTTCGGGTAGTAGTGGAGCTTGTTGACCGCGCGCATCACGCGGCGCCGCGTGGCGTCGGAGACGGCGCCCGTCTCGTTGATGGTGCGGGAGACCGTGGCCGTCGAGACGCAGGCCAGCCGGGCCACGTCCCCCAGGCGGGTCGCAGCCCGCGCCGCCCGCGGCCGCGCGCGCGTCATCCGCGTCCTCGCGCGGAAGGTGGCCATGTCGGGGAGAGGTTAGGTTCGGGGCCCCGGGGCTGTCAACGCGTCTTTGACAAGGGCGCCTCTATGGTTTAGCGTTCCCGAAACAGAAGCGACGGCGTTGTAAGCGATTACAGGACGGCGGCCCGGACGAGGTCGGGGAAGAGTGTCGACACCGCGCCATTCCCATCGTCGCTACAATCCGTTGCTGGACGAGTGGGTGCTCGTGTCCCCGGGCCGGCTCGAGCGGCCCTGGCAGGGGCAGACGGAGCGGCCGCGTCCGGAGGACCTGCCCGCCTACGATCCCGAATGCGCGCTCTGCCCCGGGAACAAGCGCGCCAAGGGCGAGCGCAATCCTCCGTACACCGCGACCTTCTCGTTCGAGAACGACTTCCCGGCCCTGAGCCCGGCCGCCGACCCCGCCCCCGCGGGCCGCGAGGCGCTCCTGCGCTCGCAGCCGGAATCGGGAGCCTGCCGCGTCGTGTGCTTCTCGCCGCGCCACGACCTGACCATCGCCGGCATGTCGAACCGCGAGATCCGCGCCGTGGTCGACTCCTGGGCGGAGGAGACGGGGAGGCTGGCCGCGCGCGAGGGCATCACCCACGTCCAGGTCTTCGAGAACAAGGGCGCGATGATGGGCGCCAGCAACCCGCATCCGCATTGCCAGATCTGGGCCACCCAGCACCTCCCGACGGGGGCCCAGCGCCGGATGGGCGCCCAGCGGCGCTACCACCACGACAACGGGCGCGACCTGCTCGGCGACTACCTCTCGCGCGAGCGCGTGGAGGGCGCGCGCATCGTCTGCGCCAACGACCACTGGGCGGTGCTCGTGCCCTTCTGGGCGGCCTGGCCCTTCGAGACGCTGGTGATCCCCGCGCGCGTGGTCGGCCACCTCTCGCAGCTCTTCTCGGACGAGCGGGACGCCCTGGCCGACATCCTCGGCCGTCTCAACCGGCGCTACGACAACCTCTTCGGCGTCTCCTTCCCGTACTCGATGGCCTGGCACGGGCAGCCCATGGACGGCCATTCGCATCCCTACTGGCGGCTGCACGCGAGCTACTTCCCGCCCCTGCTGCGCTCGGCCACCGTCCGCAAGTTCGTGGTCGGCTACGAGCTGGCGGCGGAGGCCCAGCGCGACTTCACGCCCGAGGACGCGGCGGCGCGCCTGCGGGCGGCGCTGGACGGCGCGATCGCCGGGTCGTGGCTGGCCACGCGCGGGGCCGTGGACGGGCGGGCGCGGGGTGCCGCCGAGCCGCCCGAGCGAGGGCCCGCCGAGCCGTCCGTACGGAGCGCCTCCGAGCCCGGCAACGGGCGCAGCGGCTGATGAGCCCGTTCGTGCGCCGGGCCCTGGCCTCGCCTCCCGCTGGGCTCTCGATGGTCATCCTGCTCCTCGGCGCCATCCTCACCGTGTTCGCGGGCGCCCACCTCGACCGGCGTACCGGGCTCGAGGTCAACAACTTCCTCAACTCCAACACGCTCGTGCAGACGGCCACCGACGCCAGCTTCTTCGCAATCATGGCGGTGGGCGCGACCTTCGTGATCATCTCCGGCGGCATCGACCTCTCGGTCGGATCCGTGTACGCGCTGACCGGCGTGACCATGGCCCTCGTCCTGCGGGCCTCGGGCCCGATGTCGGACGCGGGCACGGTGACCCTCGCCCTCGTCCTCTGCCTTTCCGTCGGGCTCGTCTGCGGCGTCCTGAACGGCGTGATGGTGGTCGGCCTGCCCGTCCATCCCTTCGTGATCACGCTCGGCACGATGTGGATCCTGCGCGGCCTCGCCTTCGTGGTGAGCCGCGCGGAGAGCATCCTGGTCCCCCCGCCCTTGACGGCAATGGCCAAGGCCTCGCTGGGCCTGAGCGGCTCGCTCTACCCGGTGCCGATGCTGATGATGCTGGCGATCGCGATCCTGGGCGCGCTCTACCTCGAGCGGACGGTCATGGGGCGGCACATCTTCGCCTTCGGCGGCAACCCGGAGGCCAGCCGCTTCGCCGGGCTCCGCCTCGGCCGCATCCAGATGGGCGTGTTCATCGTCTCCGGGCTCACGGCGGGGCTGGCCGCCTTCCTGGGCGCGAGCTTCTACGGCTCCGCCTCCTGCGGCGACGCCGCCGGCTACGAGCTGTACGTGATCGCCTCCGCGGTGGTGGGCGGGGCCAGCCTGACCGGCGGGAAGGGGAGCGCGATCAGCGCCATGCTCGGGGCGCTGCTCATCGTGCTCATCCGGCAGTCCATACGCACGCTCCACCTCGATCAGAACTACGAATGGATCGTCATCGGCATCGCCATCATCATTGCGGTCGTGCTCGACCAGGGCAGCGCGCGGGTGGCCGCGCGGCGACTGGTGGCGGCGCCGGCCGGAGGAACCAGATGAAACGACACGTTCACCGCGCCTTGGCCGCGGTTGCCCTGGTCGTCCTGGCAGGCTGCAACGGAGGGCCGGCAACGGCGCCCGCCAGTGCCCCCTCGGCGGCGGCTCCCGCCGCCGCCGAGAGCAAGAAGAAGCTCAAGATCGCCCTCATCGCCAAGAGCTCGACCAATCCCGTGTTCCTGGCCGCCCGCACCGGCGCGGACGCCGCCGCCAAGGAGCTCTCCCAGAAGCACGGGGTCGAGATCGAGGTGGCCTGGCTGACGCCGCCCCAGGAAGACGGGCAGGTGCAGGCCCAGCGCATCGCCCAGGCCGTGAACGAGGGCGCGGACGCGATCCTCCTCTCCTGCTCGGACGCGGGGAAGGTGACGGGCGCGATCAACGACGCGGTCGCGCGCGGCCTGGCCGTGATGACCTTCGACAGCGATGCCCCCCAGTCGAAGCGGTTCGCGTTCTACGGCGTGGACGACGTGAAGACCGGCCAGGCGGTGATGTCGGAGCTGGCCGCGCAGATGGGCGGCAAGGGCAAGGTCGCGATCCTCCAGGGCAACCAGAACGCGCCCAACCTGCAGAAGCGCGTCCAGGGCGCGCGCGAGGAGGCGGCCAAGCATCCCGGCATCGAGATCGTGGGCGTGTTCCCCAACATCGAGACCCCGCAGGACGCGGCGGCGGAGGTGATCCGGGTCAACAACGCCTATCCCGAGATCCAGGGCTGGGGGATGGTGGGCGGCTGGCCGCTCTTCACGGGGACGCTCCTCGACGAGATCGATCCCAAGCGGATGAAGATCGTGGCCGTGGACGCGCTGCCCGTCGAGCTGCGCTACGTGGAGAAGGGCCTCGCCCCCGTGCTGCTGGCCCAGCCGGTGTACCTCTGGGGCCACGTCGGCGTTTCCACGATCGTGGACAAGCTCGTCCTGAACAAGACGGTGCCGGAGCGGCTCCCGATGGAGCTGGTGCGCGTCTCCAAGGAGAACCTCGGCGACTGGGCCCGGCAGCTCAAGGCCTGGGGCTTCACGGACGTGCCCGAGCAGTACCTGCAGGCGGGGGCCTCGCCGAAGTGACGGCGGAGCCGGACGGCGCGCGCCCGGCGGCGCCGCCGATCGTCGAGTTCGACCACATCTCCAAGCGCTTCCCCGGCGTGAACGCGCTCGAAGGCGTGTCCTTCTGCGTGGCCCGCGGCTCCTGCCACGCGCTGTGCGGGGAGAACGGCGCGGGCAAGAGCACGCTGTCGAAGATCCTGGCCGGCCTCTACGTGCCCGACGAGGGACGGATCGTCCTCGACGGCGCGCCCGTCCGCTTCGCCACCCCGCGCGACGCGAGGGCGGCGGGGATCGCGATCGTCCACCAGGAGCCCACCTTCTGCCGCAACCTCTCGGTGGCGGAGAACCTCTGCCTGGGCGAGCTGCCCCGCCGCGGCCTGCGCCTCGACCGCGCCGCCCTGCGCGCGCGGGCGCGGGCCATCCTCGATTCCGTGGGTCTCGTGCTCGACGTGGACCGCACGGTCGAGAGCCTGACTCCCGGCCAGCGCCAGCTCCTCCAGATCGCGGGCGCGGCCGGATCGAACCCGCGCGTGATGGTGTTCGACGAGCCCACGAGCAGCCTGGGCGAGCACGAGGCGGCCCAGCTCTTCGCGCTGATCAACCGCGTGCGGGCCCAGGGCGCGACCTGCCTCTATGTCTCGCACCGCCTGGCGGAGATCTTCGAGCTCTGCGACACCGTGACCGTCCTGCGCGACGGCACCCACGTCGCCACGCGGCCGGTGGGCGGCCTCGACGAGCGCGCGCTCGTGCAGATGATGATCGGCCGCAACCTCGAGACGGTCACGCCGGAGCACCTGGGCCAGGAGCCGGGCCCCGTCCGCCTGCGGCTGGAGGGCTTGTCGAGCCCGGGCAGGTTCTCCGGGATCGAGCTGTCGGTCCGCTCGGGCGAGGTGGTGGGGCTGGCCGGCCTCGTCGGCGCCGGCCGGTCCGAGGTCGCGCAGGCGGTCTTCGGCCTCGACCCCGACGCCACCGGACGCGTGCTCGTGGACGGCCAGCCCGCCCGCATCCACGACCCGGCGGCCGCCCTGCGCCTGGGCCTGGGCATGCTGCCCGAGGACCGGCAGCGGCAGGGACTCGTCCTCATGCTCGGCGGCCGCACCAACACGACGCTTCCGATCCTCGACCGGCTGGCCCGCCTGGCCTGGGTCCGCCGCGGCGAGGAGGCGGCCCTCGTCGCCGACCAGTTCGCGAAGCTGCGCGTGCGCTCGCCCCACCTGGACTTCCCGGTGGCCGGCCTCTCCGGGGGCAACCAGCAGAAGATCGTGCTCGCGCGCTGGCTGGCCGCGCGCTGCCGGATCTTGATCCTCGACGAGCCGACCCGCGGCGTGGACGTCGGGGCCAAGGCCGAGATCCACGGCTTCATCGACCGCCTGGCCGCGGAAGGCGCGGCGGTGCTGCTGATCTCGAGCGAGATGCCGGAGCTGCTCGCGCTGTCCACGCGCATCGTCGTCCTGCGCGCCGGCCGCGTGGTGGGCGAGCTCGCGAGGGCCCAGGCGACCGAGGCCGCGCTCGCGCACCTCATGACCGGCGTCGAGCCGGAGGCCCCGCCGGCGGGCCCGCCGGACCGGGAGCCCGCGATCGCGGGAGCGCCGCGATGACGGAAGGCCGGCCGTCGTCCCCGGTGACGGACCGGCAGGCGACCGCGGCCGAGGACCGCGCGGTGCGCGCGTTCTCGGACCGCTTCGGCGGCGCGCCGACGCTGATCGTGCACGCGCCCGGGCGCGTCAACCTCCTCGGGGAGCACACGGACTACAACGAGGGGTTCGTGCTGCCGATGGCGCTGCACCTGGGGGCCTGGATCGCCCTGCGCCCGCGCGCGGACGATCGCGTGGTCCTGCGCTCGCTCGACTTCGACGACGAGCAGTCGTTCCAGCTTGGCGCGCTCGAGCGGGGCCACGGCTGGATCGAGTACGTGAAGGGCACGGCCTGGGCCTTCCAGCAGGCCGGCTCGCGCCTGCGCGGCTGGGACGGCGTGCTCACCGGCGAGATCCCGATCGGCGCCGGCCTCGCCTCCTCGGCCGCGCTCGAGGTGGCGGCCGCTCGCGCCTTCGCCGCCGCCGCCGGTCTGCCCTGGCAGCCGGTCACGGCGGCGCGCCTGGCCCAGCGCGCGGAGAACGGCTGGGTCGGCGTGCAGTGCGGCATCATGGACCAGCTCGTCGTCGCCTGCGGTCGCGAGGGGCACGCGTTGCTCATCGACTGCCGCGATCTCACGACGCGGCCGATCCCGCTGCCGCGCGGCACGGTGGTGGCGGTGCTCGACACCTCGACCCGGCGGGACCTCGTGGACTCGACCTACAACGAGCGGCGCGCCCGCTGCGAGGAGGCCACGCGACGCTGTGGCGTGCGCAGCCTCCGCGACCTGACGATCGCGGACCTCGAGCGGCGCGCGGGCGCGCTCGGCGAGGCGCTGCTGCCGCTGGCACGGCATGTGGTGACCGAGAACGCCCGGACACTGGCGGCGGCGGACGCGATGAAGAAGGGCGATGCCGCGACGGTGGGGGCGCTGATGGGGGAGAGCCACCGCAGCCTGCGCGACGACTTCGGTGTCTCCGGCCCGGCCCTGGACGCGATCGTGGCCGCGGCCCAGGCCTCACCCGGGTGCTTCGGGGCGCGCATGACGGGAGCGGGCCTGGCCGGATGCGCGGTGGCGCTCGTGCACGAGGGCGCGTCCGAGGGCTTCGCGGAGCGGGTCGCCTCCGCCTATCGGGCCGCAACCGGCCTCACCGCCGCCGTCCACCTGTCGCACCCCAGCGACGGCGCGGCGGTGACGGAGCACCGGCAGGAGTCGTTCCGGACCAAGATCGTTTAGATGTAAACGATCGATCCAGGGACGAACACGGTCACGGAGCGACCGTCGCCAACCCCTGAGCGCCGATGGCCCAGGAAAGGGCGTACTGGGCCTTGTCGCTCTCCGCGACCGCGTCCACGTATTCCGAGCGGGCCTGCGTGAGGTCGCGCTGGGCCTGGATCACCTCGAGCACGGCGCCAATGCCGAACTCCTTGCGCGTCTGGCTGAGATCCAACGCGCGGGCCGCCGTCCCGAGGTTGGCGCGGGTCGCCTCGATCTGGTCGGCGAGCGAGCGCGTATGTTCGAACGCCTCCGCGACCTGTCGGACTACGGCGTCTCGCACGCGCAGCTCGTCGAGCCGCGCTGTCTCCAATCGGGCCTTCGCTACATTGACCCTGCCCCGGTCGAGCAGTCCTCCCGGGCCAATGCGCCAGCCGAGAGCGATCGCGTAGTCCTCCGAGTCGCCGAAGGTGTCGGGCACGCCCTTTCGGCCGCCACCCAGGCCACCCGCGAAACCCTGCAGGGCGATGCTGGGCAGGAGCGGACCGTGGGTGGTGGCGTCCCGCGCCCTCTCGGCGGCGGCGATGAGCGCTTCACTTCGCCGCAACTCGGGGCGGGACGCGGTGGCGGTGGTCAGGAGAGACGGGAGGGTCGCTTCTCGAGGCACCAGGGTCAACGGCACCGGTACGGCGTCCGCCGGCGAGAGCGGTGTGGCGGGATCGAGATGCAGGACTTCGGCCAGCCTGGCGGAGACGATCCGTTCCTGTTCGATGGCCCGTCTCAGCTCGATTTCATAGCGCTGGGTCTGCACCTGGACGCGTAGCTGGTCGCCCTTGGCGGCCAAGCCGATCTCGACCGCACGTCCCACCTGGTCCTGGTATGCCTGCGAGATCGCCACGGACTCTCGCACCACGCTCGAATGCGCCCGCGTCCGTACCAGCTCGAGGTAGGCAGTGGCCGCGCTCAGGGTCGAGTCGCGCTCCTGCGCTCCCAGAGAGTGTTCCGCCGCGCGACGGACCTGCCGGGCGGCGAGCTTCCGGTAGAGGGCATCGCCCAGGTCCACCTGTGCGATCAGGGCGAGCCCCGCGGTATAGGAGTGCTTCTGGGTCGCCACGATGTTCCCGGCCACGTCTTGCGTGTTGCCGCCGTGCCCTCGATAGGCGAGCGCCGACTGTAGCCAGGGCAGGAACTGGAGAGTGGCCGAGGTGTCCGCCGCTTCCGCTTCGGCCAGCCGTTGGCGCGCGATCTGAACGTCGAGGTTCTGGGCGCCGGCCAGGCGCAGCGCGGTGGGCAGATCGATCGTGTCCTGGGCGCCGGCAATTGAAGCGCCCCCGATGAGCGCCGCGGCCAGCGCGGCGATGCGTGGGCCGGCCGTCACTTGGCCTCCGTCGCGGCCACGACCTGGCCGTCGCTCAGGGCTTGCTTCCCGATCAGGATCACCGGCTGATCCTCCCTGAGCCCCTCGAGGATCTCTGCGCGCGTTCCGTCGTTGAAGCCGACCTTCACGACCTGCCTCTTCGCCGTGCTGGCCGCGAGGGTGAAGACCGCGCTCCCGGCCTTGTCCACCGAGAGCGCGCTCGCCGGCACCAGCAAGACGTCGCGCCTGGTTTCCGCGACGATCTCGACGGAGGCGTACATCCCTGGGCGCAGCTCGGACCGGGGGTTCGACAGCTCGATCTCCGCGAGCATGGTTCGAGTCGCCTCGTCGAGGGCAAAGCTCACGCGTGTGACGTTCCCGTCGAACCGGCGCCCCGGTAGCCCTTCGACGGAGACGGTGGCGACAGCGCCCGTCCGGACGAGCGAGGCCTCGCGCTCGGGCACGGGAACCTGGACCCGAACCCGGCTGAAATCCATCAACGTGAGAACGGCTGCGTTCTGGGCGACGCTCCCGGAGGTCGCGGCCGGAATGAACGCTCCCGGGTCGACCAGGCGGCGGGTGACGACCCCGGAGAAGGGAGCGATGATCCTGGCGTAGGCCAACAAGGTCTCCGTGCGCTCGAGGTTGGCCTGGGCGACCTCCCACTTCCCGCGCGCCTCGTCCACGACCTGCGGAACAACGAGGTCGGCCGCCTTCTCTCTCGCGTCGCGCAGCCGGCCGTACTCCGTCTTGGAGACGTCGGCTTCGACGCGGAGCCTGGTGAGGTCGGCCACGAGCTCTGGGACTTCGATCTCGGCCAGCAGGGCTCCCGCCTTGACCGAATCGCCCTTGTCGACGCGGATGGACTTGAGGTAGCCAGCGACCTTCGCGTAGAGGGTGGCCTGCTGGTAGGCCTGGACGCTTCCGGGCAGCGTCACGCGCCGGTTGATCTCACCCCGCACGGGGCGTGCGAACGTGACGACCGGCGGCGACGGGCTCTCGGCGGCGATCGCGAGAGTCGGGGCCGTGGCCAAGACGAAGAAGAGGAGCAGTGGTTTCATTCGCGGCCTTTCCGCCTATTGCCCGGGTGAGCTGAACTGCCCGCTCAAGGGGTCGTCCGGATCAAGAGAGCGGGAGCGTCGACTCGCACGACCCTGGACGATGGCGAACACCGCGGGGAGGACGACGAGGGTGGCCACGGTCGCGGCGGCCAGGCCCCCGATCACGGCGCGCCCGAGAGGGGCCGTCTGTTCCCCGCTTTCCCCGAGGCCGAGCGCCATCGGTAGCATCCCCGCCATCATGGCGAGGCTGGTCATCAGGATCGGCCGCAGCCGGCTTCGCGCCCCTTCCACCGCCGCCTCCGCTGCCCGCGCTCCGGCGATCCGGTGGCGCTCGGCGAAGGTCACCAGGAGAATCGCGTTGGCGACGGCCACGCCGATCGCCATGATCGCGCCCATGAACGACTGGATGTTCAAGGTCGTGCCCGTCGCCCACAGCGTGAGGACCACACCCACGATGACCGCCGGGAGAGCCGCCACCACCACGACGGACAAGCGCAGGGACTGGAAGTTGGCCGCCAGCAGCAGGAAGATCGCGAAGACCGCAAGCGCGAGGCCGTTGCGCAGGCCCTCCATCATCTGCTGCATCGGTACGACCTGTCCGCGAAGGGCGACGCTCACGCGCGGGGGCGGCTCCCCTAGCGAGAGGAGGGCCGCCTCTACCTGTGAGGCGACCTCGCCGAGGGCGGCCCCCTGGATGTTTGCGGTCACCGTGACCAGCCGCTGCATGTTGTAGCGCTCATACTGGCCCACGGTCGTGCCGGGCGTGACCGTGGCCACGCTGCGCAACAGGACCGACTGGCCGCCGCGGAGGCCGACCGGGATGTCGCCCACCTCCTCCAGCGAACCCATCTGTTGCTGGGGGATCTGGACCTGCACCTGGTAGGCGACGCCGCTGGCTGGATCGGCCCAATACACCGGCTGCGTGAAGCGGCTCGAGGAGGTCGCGGCCACGAGCGAACGGGCGACATCCACGGTCCGCACGCCCAGCAGGCCTGCGCGCTCGCGGTCAACCGCCACGTTCAGCGTCGGGTAGTCGAGAGATTGACCCAGATGGACGTCCCGGAGAGCCGGGATGCCCTGGAGCCGCTCCTGTATCCGCTCGGCGAACGCCCGGTCGGTGGCGAGGCTGGGACCGCTCACCGCCACCTCGATCGGTGTGGGCGAGCCGAAGCTCATGACGCGGCTGACGATGTCGCTCGGCTCGAAGGAGAAGAGGACGTCGGGCATCTCGCGAGCGAACCGTTTCCGCAGCCGCTCCTTGATGTCGTCGAGCGAGCCGGTGGTCCGGAGCTGCACCTGCAGCACTCCCTCTTCCGGCCCGCCGTTCCACAGATAGACGAAGTTGATCGGATAGCTGGGCGCGTGCACCCCGACGAAAGCGAGGGTCAGGGCGACGCCGTCCGGACCGGCCTCCTCCTTCACGAGCTCGAGAGCTCGCAAGGCCAGCGCCTCCGTCCGATCCACGCGCGTACCCGGCTGGGCCCGCAGGCGAAGCTGGAGCTGGCCGCCTTCCACCTTGGGAAAGATCTCGCTCCCGAGTCGGCCGCCGACCACCAGGATCACCGTCGTCGCCGCGGCCAGATAGCCGGCCACGACCAGCCCGCGCCAGGGCAGAACCCTCTCCACGAACCGGCCGTAGCGAGCCTGAGCGCTCCCGAGTGCCGACCGCGTCGTCCCTGCCGTGTCGGTCTCCTCGGTCCGGTGAGGACGCATCATCCAGACGCAGACCACCGGCACGAAGGTGCTGGCCAGGAGGTACGACGCGACCATCGAAAAGCCCACGGCCAGGGACAGGGGTACGAAGAGGGCGCGCGCGGCCCCCTGCATCAAGAAGGAGGGGAGAAAGACCGCGAGGACGCAGAGCATGGCCACCAGCAGCGGCAGGGCGACCTCGCGCCCCGAGTCGGCTACTGCTCGCGCGACACTCTTCCCCTGCGCGACATGGGTGTGAATGTTCTCGATGACGACCGTCGACATGTCCACGAGCACGCCGACCGCCAGCGCCAGTCCACCGAGGGTCATGAGGTTGATCGTCTGGCCGGAGAGCCACAGAGCCAGGCTCGCCGCCAACAGCGAGAGCGGGATGCTGATGACCACGATCAGGGCGCTCCGCCAGTCCCGCAGGAACAGCAGCACCATCATCCCCGTGAGCAGCGCGCCCAGCGTGCCCTCCAGGGTGAGGCCGGAGATGGCGCGCGTGACGTAGGGGGACTGGTCGAACTCATAGCTCACCCGGACGTCCGGCGGGAGCACGGCCTGGAACCTGGAGAGATTCGCCTTGACCCGGGAGACGACGGCGAGGGTCGAGGCGTCCGCGCGTTTGGTCACCGGGATGTAGACCGTGCGACGTCCGTTCACCAGGGCGTAGCAGGTGACGATGTCGGACCCGTCTTCGACCGAGGCCACGTCACGTACGAATACCGCCGGCGACACCCCGATCCGTATGGGGACGGCCTCGAGATCCTTGATGTTCTGCACGACGGCGTTGACGGGCACCATCGGGTAGCGCTCTCCGAGCTGCACGTTGCCCGAAGGGCTGATCGTGTTCGCCCCCGCGATTGCCGCGACGACCTCGTCGGGAGACATGTTGTACGCGCGCAAG
>JBGPBV010000134.1:0-18667 GCA_041481445.1 Vicinamibacteria bacterium
AAAGGCTCCCCGAAGGTCGTCGGGTCCGTCGCCGGCCGCGGCGCCGTTCCGGCGGATCCTCTGCCCGGTCGACTTCTCCCCCTTCTCGCGCGAGGCCATCGATCATGCCGTGGCCCTGGCCCGCCGGTGCGGGGCCGAGATCACCGCGGTGTTCGTGTTCCCGCTCGCTCCCCCGGAAGGTGGCGCCAGCGGCGCCGAGACCGACCCCGGCGTGCGGGCGACGGTCGCGAAGGACCTGAGCGAGCTCCTGGAGCCCGCGCGCGCGGCCGGCGTCCGCGTAGCGCTGTCCCTGGAGACGGGCGACGCCGCCGAGGCCATCCTCGCCAAGGCGGCCACGATGTCCGCCGACGTGATCGTGATGGCCACGCACGGACGGTCGGGCCTGAACCGCTGGGTCCTGGGATCCGTCACCGACCAGGTGCTGCGTCGTGCGGAATGCCCGGTCCTGACCGTTGCGCCCTCGACATCGAAGGCGGCCAGGCACCCCGGCGGGCTGCGGATCCTGTGCGCGCTCGATCTCACGGAGGGCTCGTTGCAGACGGCGGACACCGCCTTCGCGCTCGCGCGCGCGACCGAGGCGCCGGTCACGCTCCTCCACGTCGTCGAGGACGCGGCGGCGACGCCCCCGGGTCCGGCCGTGGCCGGTCGCGTGCACCGCCTGCGCGAGATCGCGGTCGCGCACGGCGAGCCCCCCGGCGACGAGGTCGTGGTCCGTGGCCGGCCACGACGGGAGATCCTGCGCCTCGCCCGCCACGGCGAGGCCGGCCTCGTCGTCATCGGCGCTCACGGCCACGAGGCCACGAGCCCCTGCCTGGGCTCGACCACGCAATACGTGGTGCGCCACGCCGGCGTTCCCGTGCTCACCGTCCGCGGTCCGGAGCCCCGGACGCCCGGCTCGAAGGCGGCTCCCGGCGGGACCCGCGTCAGCTCAGCCCGGCCAGGAACCGCGCCAGCTCCACGCGCTCGGGGGGCAGGAGCGCCGGGGCGGGCATGACCGCGTAGGGGTTCACCGAGCGCGGCTCGGCGAGGATCCTCTCGATCGTCTCGTAGGGGAGGCGGGCTCCCACGTGCGAGAGGTCCGGGCCCATGATGCCGCCGCTCTCGTCCATCCGGTGGCAGGACCGGCAGCCCTTCGCGGCGAACATCGTCCGTCCGTGGATCGGCTCGGTCGCGATCGTCTTCGCCGCGGGCGCGCCGGTGCCGTTCCAATCGTCCGGCGTCCGGTTGGCCTCGACGGCGAGCACCACCACCAGCCCGAGCGAAGCGAAGAGCCCGAGCCGGCGTATCCGCTGCGTGCTCAGCGTGCTCATACAGCCTCCGAAAGCTGCTCCCCGTGGAACGTAACGGTGGGGAGGGCGCGGGGCCATGAGCCGTCCGTTCCGGCGCCGACTACTGTCCGCCGGCCGCCTTGAGGTACTTCAGCAGCTCGGAGTCGGTGGTGAGGACGAGCCAGGACTTCTCGTCCAGGCTCGTCTGCAGCGTCTCCATGCTCTTGGTGAACTGGTAGAAGTCGGGGTCGCGCCCGTAGGCGCGGGCGTAGATGGTGGTGGCCGTCGCGTCCGCCGCCCCCTTCTTCTCCTGGGCCTTGCGGTAGCCCTCGGAGCTGGCCGCGAGCACGTCGCGCTCCTTCTGCCCGCGGATCTCCGCCGCCTTGCCCTGGCCCTCCGAGCGGCTGCGCTCCGCGATGCGCTTGCGCTCGGAGATCATCCGCTCGAACACCTTCTGCTGGACGATGTCGATGTAGTTGATGCGGAGGAAGCGCACGTCCTCCACCTCGATGCCGAACGCGGGGGTGATCTGGGCCGCCTTCTCGAGCACGATCTTCGCGATCGCGGTGCGCCCGGTCTGGACGGGGGCCATCGCCTCCGCGGACCCGATGCCGGTCAGCTCCTCCGTGACCTGGAAGGGCCGGTTCGTCGAGCGCACGATCTCGAGGAGGTCGAAGGAGGCGACGGCGTTGCGGGTCTGGCCGTCGATGACGTCGTCGAGCCGGCTCTGCGCGCCGCGCTCGTCGCCGACGTTCTGGTAGAACTTGAGGGGGTCGACGATGCGCCAGCGCGCGTAGGTCTCGACCCACACGTACTTCTTGTCCCGGGTCGGGATCTGGTTGGGCGAGCCCTCGAACTCCAGCCACCGCTTGTCGAAGCGGTGCACGATCTGCATGAAGGGCGCCTTGAAATGGAGGCCGGCGCGCGTGACGGTGCCGCCCACCGGCTCTCCGAACTGCGTGAGGATGGCCTGCTCGGTCTCGGAGACGGTGTAGATCGAGGCCCACAGGAGCAGGGCGGCCGCCGCGAACACGAGAAACGACATCGGGCCCCTCACGGGCGGGGCTCCTTGCTCTCGGTCCCGAGGGGAAGGAGGGGCAGGAGCCCCTTGGCCTTCTCGTCGAGCACGATCGTGCGGCCGATGCGCGGCAGGGTCTGGGCCAGCGTCTCCAGGTAGAGGCGCCGGCGGGTCACGGCCGGAGCCTTGCGGTACTCCTCGTAGAGCGCGGTGAAGCGCGCGGCGTCGCCTTCCGCCTTGTTGACGCGCTCGAGCGCGTAGCCCTCGGCGGAGCGCACCGCCTGCTCGGCCTCGCCCTTGGCCCGCGGCACCACCTTGTTGTAGTCGGCCCAGGCGTCGTTGATGGCGCGCTCCTTCTCCTGGATCGCCTGGTTGACCTCGTTGAAGGCGGGCTTGACGGGATCGGGAGGGTTGACGTCCTGCAGCACGAGCTGCTGGACCTCGATCCCGATGCCGTACAGGTTGCAGAGGTCCTGGAGCTGCTGCTTGGCCTCGAGGGCGATCGTCTCGCGGCCGATGGTGATCACCTCGTCCACGCTGTGGTCGCCCACCACCTGCCGCATCACCGCCTCCGACATGTCGCGGAAGGTCGCCGTCGGCTCGCGCACGTCGAAGAGGTACTTCTTGGGGTCCGTGATCTTGTACTGCACCACCCACTCCACCACGCCCACGTTGAGGTCGCCGGTGAGCATGGCCGACTCCCCCGTTGTCTCCGGGGTGGGAGAGGCGAACTCCGACTTGATTCCCGCCCGCTCGGTGCGGAAGCCGAACTCGAGCTTGAGGGTGCGCTGGACGGGGACCTTGGTCACGGTGTCCACCCCGAACGGGACCTTGAGGTGAGGGCCGGGACCGGAGGTGCCGACGTAGCGCCCGAAGCGCTGCACGACGCCGACCTCGTCCGGCTCGACCTGGTAGTAGCTCGTGAAGAGGAACACCACCACGACGAGACCGACGAGGATCGCCCGGGCCCGGGCCAGGCTGGGCCGGCCCGGGAAGGGGAGCATCCGGAGCGGCGAGCCCGAGCCCTCACCGCCGGGGCCTTGCGTCCAGCCGCCTCGCGCCATCGATGTCCTCCGCGGCCGCGAGTATAGCGTGCCGAGCGCGTCGGCTCAGCGCGCCGGGCCCGCGCGCCGGTCTTCCGCCGGGGCCTGGACCGTCCGCAGGTACTCCGCGAGGGCGGAGATCTTCTGGCGCACGGCCTCCTCCGAGTATCCGTCCTCGACGTTCTTGAGGGATTCACCCCACACCGGCATCCCGCCGGGGAAGTGACCCTTGACCGGCTTGCGCCCGTCGATGATCGCGCGCACCCTCGCCACCGGGAACTCGCCCCGGGAGCGGGCGGCGATGCGGGTGAGGTCGGCGGGCCGGAAGGCGAGGAGATCGGCCCACGGGCCGTCACCGCGCGCCGCCACGCCGTGGCAGGCCGCGCAGTGCCTCTGGTACAACGCCGACGCCGGAGTGGTGGCGGTCGGCGCCGCCGCCAGCGACACCGCCAGCGCGGCCAGGGTCATGACCATCCTGTTCATCGGTGCCTCCACGGTTCCGCCGCGCGGCCCCGGCGCGCGAGGTCCGCGCGCGAGAAGAAGCCCCGCCGCGGGGCGCGTTCGACGGCGGCGCGGCGCGGCGGGGCGGTAAGTGGCCGGGTCTTCTGGACCGGGCCGTCGCCCTCGAAGGGGCGACTCGTCAGTCAGCGACTCGAGTCAACCGAACGTCCATCTTTGCTGTGCAGTCCCTCCTTCGGGCCTTGCGCCTGCGAGTCACTGGCCGGAGTCCAGGCGCACCCGCTGGAATGAACATACGTCGTCGCCCGTTCCAGACCCATGAGTCATTCGATCCAGGCCACCGCGCGGTTTGACGGCGGGCGGCCCGCCCACTACGGTCGCGCGGTGGCGCCGCCCGGGCTCGTCCTCAGGTCCTTCGTGTTCCTCGACCGCATGCAGGACCAGCTCGCCGGCTTCATCGGGACCACCGCGCGGGGATACCTCCCCGTCCCCGGGGTGGCGGCGTACTTCGTGGAGACCTCGCCCGGCCTCGTCATCAACCGCCTCACCGACGTCGCCCTGAAGGCGACGTCGGCCACTCCCGGGATCCTCGTCGTCGAGCGCTCGTTCGGCCTCCTCGAGCTGCACCATCCCGACCAGGGTCAGGTCCGGCTGGCCGGGCGGGCCATGCTCGAGTACCTGGGGATGGCCGAGGACGAGCGCTTCCGGCCGCGCGTGGTCTCCCGCGAGACCATCCGCGGCCTCGAGCCCTATCACGCGCAGATCATCAACAAGATGCGCTACGGCGACATGCTCGTGCCCGGCGAGTCCCTCTACGTCCTCGAGGTGGAGCCCGCGGGGTACGTGGCCTTCGCGATCAACGAGGCCCTGAAGGCCGCGCGCGTGAAGCTGGTGGACGCCTCCCTCTTCGGCGCCTTCGGGCGCGTGTACCTCGCCGGAGCCGAGGCGCAGATCGACGCGGCGGCGGAGGCGGCCGAGCGCGCCATCGAGAGTGTCACCGGCCGCCCCCTCGCTCAATAGATCCGGAATCGCACGGGGGCCAGCGCGATCGTGGCCACCGGCCGGCCATGCCGGACGGCGGGGAGGAAGATCCACTGGTGGACGGCGTCCAGGGCGGCGCCGTCGAGCAGCGGCACCGACTGCAGGACGCGCGCGCGCACCACCCGCCCCGTCTCGTCGATGAGGATCTCGACGACGACGACGCCCTCGACCTTCTTCACGAACGCCTCCGACGGGTACTCGGGGCGAGGCTGTCGCAGGGGACGCGGCGGCTGGTCGTAGTCGAGCACGGGCGGAGGAAGGCCCGTGCCGGTCCCGCCGATCACGCCGCCGATGACGCCACCGGGAACGCCGCCCACCATCCCACCCTCGACACCGCCTTCCATCCCCTCTGGCACCCCGGTGGGGCTGCCCGTGGGGGAGCCCCCGGCCTCGTCCGCGTCGGCGGGAGCGGGCACGTTCGCGGTCGGAGCGGGGGCGACTTCCAGCCTCGGCGCTTCGGTGGAGGGGGCCGGCTCCGGCGAGCGCGTCGTGGCCGGCCGCTCCCGATCGAGCAGGCCCGATCCGAGGGGAGGAGGCAACGGCGGCGGAGGAGGCGGATCGTAGACGAACACGCGCAGCGTCTCGCCGGGCAGCGCGGGGGGTGAGTCCGGGGCAAGGATGGGGATCAGGACGGCGGCCGCGGCGATGAGCGCGTGCAGGAGGACGGAGGCCACCACGCCGCGCCGGCGCAGTGGCGCCGGACGGGGCCGGGAGCTCACGAGGCTGGAGAGCAGCGACTCCATGGCGCCGGCCATCGCCTCCGAGAGGCCACCGCCAACGTACATCGGCCGCACCGAGGGGACCACCCCCCGTTTGCTCCGGGTGGCCCCGACGCGGTGCGAGACGGACCTGCCGCGCCGCCGGGCGGAGTCACAGTGGAGAGGAGGGACGCCATGCACGCCCTGAATCGCCGCATCGCCGCGCGGCTGGACGAGGTGGCGCAGGTGCTCGAGGAGCAGGGAGCCAACCCCTTCCGCGTCCGTGCGTACCGGCGGGGGGCCGCCGTCGTCCGCGGCCTGGCGCAGCCGGTGGACGAGATCCTGCGCGAGGCCGGATTGGACGGTCTGGAGACCCTTCCCGGCATCGGGCAGGCCCTGGCCCGCGCGATCCGCGACACCGCCGCCACCGGGCGGCTCCCCATGCTCGAGCGGCTCCGCGGCGAAGCGGATCCCGTCCACCTGCTGATGACCGTTCCCGGCCTCGGCCGCCTCACCGCCGCGCGCCTGGTGGACGACCTCGGCATCGAGACGCTGGAGGAGCTCGAGAACGCCGCCTACGACGGCCGGCTCGCCGACGTGGCCGGGCTGGGTGCCAAGCGCCTGGCCGGCATCCGCGACTCGCTGGCGGAGCGCCTCGCCCGTGTCCGCCGTCCGCCGTCGGCCTCCACCCCGGAGCCGCCGGTGGGCGAGCTGCTGGACGTGGACGCCGAGTACCGCCGCCGCGCCGCCGCCGGTGTCCTGCCCCGGATCGCGCCGCGGCGCTTCAACCCGCAGGGCGAGGCCTGGCTGCCCGTGCTCCACACCCGGCGGGGAGCGCGCCACTACACGGCCCTGTTCTCCAACACCGCGCGCGCCCATCGTCTCGGGACCACGCGCGACTGGGTCGTGCTCTACCTCGACGGGCCCGGGGGCGAGCGGCGGTACACCGTGATCACCTCGGGCCGGGGCGAGAGCGCCGGCCGGCGCGTGGTGGCGGGTCGCGAGCACGAGTCGGACGCACCGCCCGCGCGCGCGGTCTGAGCCATCCGCTCCATTCCCCCCTGCCCCGGCCCTGGCGAGGATGCGAGGGGGGCCCCCGATGGTCCGCGTCGACGGCGGCACGAACGGCGACAGCCTCATCTGCGCGCGGGCCCTCGACAAGGTCTACCGGCGCGGCGCCGAGGAGATCCACGTCCTCCGCGGCCTGAACCTGGACGTCTCCCGCGGGGATTTCGTGGCCTTCATGGGGCCGAGCGGGTCGGGCAAGACCACGCTCCTGAACCTCCTCGGCGGCCTCGACGTGCCCACGGCGGGGACGGTCACCGTCGGCGGCGACGAGATCACGTCGCTGTCCCGGCGGCAGCTCACGCGCTGGCGCGCGCGCCACGTCGGTTTCGTGTTCCAGACCTGCAACCTCATCCCGGTGCTCACCGCCTTCCGGAACGTCGAGCTGCCGCTGCTGCTCACCCCCCTCCGCCGCGCGGAGCGCCGGGCCCACGTCGAGACCGCCCTGCGCATCGTCGGCCTCGAGGACCGCATGGATCACTTCCCCCGCCAGCTCTCCGGAGGACAGGAGCAGCGCGTCGCCATCGCGCGGGCGATCGTGGCCGACCCTGACTTCCTCCTCTGCGACGAGCCCACGGGCGACCTCGACCGCCGCCGCGCCGACGAGATCATCGACCTCGTCTCGCTCCTGGTGCGGGACTACGGCAAGACCGTGCTCATGGTCACCCACGACCCGCGCGTGGCCGAGCGGGCGGGGGTGGTGCTCCATCTCGAAAAGGGCGCCCTGCAGGAGGCCGCGCACGTGGACGCGGCCTGAGCGGGGCGGGACGGCATGAAGTTCCTGCCCCTGCTCCTGGCCAACCTGGGCCGCCGCAAGCTGCGCACCGCCCTCACCGTCGGCTCCTTCGCGGTCGCGTTGTTCCTGTTCGGCCTGCTGGCCACGATCGACAACGCCTTCTCGGGCGGCGTGGAGGTGGCGGGCGTGGACCGGCTCGTGGTCATCAACAAGGTGGCCCTCATCCAGCCGCTCCCCTTCAGCTATCGGGACCGCTTGCGGCGCATTCCCGGTGTCCGCGAGGTCACGTTCGCCTCGTGGTTCGGCGGGGTCTACCGGGACGAGAAGAACTTCTTCCCCCAGTTCGCGATCGATTCCGCGACCTACCGCTCGGTGTTCCCGGAGTTCGTGGTCCCGGATCCAGATTGGCGGGCCTTCCTGTCCGATCGGCAGGGCTGCGTGGTCGGAGAGAGCCTGGCCCGACGGTTCGGCTGGAAGGTCGGTGACCGCATCCCGATCCGGGGGACCATCTTCTCGGGGACCTGGGAGTTCAACGTCCGCGCCGTGTACCGCGGGCGCCGGCCCCAGGACGACACGACGCAGCTCTGGTTCCAGCGCGCCTACCTCGAGGAGAAGGGGCCCGAGTGGGGGCGCGGGATCGTCGGCTGGTACACGGTCAAGATCGACGACCCGGACCACGCCCTCGCCGTCAGCCGCGCCATCGACGAGGGGTTTTCCAACTCGGCCTGGGAGACGCGGACGCAGACGGAGAAGGCCTTCGCCGCCTCCTTCGTCAAGCAGATGGGCAACATCCAGCTCCTCATCCTCGCGATCGGGAGCGTCGTCTTCTTCACGCTGCTCCTCGTGACCGGGAACACCATGGCCATGGCCGTGCGCGAGCGGACGCCCGAGAACGGCGTGCTGAAGGCCGTCGGCTATCCGGATTCGTTCATCCTCCTCCTCGTGCTCGCGGAATCGCTGCTCACCGCGGCGGTCGGGGGAGGCCTCGGCCTGCTCGGGGCCGAGCTGTTCGCCCGCCGCGGAGACCCCACGGGCGGCCTGCTCGCGATGTTCTTCCTTCCCGCGCGGGCGGTGGCCGCGGGCGTGCTCGCCGCCCTCGCCACCGGGCTCCTCGCCGGGCTCCTGCCCGCGGCCTCCGCCATGCGCCTGTCGGTCGTGGACGCCCTGCGGAGGGTGTGATGGCGATCCCGCTCGCCTACAACGCCGGGAGCGTGCGTGCGCGCTGGACCTCGGCCGTGGTGGCCGTGCTCGGGATCGCGGGCACGGTGGGCGTGTTCGTGGCCATGCTGGCGATGGCGCGCGGGTTCAAGGCCACCCTCGTATCCTCCGGCTCCCCGCTCAACGCGATGGTGCGGCGGGCGGGAGCGGCCTCCGAGCTCGAGAGCATCCTCACGGTGGAGAACGTGCGCGTGGTGGAGGACGCGCCGGGGGTCGCCCACGCGGGCACGGTGGCCCTGGTCGCGCCGGAGGTGGTGGTGGTCGGGAGCTTCCGCCTGCGCGAGGCTCCCGACGACGCCCTGGTCCAGATCCGCGGCACCGCCGAGCGGGTGCTCAAGGTCCGCGGCAACGTGAGGATGGTCGCCGGGCGCTTCTTCCGTTCCGGGATGCCCGAGATCGTGGCCGGGCGGCACGCCGCGCGGAGCTACGCGAACCTCGGCCTGGGCGACACCCTGCGCTTCGGCGGCGCGTCGTGGACGGTGGTGGGGACCTTCGACGCCGGGGGCAGCGCTTTCGACTCCGAGGTCTGGTGCGACGCCGACATGCTCAACCAGGTCTACCAGCGCCCGCGTGGCCTGTTCCAGGCCGCGGTCGTGCGCCTGGAGTCTCCGGAGGCCTTCGGCCGCCTGCGTGACGCCCTCACCTCCGACCCCCGCCTCTCCGTCCAGGTGGAGCGCGAGAGGGACTACTACGACCGCCAGTCGATGGCCGTGACCACGATGATCACCGTGCTCGGCACGCTGGTGGCCGTGGTGATGGGCGTCGGCGCGGTGTTCGGCGCTCTCGACACCATGTACTCCGCGGTGGCGGAGCGGGCGCGGGAGATCGCCACCCTGCGCGCGCTCGGCTTCGGGGAGGGCAGTGTCGTGCTGTCCTTCGTCGCGGAGTCGCTCCTGATCGCGCTGGCGGGAGGCGTGCTCGGAGGGCTGGCCGTCCTGCCCATGAACGGCCTCATCACGGGGACCATGAACTGGCAGACCTTCTCGCACGTCGCCTTCGCCGTCCGCGTGACCCCCGCCCTGCTCGGCGCGGGACTCGCGTTCGCGGTGGTGATGGGGCTGCTCGGAGGGCTACCGCCCGCGATCCGCGCCGCCCGGCTCGACGTGGCCATCGCGCTGCGCTCGCTCTGAGCTCCAGCGCGTCCGAGTCGGCCGAACCACCCGAGGCGGTCACGGACCGGGCGCCTCCGTCCTTCTGATCCATGTCCTTCCCCGAGCCCCGGGCGCACCTTCGTCTAAGGACGAGCGCTCGGATGAAGCAGGCGGCGAATACGGCAGCCCGGCGAGTCCTGGCCCTGGAGGCGATGGACGCGCTCGTGGCCGCGCTGGCCGCCCGCGGGTACCGGGTGCTCGGGCCGACCCTGCGCGACGGGGTCGTGGTGTACGACGAGATCGACTCCGCGGCGCGCCTGCCCGCGGGATGGACGGACGAGCAGGGCCCCGGCCGCTACCGCCTGCGCCGCGGCCCGGACGGGGCGCTCTTCTCCTGCCGTCCGGGCGCCGCCTCCTGGAAGCGCTTCCTCCACCCCCCGGAGGTGACGCTGTGCCGCGTCCGCCGCCAGGGGAGGTCGTTCACGGTGGAACCCGTCTCGTCTCCCGCCAAGCCCCTCGCCCTCGTCGGCGCCCGGCCCTGCGAGCTGGCGGCGATCGCGATCCAGGATCGCGTGCTGACGGAGGGCCCGTTCACCGACCCCGGCTACGCCGCCCGCCGGCGCGACCTGTTCGTGGTGGCCGCCGAGTGCACGGAGGCGGGCGCGACCTGCTTCTGCGCGTCGCTGGGCACCGGTCCGCGGGCCTCCTCGGGGTTCGACGTCGCGCTCACCGAGGCGGGCAGGAACGGCGGACGCGTCCTCCTCGCCCGTGCCGGCTCCGAGCGCGGCCGGGCGGTGCTGGAGGCGCTGCCCTCCCGAGCCGCGACCGCAGAGGAGGTCGCGGTCGCGGAGGCGGCGCTCGACCGTGCCACCCGCGAGCAGGACGCGGTACCGGGGACGGAGGCGCGGGACACCCTCGCCGGTCGGTACGCGGATGGGCGCTGGGAGGCGATCGCGCAGCGGTGTCTCGGCTGTGCCAGCTGCACGCTGGTGTGCCCCACGTGCTTCTGCACCACCGTGGAGGACACGTGCTCGCTGGACGGGGCGGAGGCCGTCCGCACGCGGCGGTGGGACTCCTGTTTCACCCCCGAGTTCAGCCACGTCCACGGCGGCAGCGTGCGCGCCTCGCTGGCCGGCCGCTGGCGCCACTGGTTCCTGCACAAGTTCGTGACCTGGCCGGAGCAGTTCGGCACTCCCGGCTGCGTGGGCTGCGGCCGGTGCGTCACCTGGTGCCCGGCGGGGATCGACATCCGCGAAGAGCTGCGCGCCCTCTCCGCCGGCGCGCCGCAGGGAGGAGTCGCGTGAGCGTGGAGAGCCTCGAGAAGGTCCTGCAGTCCCATCCCTTCTTCGCCGATCTGGATCCCGGCCTCCTGGAGACGCTGGTGGGCTGCGCGTCGAACCTGGTGTTCAAGGCCGGCGAGTTCCTGGCCCGCGAGGGGAATCCGGCCGACCGCTTCTTCCTCGTCCGCGAGGGCCGCGTGGCGGTGGAGATCTTCCGTGCCGTGGGCGGGCCCCTGACCGTGGAGACGGTGGGCGGGGGCGAGGTGCTGGGCTGGTCGTGGCTCTTCCCGCCCTACAAGTGGCACTTCGACGCCCGCGCCGTCACCGGGGTCCGCGCGCTGGCCTTCGACGCCGCCTGCCTGCGCCGGAAGCTGGATGCGGACAAGGCGGTCGGCTACGAGGTGGTGCGCCGTTTCGCGTCCGTGGCCGTGCAGCGGCTGGAGTCGACCCAGCTCCAGCTCGTGGACATGTATGTCGAAAGCCGGTGAGACCAGGGGCCTGCGCGTGCTGCCGGTGATGGAGGCGCGCCGCGAGACCGCCGACACCGTCACCTTCGAACTCGATCCGGCCCCGGACACGTTCCCGTTCGCACCCGGACAGTTCAACATGGTCTACGCGTTCGGCCTCGGCGAGGTGCCCCTGTCCATCAGCGGCGATCCCGGCGATCCCCGCCGGCTGCGCCACACCGTGCGCGGCGTCGGCGACGTGACCCGCGCCCTGGCCAGCGTGCGCCGCGGCGACGCGGTGGGGGTGCGCGGGCCCTTCGGCCAGGCCTGGCCCGTCGAGGCGGCCGCGGGCCACGACGTCCTGATCGTGGCCGGCGGGATCGGGCTGGCCCCCCTCCGTCCCGCCGTATGCCATGTCCTCGCGCACCGGGCGCAGTATGGGCACGTCGCCCTGCTCTACGGAGCGCGGACGCCCGCCGACCTCCTCTATGCGCGCGAGCTGCAGGCCTGGCGGGGCCGCTTCGACCTGGACGTGGAGGTCACCGTGGACCGCGCGACCGCGCAGTGGCAGGGCGCGGTCGGCGTGGTGACGCGCCTCGTGCCGCGCGTCTCCTTCGAGCCGGCGCGGACGAGCGCCTTCGTGTGCGGCCCCGAGGTCATGATGCGCTTCGCCGCGCGCGAGCTCCAGCGGCGGGGCGTGCCCGACGACCAGGTGTTCCTCTCCGCGGAGCGCAACATGAAGTGCGGCGTCGGCCTCTGCGGCCACTGCCAGATCGGGCCGCTCTTCGCCTGCCGGGACGGGCCCGTGATCCGCTACCGGACGCTGGCGCCCCTCCTGGCCATCCGGGAGGCCTGAATGAAGCGCGCCCGACCGCGCCTCGCCGTGTTCAAGCTGGCCTCTTGCGACGGGTGCCAGCTCACCCTGCTCGACTGCGAGGACGAGCTGCTCGCCCTGGCCGAGCGCGTGGAGATCGGCTGGTTCCCGGAGGCGACGTCGCGCCGGATGCGTGGACCCTACGACGTCGCCCTGATCGAGGGCTCCGTCACCACCCCCGAGCACGTGACGCGCGTGCACGAGATCCGCCGCGCCTCGCGCGTGCTGGTCGCCATCGGGGCCTGCGCCACCGCCGGCGGGATCCAGGCCCTGCGGAACTTCCGCCCGCTGACCGAGGTCGTCTCCGCCGCCTATCCGACGCCGGAGGCGCTGGTCCTGCTCGACACCGCCACGCCCGTCTCCCACCATGTGCGCGTCGATCACGAGCTGCGCGGCTGCCCGATCGGCAAGGACGCCCTCCTGGCCGCGCTCTCCGCCCTGCTGCGGGGTGCCCGCCCGGCCGCCCCCGCCCACCCGGTCTGCGTCGAGTGCAAGCGCCGCGGCCTGCCCTGCCTGGAGGTGGCGCACGACGTCCGCTGCCTGGGCCCGATCACGCAGGCCGGCTGCGGCGCGCTGTGCCCGTCCTTCGGCCGGGGCTGCTACGGCTGCTACGGTCCGGTGCCCGCGCCCTGCCTGCGGGCGCTGGTGCGGCGGTGGAGCGACCTGGGCACCCCGGCGGACGACCTGCGGCGGGCCCTGCGCTCGTTCAACGCCGCCGCGCCCGCGCTGGGCGGCGAGACGGGGGAGGGACGCCGTGCCTAGGACGATCTCGGTCCCGCTGGTCACACGCATCGAAGGCGACGCCGCCCTGGACGTGCGGATGCGCGCCGACGGGAGCGCCGGCGTCACCTTGCGCATCTCGGAGCCGCCGCGCCTGTTCGAGGGCCTCCTGGTCGGGCGGCGGGCGGAGGAGGCGGTGGACATCACGGCCCGCATCTGCGGCATATGCCCCGTCGCTCACCAGGTGACGGCCATGCAGGCGATCGAACAGGCGCTGGGGGTGGAGGTCGGGCCCGCCGTGCGCGCCCTGCGCCGGCTCCTCTACTGCGGCGAGTGGATCGAGAGCCACGCTCTCCACGTCTACCTCCTGCACGCCCCCGACTTCCTGGGCTACGACGGCGCGCTCGAGATGGCCCGCGACCATGCGCCGATCGTGAAGCGCGGGCTCGAGATCAAGAAGGCCGGCAACCTCGTGGTCACCGTGGTGGGAGGCCGCGAGGTGCATCCGGTCAACCCTCGCGTGGGCGGCTTCTACCGTGCGCCCGCGCCCGCCGAGGTGGCCGCGCTGGCGGAGCCCCTCCGCCGTGCCCTCGACGCCTCGCTGGAGACGGTGAGCTGGGTGGCCGGGTTCGACTTTCCCGACCTCGAGACGGACGCCGAGCTGGTGGCCTTGCGTTATCCCGGCGAGTACCCCATCGGCGACGGCCGGATCGTCTCGTCGGGGGGGCTCGACTTCCCTGCGGACCGGTTCGAGGACGAGGTCGCCGAGGAACAGGTGCTTCATTCCCACGCACTGCGGGCCTCTCTCCGGGGCCGCGGCCCGTATCTGGTCGGGCCCCTCGCCCGCTACGCGCTCAATGCCGACCGTCTCTCCGCGCTCACGCGGGAGGCGGCGGGGCGGGCGGGTCTTGCCTCCCCCTGCCGGAACCCGTTCCGCAGCATCGTCGTGCGCAGCCTCGAGATGCTCTACGCCTGCGAGGAGGCGCTGCGCCTGGTCGAGAGCTACGAGCCGCCGGACCCGCCCGCCCCCATCCGCCCGCGGGCGGGAACGGGCCGCGCGGTCACCGAGGCCCCGCGCGGCCTGCTCTACCACCGCTACGACCTGGACGGCGCCGGCCTCATCCGGCGGGCGCGGATCGTGCCGCCGACCGCGCAGAACCAGGAGTCGATCGAGGCCGACCTGGCGCGCCTGGTGCCGCGGCACCTCGACCTTCCGCGCGCCGAGCTGGCGCGGCTGTGCGAGCGCGCGGTGCGCAACCACGATCCCTGCATCTCGTGCGCGACGCACTTCCTGCGGCTGGACGTGTCGTAGGCGTCGCGGCCGCTCGCGGGCGCTAGCCGAACCAGACCGATCGGCGCCGGGCCAGCCGGCTGTCGATCATGGCCTGCACCGCCGTCCGGACCTCCTCCGAGATCCGGTTGACGACGATCGGGTCCTCGGCCGCCTCCGGTCCGTACTCGTCGAGCACGAACGGCTCGCCGAAGTCGATCGACCACTTGCTCGGCAGCGGCAGCAAGCCGAGCGCCCCCAGCCACGGGAAGGTCGGCGTGAGGGGGAAGTACGGGAACCCGAACGGGCGCCCCACCCAGTCCGCGTGGGCGAAGACGGGGTGGATCTCCTCCGCTCCCACGACCGCGCAGGGCACGATCGGAGCGCCCGTGCGCAGGGCGATGCGGACGAAGCCGCCGCGCCCGAACCGGGCCAGGCGATAGCGCTCGTGGAACGACTTGCCCACGCCCTTGATCCCCTCCGGGAACACGCCGACGAGCGCGCCGCGGCGCAGCAGCCGCTCCGCGTTGTCGGGGTTCGCGCGGACCTCCCCGTGGCGCGTCAGGAGGGGGGCCAGGAAGGGCAGCAGCGCGAACATGTCCAGCATGAGCATTCGGCACTCGCGCTGCTGGGGATGATGATGGTGGAGGGCGAGCTTGACCATCGCGCCGTCGTACGGGAGGACGCCGGAGTGGTTGGTCACGAGAAGGGCAGGGCCGTCGGCGGGCACGTGCTCGATCCCGGAGGCCTCCACGCGCCACCAGACCGAGTACAGGAACTGGAACAGCGGGTCGATGGTGGCGGCGAACACCGGGTCGAAGCCGAACTCGTCCGTCCGCTCGGAGTGCCAGGCGAAGTAGAGAGCGGATTGCAGGCGTCCGAGGCTCTCCCAGCTCAGCGCGCGTCGGCCCGACTCCAGCACCCGCGCCATCGCCACGAGCAGCCCGTCTTCCCGATTCGGCCGCGGACGGCCGGCGATCTCGTCGCGCGCGTCCGCCAGCTCGTGTTGCAGCCGGTCGAGGAACGCCTGCACGTCCGGGGGGACCTCGTGCGCGGAAACAGCGCCGGGGCCGGGTTGCGGGGCGCGGGAGCGGCGACGTGGTCTCGACGTCCGGCGGCGTGCCCGTTTCATGCCGTCTCCTTCTCGGCCATCGCCGCCGTGGCCGTGGTCGGGCGGGCGGGAGAGCCGGGGTAGCGGCCAGGGTAGCGGTAGGCGAGGTACGACATCAGGGCCTCCCGGCTGCCGTGGCGGGCCTCGAACCCCAGCTCGGCGCGGGCGCGCTCGCCGTCGGCCACGCAGAGGAACCGGACGTAGTCGATGAACCCGCCCGGCGCCTCGCCCAGGCCGGCCGCCCACGAGGCGTCGGCCAGCGCGTAGGCGAGCGGATGCGGTACGGGCAGCGTCAGCTTCTGCGCGAGATGGAGGATCGTGAGGAGCGTGAGGCTGTCCTTCGGGACGACGTTGAACACGCCGCCGCGCCTGCGCTCGACGGCGGCGTCGAACGCGGCCAGCGCATCCTCGGGATGCAGCAGTTGCAGGAGCGGGTCGTAGCCCATCACCACCCTCACCACGCGATGCGAGAACAGGCGCGTGTAGAAGGTGTGGACGCCGGGGCCGATCAGGGGGGCGAGGCGCAGCACCGTCACCTTCATGTCGGGATAGCGCCGGGCGAAGGCGGCGGCGTGCTGCTCGGCCTCCGCCTTGTCACGGATCCAGGGGAACGACTCGTCCGGGCGGAGCGGATCGTCCTCGGTCAGGAAGTTGGGGTTCTGGCCGCGCGCGCCGTAGACGGCGGTGAACGAGCGCTGGACGACGTGCGACACGCCGGCGGCCGCGCAGGCGGCCAGGACGGCCAGGGTGCCGATCGACTCGAGCTCGTGCGAGTAGGCGGCGTCCCGCCGGGGATCCGTGTGGAAGGCGGCGTGCACGACGGTGTCCACCTCCTCCTCCCGCAGCACGTCCACCAGTCGGCGGTCGGCCGCGGGCAGCGTGAGGTCCACGAGGTGGTGCCGGACGCGGCGGGCGCTGGCGGGCGGACGCGCCACGTCGATGACGACGACGTCGTCCGCCCCCCACTGCTCCACCAGGCGCCGCAGCAGGCGCGAGCCGAGGTAGGAGGCGGCCCCGGTGAGGGCGATGCGGCGGCGGCCCCCGCCCGCCGAGATCCTTCCGCCCCTCACGAGGCGGCCTTCCGGCGGTGGAACCCGTCCAGCTCCACCCTCGCCTCGACTTGCCGCCGGAACTCCAGCGGCGAGAGCACGGCCGCCGCTCGTCCCGTCTCGTACTCGATGTCGTCGATGACGCGCTCCCACAGCGCCTCCCGCCGGGCGACCTCGCGGCCTTCGCGGATCCGCCCGAACTCCTGCACGTAACGGTTGTGCCGGCACAGCATGCGGAACGCGACGCGGCCGTCGGGGCGCTGGCCGGGCAGGCCGAGCGTGCGCACGTCCTCGCCGACGTCGTGCACGGTCTGTCCCCACTCGCTGTAGAAGCCGAAGATGCTGCCGAGCTTCTCGAGGGAGCGCACGAACGGCTGGTCGCCCGCCACCGACAGCAGCGCTCGCGCCAGGGGCAGGGCGACCGTCCGCGTGAGCGTGGGGTCGGCCATCCACACCTGGATCCCGATCTCCTCGCGCACGATCCGCGCCATCTCCGAAGCGCGCAGGCGGCGGTCGGTGGCGAGGTGGATGGGGGGGCCGATGGCGGCCGGCGTGGCCAGAGCGGTGAGCACCGCCGCCCCCACGCGATCGAGGGTGACCAGGTTGAGCTCGGCGGGGGCATCGGCAGGAAACGCCGTCCCCACCAGGCCGGCCAGTCGCGCGCGCACCCGCGCCGGCCACGCGCGCGGGAGCGCTTCCAGCGAGCGCCGCACGCGCCCGAAGGCGTTCACGGGCGCGTTCACGACCTTCGTGTCGCCGCGGTTGTTTCCGGTGTGGCCGTCGCCGACGATGATCGACGGCAGGAGCTGGACCACGCGCAACCCGTCCCCGATCATGGCCCGCTCCGTCTCCAGGGTGGCCAGGGCCTTGGTCAGCTCGTAGTAGTTGTTGTAGTAGTGCAGCGGAAAGGCCACTCCGCCTTCCCGGGCCGGCCTTCGCCCCGTGCGCCCGTGGACGTAGCAGGTCTCCACGGCGACGTGCGCGATGAACCGGGAGCCCTTCGCGCGCTGGGCCTCGAGGGAGAAGGCGAGGGCCTGGCGCGAGCCCTCGACGTTGGCACGCCACATGTCCTCGAACGGCGCGTCGAACGACACCGAGGCCGCGCAGTGGACGACGTGGGTGACGCGCGCGAGCAGGCGGGCCCGCTCGGAGGCGCTCAGCCCCAGCCCCGGCCGGCTGACGTCCCCCGGCACGAAGCGGAACTTCCGCGCAGCCCGGCCGCGCAGGCCCAGCTCGCGCAGCAGGAGGGCGCCCCGCTGCCGGGGCCCGAGCAGGCGCCCGCGGCCTCCGCGCCGCGGCCGCTGGCGGAGCGGCCGGCAGACACAGACGACCTCGGCGACGTGCGGGTCGCGAGCGGCCTGCGCCAGCACCTCGCGTCCGAGGAAGCCGGTGGCCCCGGTCAGGAGCACGCAGAAGCGGGGAGGCGATCCGACGGCGGCCAGGGCCGTGGCCGCCTCGCGGCGAAGCCGTGCGATCCGCTCGCTTCGCTCCCGCTCGTCCAAGGGCACGAGGTCGCGAAAGCGGAAGCCCATGTCCCGCAATCCCAGGCCGAGGAGCCGGCGCGTCACCCGCTCGAGGGCGGGATCGTGGAAGGTGGCGCCGAGGGCCGCGGCCGCCCCCTCGCCCGCCTTGCGCGTCAGGCGCAGGACCTGGCGGGCCGCCCATTCGCCGCCGGTCAGGCCGACGATGCGGCTGGCCAGGACCTGGGTGGCGAGGCTGAAGGGGTGCGAGTCACGGTGCGCGCCGACGAGGAGCTCCTCCGGACGGATCGGTCCGGGCAGCTCCCGGCCGGTGGCGCGGTCGATGCGGGCCACGTAGCGGGAGAGGCCGGCCGGCTCTCCTGGGGCGGGCTGCGGGCGCGGAAGCGGAGGCGGCGGGAGGCTTGCCGCGCGTCGCGCGACGGACGGCCGGAGAAGACGTCGCAGCATGGTGTTGACCGGGGGATCAGTGCGCCCGAGAGTCCCGATCGAGAAGATGACATCTGCACGGCTCGGCCGAATGAGCCAGATGGTTGCGCTTGGTGGGGCCAACGGATCAGGGACACCGAGGAGGCGAAAGGCGATCCTCTGCGGTTGACGGCTCGCTCTTCCGTCAAGCAGGTCCACAATGTCACGTCTCGAGACGGGAACCCTCGAAATACTGCTCTCCACCGTCCGCGAGTACGCGGGACGGGAGCTGAGCGCGGCCCGGCTGCTGGAGCTCGACGCGAAGGACGAGTTCCCGGAGGCGATCCTCGCCGCCCTGAACGATCCCGCGCAGGTCGGCCTCCATCTCCTGTCC
>JBGPBV010000135.1:0-17962 GCA_041481445.1 Vicinamibacteria bacterium
CTAGCCCAAGTTCCGCAGTTCAGGAAGTACGATCTAGTCGTTTCAATGGCTTAGACCGCCCGACCGCTGAAAGTTGGCACTACATTTCGGCGGGGGGTGTCAGCAGCCTGAGGCGTTCGGGGAGTCGGAGACCGAGGCGGTCCAAGAGGTGCGCCTGGACCTTGTCGGGTCGGACGACGCAGCGGATGCGAAGCTCTCGACGGGGATCGTCAGCGGTCGGGAGAACGATGTCCGCGCTTTGCAGGCGGGCCAGCTCATCGAGGATGGTCCGAGGAGAGTTGCCCAGACCCGCATGCTTCTGCCATTGCTCGAGAGTCTTCCAGAGGACGTAGGCCAGGAAGCAAACGAAGATGTGGGCTTGGACTCGCTCCTTCTTCTGGTGCCAGACGGGACGGATGGACAGCTCGGTCTTCTGGATCCGGAAGGCGGACTCGGCCTGGGTGAGTTGGATGTAGGTCTGCCAGAGAGTCTCCGCACTCCAGTCGTTCACGTTGGTGCGGAGTACATAACAGCCCTCGCTGAAGCGCGAGAGACCCTCCCACTCGGGGCGAATCGACCAATCCAGGCGTAGCCCTGAGGGCAGACTCTGGTCCTCGACAAGGGAAGCGAGGTAACGGCCGGCCGCGCGGGAGTTACGTTCCAGGAGCCGACCGATCTGTCGTTCGAGCGGACTGCGATCCAGTCTGCGACGAGCTTTCTGAATACGTCGAGCGAGTCGGCCGAGACCTTCCTCGATGCGCAGCGCGAAGCGTTCGTGCATCGCTTTCTCCTTCTGGCGCCGCTCGGCGGACCGGCACAAGACGAAGGTTTCGGCGCCATCACGGGCCAGCTTGGCCTCGACACCTTCACGCACCGTCTGCCAGCCGCTTTCGTCCACGATCTGCTGGCGCCAGCGCTTGACCTCCTGTCGAGACGCTCCCAGCACGTACTTCCGACCCGTCGTCTGCAGCCAGGCGATGTTCTTCCGGCTCATCATTCCGCGGTCCATCACCCAGACTCGGTCCGCGAGACCAAAGCGAGCCTCCATCACGCCCACGATTTCCTCGACGGTCGTGACGTCCACGCGGTTGCCATCGAAGACTTCGTAGCTGAGCGGCACGCCTTCACGGGTCACCACCAGCGCGATGCACACCTGCTTGCAGTCCGGTCGATGATCGCGACTGTGGCCACGCCTCGCCTGGGGGTTCCCTTCGGCAAGCCCCTCGAAAAAGGTACTCGTGACGTCGTAGAGCAGGAGGTCGTACTCGAGGTCGAAGAGCTCGCCCAGTCTCTTCTGGAGGTGCTCCTCGATCGTCCTTTTGTGGGGCAGCAGCCGGTCCAACGCCCGGTAGAGTCGATCGTCGTTGACCTGCTCAGAGGGCAAGCCCAGCATGTCTTCGAGCGCGGTCGTGCGGTAGAAGTCCTCCGCGATGTGCAGCTCGC
Source organism: Vicinamibacteria bacterium (assembly GCA_041481445.1). Classification (GTDB taxonomy): domain Bacteria; phylum Acidobacteriota; class Vicinamibacteria; order Fen-336; family Fen-336; genus AA29. Next base: position 1,423 of record JBGPBV010000135.1, read on the forward strand.
TCGACGGCTCGCACAAACGAGACATGACCAGCACGGCCGCGACCGTGGGCCAGGGGACCTCCGCCCGTCCCTCCGGCATCAGCTCCGCGCACAGCCGGTCCAGGCCCAGCGCCCGCCACAGCGTCCACGAAAGCCAGACGTCCCCAAACCGCCGCGTCCGCTCCAGCCGTACGCGATCCAGACGGATCGCTATCGTCTGCTCCGCTCCAGCCCGCTCTTCGAAAAGCTCGTACTGATCCGCCCGGCCTGTCATTCGACGTGCCAAAGCGTCGGCCCTCAGTCGTCCCTGCGCATCCAGTTCGCCAAGCTGCGCGACCGTCTCTTGCACCACTTTGCCGTTGCGGCGGACAGACCGAACCAGGCGCCAGTAGGTGTGCGCCTTCCCATCCTTTCGCACCGTCGAGTGCCGCAGGTACATGCGATTGCCAGCACTGAAATCGCACACCCACACCACCCACCACAAGAGGGTAGGTTGGCACTACACGCCCTTTTCGAGAGCTCACTCCAGACAGAGCAAGCAATTCCAGAAGACCGACCCACGAAAATAGTCGCTACCGCCTGGGAACTGCGGAAGTCAGGCTAGCGGCCGCCCTCAGCGCCGCCGCCGCCACCGCCAGGAGGCGTAGGCGGGAACGCCGCTGAGCAGGATGGCCATGCCCAGCAGCGTGTCGCGCGGGCGCTGGGCCACGAGGTTGGCCACGAACAGCCAGCAGCCGGCGACGAAGACGCCCGTGGTCCAGGGATGGCCGGGCGCGCGGAATCCCGCCCCCGCGTGGCCCTCACGCCGCCGGAAGACGAACAGGCAGGTGGCGGTGAGGCCGAAGAAGATGAAGTCGACCGCGATCATGTAGTCGAGGATCTGACGGTAGCGGCCCCAGGCCGTGAGCAGCATCGCGAACGCGCCCTGGAGCGCGATCGCGGTCACGGGCACGCGCGTCTTCGGATGGATGCGGCCCACGCGCTCGAAGAAGACGCCGTCCTCGGCCATGGCGAAGTACACGCGGGGGGCGGTCAGCATCGACTGGCTGAGGAACCCGAGGGTCGAGATCGCGATCCCGGCCGCGATCAGCCACGCGCCCGGCGCCCCGAGCGCGCGCTCCATGACCGCGGAGGCGGGGGCGGCGGTCTCGGCCAGCCCCGGCCCCCCCAGCGCGCGCACGCAGACCCAGTTCACGGCCAGGTACAGCACGACCACGCCGCTCACTCCGAGGACGAGCGCTCGGGGCAGGTCGCGGCGCGGATCCCGCAGCTCGCCGGAGACGAAGCTCGACGTCTGCCAGCCGCCGTAGGCGAAGAGAACGGGGGCCATCGCCGCCCCGAACGCGAACACGCCCGCCAGCGCGTCCGGCCGCAGGGGCCCGGCGGCGGGGCCGGCGGGGGCGGGGGAGACGAGCAGCGCGCCCGCGGCGACGAGGGCGGCGATCGCGCCGATCTTCAGGACCATCAGCGCGGATTGCACGCGGTTCCCCATGGCCACGCCCAGGCAGTTCACGATCGTGAGGGCGGCCAGGGCGGCGATGCCGAGAACGGGCTCGGGCCAGGCCACGCCGAGGAGGCGGCCCGTGTAGCGGGCGAAGATCAACGCCACCGCCGCCATCCCGCCCGTCTGCACGACGAGCAGCAGGACCCAGCCGTAGAGGAACGCGGCCAGCGGGTGGTAGGCGTCGCGCAGGTACGCGTACTGTCCACCGACGCCCGGCCGGCGCGCCGCCAGCTCGGCGTAGACGAGCGCGCCCAGCAGGGCCATCACGCCCCCGGCGGCCCAGGCCCCGAGGAGGAGCGGCGCCGTGGGCAGCTCGCGGGCGACCTCGTGCGGGTTGGCGAAGATGCCCGAGCCCACGATGCCGCCCATTACGAGCATCGTGGCGTCGAAGGCGCCGATGCGGCGGACGAGAGAGGAAGCGCCGGCGGGTGGGGAAGCCATCGCGCGGCGATGTTAGTCGATCGGAGGAGTAGCCGGCCTCAGCCCTGGGCGCCACAGGACTTCCGCACGATCAGCGTCCCGTGAAGCAGGATGTCGCGCGTGGGCAGGTCCGCGCCGGAGGCGCGGTCCAGCATCGCGGCCAGGGCGGCGGCGCCGATCTGGCGCGTGGGCTGGCGCAGGGTGGTCAAGGGCACCGGCAGCAGGCCCGCGTAGTCCACGTCGTCGATGCCGGCCAGGCGCACGTCGCGCGGGAGCTCGTAACCGAGGTCGAGCAGCGTCCGCATGAGGCGGGCGGCCGTCCGGTCGTTGGCGCACACGATCGCCTCCGGACGGCTCGCCTCCATCAAGCCGCGCACGCGCGCGGCGTCGGCGGGGTCGAGGCGATGGGCCAGCGATCGCTCCACCGGCGCCTCCCAGGCGTGGAGGGCCTCGCGGTAGCCGGACTCGCGGGCGTCCACGGTGGCGGCGGCGTTGTCGAGGGCCACGAACGCGATGCGGCGGGCGCCCAGGCGCAGGAGGTGCTCGGTGACCACGTAGCCGGCGCGCCGGTTATCGATCCCGACCAGGTCGTGGTGCCCGCGCTCCGGGTAGGGGACGACGGTGCGGTCGAGCAGCACGACGGGGATGCGCGCGTCGTCCAGGGCCTGCGCGATCCGGCGGTTGACCGCGTCCTTGTCGGGAGTGAGCTCGAGGGGCGCGAAGAAGACGCCGGACAGGCGGCGCTCGACGTACTGCCGGCACAGCTCCCAGGCCCGCTCCGCCTTGGAGCCGGCGGAGGCGGGGATGCTGCCCCAGACCAGCGCGTGCTGGCGGGCGAGCGGGGACGCCATCATCCCCTGGCACATGGGCTCGAAGATCTCGGTCTCGCCGAGGTCGGGTATCAGGAGGCCGAAGGACATCGCGGGCCCTTCCGACGGCGCCCGGACGTAGGTCCCCGATCCCGCGCGGCGCTCGACCAGCCCCGCGTGCTGGAGGTCCTTCACGGCGCGTCCCACCGTGATCCGGGAGGCACCGAACTGGCGCACCAGCTCGGCCTCGCTCGGCAGCCGGTCTCCGCGCCGGAGCCGGCCGGACTGGATCTCTCCCTCGAGGGCTCGGTAGACCTGCTGATACTTCGGAGCCTTGGGGGTCGCAGTCTTGTCGGACATGTGAAGATGATATGACAACTTTGTGCGACTGTCGAGACCGATAGTGTGAATGATCACAACGAATTAGCGTAAGACTTGACGGACGTAGCGGCTTTGGCTATATTCGGATGTGTCAGGCTGGCATATCAGCCTGACGTCCAGGAGGTTCCCCTTGCCCAGTCCGCCGGCCGCACCCAAGCACTTCCTCTTCGCGTCCGACTTCGATCAGACCTTGAGCTTCAACGACTCGGGCCTCGTGCTGAGCGAGATCCTCGGCGCCTCGGACTTCGAGGCGAAGGTCGCCGGCCTGGCCGCGAGCAACCTCGTCCAGCAGGGCGGCGAGCTCGCGTACCTCATCCGCCACGACCCCGAGTTCCGGGGCGTCCGCCGCGAGCACCTGCTGGAGACGGGCCGCCGCGTGCGGCTGAGGAAGGACATCCCGGTGCTGATGGAGTTCCTGGCCCGCGGTCTCGAGGACTGCCGCTTCTCGTTCTTCGTGATCTCGGCCGCCCCACGGGAGGTCGTCCAGTCCGCGCTGGAGGGGATCGTCCCCGCCGAGCACATCTTCGGGACCGAGTTCGACTACGACGCGTCGGGCGAGGTGCGCTCCATCCGGCGCGTGCCCGCCGGCTACGGGAAGGTGTCGGTGCTGGAGGAGCTGGAGGCGCGCCTCGGGATCGAGCCCGGACGGACGATCTACGTCGGCGACGGCAGCTCGGACGTGCACGTGATGCTGCACGTCAACAACCGCGACGGCTTCACGATCGCGGTGTCGGAGAACCGCCACCTCGCGCGCATCGCCCGGAGCACCGTGCTGAGCGACAACGCCTTCAGCGTCGTGGTCCCCGTGCTCGACCAGATCCTGGGGCTGCGCTCGGCCGAGATCCGCATCCTCGTCGAGTCCTACGGCCTCACTCTCCACGAGTGGGAGAAGGAGCGGACCGACCGCGTGACCCTGCGCGTGCCGGCAGCGGCGGACGGCGCCGTCGCGTGAGCGCGGGCATCGCGCCCATGGTGGACCTGCTGGGCTGGGCGGCCACGGCCGTCTTCGTCGCGTCGTATTTCTGTGCCCGCCCGTCCACACTCCGCCGCACGCAGATGATCGGCGCGGTCATGTGGACGGCCTACGGCGCGCTCCAGCACGCCGCCCCGGTCGTGGTCGCGAACCTGCTCGTCCTCGGCGCCGCGGCCTGGACGGGGCGGCGCCAGGCCCGGAGGGCGAGCCCGCTCGCGGACTGAGCCCTCAGCGTCCCGCGGTCCAGGGCACGCGCAGCATGGTCCCCGGCCGCCCGTCCTCCGGCTCCGCGAAGACGGAGATCCGGGCCAGGCCCCAGGGCGCGCTTCCGCGCCCGAAGATCCGGAGACCCGTCAGCTCCATCGGAGGGGCGAGGACCAGAACCTGCCCGTGCGGCGCGCGCGGGTCCTGTTGCGAGAGCGTCCTCGGGCGCAGGGCCCACGCGCGGAGCCTCCGCCACCGCCCGTCGGGCGCCCGGCCCTCGAGGACCATGCGCTGGGGCGTGAATCCGCGGGCGCCGTCGGAGACGAGGTCGACGCGGACGATGTGCCGCCGTCGGTCCCACTCCCCGAGGATCCACCCGTCCGGGCGCGTGCAGCGCCATGGAGACGCGCCGGTCCAGGGCCCGGCCGCGTCCGCGGGCGCCTCGCTCGCCTCGACGCCCGAAGGGACGACGGCTTCCGCCGACGGCGGCTCCGGAAACGCCAGGGCGGCCGCATCCGGGCCCTTGCCGAACGTGCTGACGGCGCGCCAGGGCCGACCCTGCTCGGCGACGCCCTCGAAGAAGGAGGCGGGCGCGGCCACGAGATCGTAGTGACGCAGGACCTCGGGTGGCAGGTCGGCGAGCGGGACCTCCGCCGGCGGCGACCAGTGGCGCACCTCGAAGCGATCCTCGACCGCGAAACGGGGATAGGCGGTGGCGACGAGCGGCTGTCCGGGCACGTTCTTCTCGATCCAGGCCGCGGCCAGGTCCAGCGAGTCCGGCCGCCGGAACCCGGAGGCGACGGCGACCGTCGGCGGCGCGAGCGCGAGCAGGGCGATCGCCGCCAGCGCGGAGGCGACCGCGCGGCGGGCTCCCTCCCCGGCCGCGGACAGGCGATCGTGCACGGCCTGGAGGCCGCACGCGGCCAGGACGGTGAGGAGCGCGCTCGGGACCAGCACGTGACGTGGAAAGACGATCCGGGCGGGAAGGGTGGCGGCGAGGGCGGCCACGAGCCCGGCCAGGACGGGGGCGAGGGCGCGGCGGGGTCGGTAGGCCACGACGGCGGCCGCGGCCAGGACGAGGCCGGCGAGGCCGAGGTTCTGGCGGAGGTAGCCCCCGGCCAGCTCCAGGGCCATCCCGGGACCCGCGTACCCTTCGCTCTTCGCCGTCATGGCGGCGTACCCGGTCGGGCTGTAGTAGTCCCGCACCGCGGCGGAGAGGCCCATCCCCGACTCCGGCGAGCGGCCGAGGAGCGCGTACGGCGCCCCCAGCGCGAAGGCGCAGAGCGCGGCCGCCGCGAAGGCGGCGAAGCGACGCGCGGGCGCCCGACTCGCCAGGAGCGCGACCAGCGCGGCCGGGATCACGACCAGGCCGGTGTACTTGACGGCGACGGTCAGGCCGCAGGTGAGACCGGCCAGCGCAACCGCGCGCGTGCCGAGCGGCGGGCGCGACAGGATCAGCAGCACGAGCAGGAGGCCCGAGATCACCGCGAGGTCGGGGGTGACGAAGTGCGCGTGGACGACCTCGCCCCGGCTCAGCGTGATCATCGCGGCCGCGAACAGGCCCGTCCATTCCCCGGCCAGCGCGCGGCCGAGGAGGAAGACGAGCAGGACGTTCGCGATGCTGAAGACGGCCCCCAGCCCGCGCGCGCCCACGTACGCCCCGCGCTCGCCGGACACCCGGTCGCCGACGACGACCGGCACGAACGCGAGATGGTTGAAGAGGCCGGGATAGCCGGGGCGGACGCCGGGATCGAGGGTCGGGCGCGACGCCATCTCGCGGATCGGCTCGATGAAGTTGTGCTGCTCGTCGCCCGCGGCCGAGCCGCGGCGGACGCCCTGATCGAGGCCCCCCAGGCGCAGGAAGGCGGCCGCGCCCACCAGGATCGCGAGCAGGATCCGCGCGGACGGCATGTCTAGCGGTAGTCCTCGACCCGTGGCTTCTCGACGGCGGTCACGCCGAGCAGGATCGGCCGCGCCGCCGAGGGGCCGGGCGAGCCGACGAGCGTGACGGAGACGATCGGCACGTCCGGCCGCGGGTTGACCCACTCGCTGGCCCAGGCCACGGCCGCGCGCCCGTCCGGCAGGCGGCCCGCGACCACCGGCCGCGCGAGGTAGTAGGTCCGGGCCAGGCCCGCGTTCCATGGTCCGACCGTCTCGTCGTAACGGATCTCGTGCGTGAGGACGAGCTCGTCCGCGAAACGGACCTCGTAGAAGCCGAGGAGCTCCGAGGACTCGTGCGGGAAGTGCGTCTGGTCTCCGGCATGGATGCCCGGACGTCCCTCGCCCGTCGCCGACTGCAGGAAGAGGAGCGAGGCCCAGCGGCCGGCCACGGGCAGGGGCACGCGGGTGGGCTCGGAGCCGGGTCGCCGCGCCACCGTGATCAGCGACGGCCCGCGCGACGGGTCCCCGATCGCGTACGGAAGGCCGTGAGAGTAGCCGCGCCCGGCTTCGAGCCCGCTCAGGTCCCACCCCTCGCCTTTCCGGCCGTGGTTGAAGGCCGAGGTCACGTCGAGCACTTCGAGCCGCATCGGGTCGGCGACCAGGGAAGGAGCGGGCGGCATGGACAGGAGCCGCCTCAGCTCCGGCATCAGCAGGCCCACCTCCTCGAGCGCCGCGTCCCTGGCCACCGGGCGGCCGGACCAGAGCAGGTTGATGCTGAAGGCGGCCTCCGGCAACTGGAGCTTTCCGAGCAGGAACTCCTCGAAGGCGCCCCACGACGAGACCTCTCCGCCGAGCGCGCCGCCGCGCTCGACCCGTCCCGGCCAGTGCTTCTCGTCGGTGCCCGCGAAGTTCCCGATCACGAACGGCCAGCCCAGCGACTTGAAGGTCGCGTCCCCCTCCTCGCCCGACCAGTTGAGGATGCGCAGGGGCGTTCCCGCCGCGGCCAGGCGGTCGCGGGCGGTGCGGGTGTCCGGCCGCTCGTAGTGGACGACGCCCCCTTCGGACCAGCGCTTGCCGAAGCGGTTGTGCCCATCGACGAAGTGGTCGCCCCACATCCAGGTCTCGATCCCGCGAACGGCGAGGTGCTTCTGGATCTCGAGGACGTCCTGCGCGTAGAGCTCGCCGGTGTCCTTGCCGCGGCAGCGGGGACAGAACGCGCCGGCCCGCCACTCGTCGTGGCCGATGTGGGCGCGGCGAGGCTGCAGCACGTCGAGGTATTCGTCCATCACCTCGAAGAGGACGCGGTAGGACTCCGGGTTCGAGGGACAGTACGAATCCGGCCACGGCATGTCGGGATCCTCGGCCAGCTCGCGATGGGGGACGGCGATGTAGTACGAGTGCGACAGCGACTGGATCTCGGGCACGATCTCGAGGCCATATCGAGCGGCGGCCGCCGCCAGCCGCCGCACGTCGTCCTTCTCGATATAGGCGCCCCCGCCCACGCCGACGTGCAGCGAGGCCGCGAATCGGTTGGCGGTGCCGAGCGGTATGCCCTCGCCGAGCTTGTCCATGGTTTCGCCGTACGCGTACCACTCGGACACCGTGCGACGCCAGCCCGCGCTGACCTCCGGGTGGGAGTCGAGCCGCATGGCGCCCCCCACCTCCAGCACCACGCCGTTGAACTTGTTCCGCAGCAGGAAGTCGCGAAAGTAGCGCTCGGCGAAGGAGAGCTGGTCCCGTCCGGGCAGGTAGAGGTGGACCCAGCGGATGGGCAGGAACGGCCAATCGCGGACGGTCGCCTTGCGCGCGGCCAGGCTCTGCCTGCCCCAGGCATGGACGAGCTGGGCCAGCGAGGAGACTCCGTAGAGGGCCCCGCGGTAGTCGCGGCCGGCGACGACGATCCCGGCGTCGTCGACCTGGAGGAAGTAGCCCTCCGCCGGATCGGGGACGGACGCCCCCCTTCGGGCGGCGACGGCGGAGGCGACGAGAGGGCTCGCGGTCTCGCCGACCACGATCGGGGTCCGCCCGCGCGGCGCCTCGCCCGCGACGACTTCGATCGTCACGCCGAAATGATCGGCCAGGAGCGCGGCCAGGAGGCGGGCGGGGAACTGCGCCCTCGCGTCGCCGGGGGGCGCCACGATGACGGCATCGCGGAGCAGGAGGCGGTCGTCCGCGTACCGCGCTTCCTGCGGGATCGGCCAGATGGGGAACGGCGGCGCCCCCGGATCGCCCAGGCTCGGTCCCTGGGTGGCGGCACCCGTCACCGCCGGGGTCCCCGCGAGCAGGACGGCCAGCACGGCCCCGCGGATCGCCATGGCCCGCATGTCGCGCGCGGACCATACCACGGGAATCGCGCGCCCTCATTTCCCCGACGCCACCGTCAGCCCGGATAGCGATCGTGGTGCCGGACCCAGGCCTGCGGCGACCTCCAACCTGACCTCGGTTACGAAACACTAGAACGGCGCGCTCGCGTCGTACTCCAGCCGCTCCACCAGGAACCGGACGTAGGGGATGGGCTTCCCGCCCACGTGCCAGAGGGCGGTCATGAGGTGAGGCACGAGAAGCCCTCCCTCCTCGCGGAAGTCCGCCGGCTCGCCCGTGAACGGGGTGAGCGCGCTCCGGCCGCCCCCGAGGTCGCGGTAGCGGTCCGCGCGGAACGCCCGGGGCAGCCCGTCCTCACCGAACGCGAAGACGCCGGCCGCCTCGCGTCCCCCGACGCGGAGGGTGACGCTGGCCTGCCGCTCGTCGATCGGAGCCCAGGTGACGAAGCGCTCGTCGAGGAACGCCGTCGGGAACCACATCGTCTCCGCGAGCAGGCGCAGGAGCGCGCCCTGGTCCAGCTCGGGCCCGTGGCCGTCCGCGACGGTGAAGGTCGACTCGATGCGGACGAGCATCTCGCCCGCGCCCTCCATCGACCGGTCGCGGGCGTCGACCCACAGGCCGGGGGCCATCACGACGCGCCCCCACCATACGAAGCCGGGGGGATCGGCGGCGAAGTACTGCTCGCCGCGGATGGGCAGCCAGTCCCCATCCAGCTTCGTGCGGAAGGTCCCGCCGTGCCGGAGCCGGACCGTGCGCACCGCCCGCGGGCGCGACCCGAGCGCCTTCTCGAGGTAGCGACGCACCGGTACGGGGAGGCCGGCCAGGCGAGCGCGGTCGACCATGCGTGGCTCCCCGGCTCCCGACAACAGCGCTCCCGCCTCGGTCCGCACGCGACGTGCAAACCGGGAGCGGTTCAAGCCGGCGACGAGGCCGCACACACCGGCGACGGCCACGGCCGTCCACAGGGCCAGCCACCGCACTGGTCTTCGTCTCCGAGGTCTCAGCCGCGCGTCCAGGCCTGGATGCGCGCCACCATCCGGTCGCTGCCCTCCTCGTCGAGCATCCGGTCGATTGCCGGATACAGGATCCGCTCCTCCTTGAGGATGTGGTCCTGGTGGATCTGCCGCAGCTCGGCGCGGCAGAGCTCGATGGGCGCTCCGGGGTCGTCGATCTCGCCCTCCATGACGTGGAGCAGGGCCACGATCGCGCGGTGCTCGGCGCGCATCACCGCCGTGGGGCCGTCCTCGCTCGTCAGCCGCCAGAGCGCCTCGAACTCGGGGAACAGGATCTGCTCCTCGATGTCGATGTGCCGGCGCAGGCCGTGGGCGAAGTCCTCGAAGATCGCGCGGCCCGAGGACAGGGCGCCCCGTGCGCGGGCCTCGAAGGCGGCCGCCTCGAGGGCGTCCAGCCGCCCGTGGTCCCACACCAGGGCCCCCGTGACCTGGCGGCGGGACCCGACGGGAGCCGCCCGCCGTTCCACGTCGACCTGCCATTGACGGGGTCCTTCGAGCACGGGCGACCACTCGAAAGCGCCGGGCCGCTCGCGCTGGAGGGTCTCGAGGGCGGCCACCGGCGGCTGCCCGCACACGAGACGGACCTGCTGCCCGGGGGCCAGGGCATCGAACGCCTCCAGCAGCAGGTCGCCGCACGCCGGCAGCGCCATCCGCTCGAAATCCAGGACCTCGGTCCTCTCCGTGGCGGAGCCCATGGCGTCCTCCTCTCGTCGACCGGAGCCGAAAAGGGGCAATCGACGTGCCACCGGCGGCAACGCGCCCTCGCCGATTCGACGGGCCTCCGCGGCCTGGCCTCGCGCGGACCCCCGTAGGTCTTGCGCCGCACGCCCCCGCCCGCGCGAAACTTGCGCGCCCGCGCCATCGTCGCGTGCGGCACCGTGCTTGCAGCGCTCCGGACGGCCGGCGAGTGTCGAGCGCGCGGTCCGTGAACGGAGGGGGCCATGGACGCAGGGAAGACCAGAAGCCCGCCTCAGCCCGTGGCCAGCTTCTCGACGGCCAGGCGGTCGACGAGCACGAAGCCTTCCTTCTCCGTCCGGAGCGTCCCCTCCTTGTGCCAGCGGCTCATGATGCGGATGCAGGTCTCGATGGTCGTGCCCGTCAGGTCGGCCAGGTCCTGGCGGCTCAGCGCGATCGGGATCGTGATGCCGTCCTGCCCTGGCCGGCCCGTCTTGTCGGCCAGCTTGAGGAAGAGACGGGCGAAGCGCGTCTCCACGCGGCTCCCCGCCACCTCGGGGATGCGCCGGGTCAGCTCGATGATCCGCTGGGTCAGGCCGAGGAGGAAGCCGCGCACGAGCGTGGGGTGGCGCTCGAGGAGCGCGAAGAACGGACCCTTGCGCACGAGGAGGCAGGACGTCCTCTCGAGGGCGACGGCGGTCGCGGGATAGGGACGGCCCTCGTAGGCCATCACCGCCCCCACCGGGTCGCCCGGTCCGAAGATCTCGAGGATGACCTCCTGGCCCGACGCCATGGACTTGACGACCTTGACGCGGCCGGAAAGGACCGTGTACAGGAAGTCGGAGTCGTCTCCCTCCGCGAACAGGGCCTCCCCCTTGTCGTAGGAATGGAGCACGGAGACTTCGGCCAGACGGGCGCGGTCATCGGCGGGAAGGGCCCGGAAGATCGCCACCCCGCGGATGGCTTCGTCGATCGCCGATCCCATGCGGTGATACTAACCGCCGCTCGCACCGGCGGCGAGACACCGCGGGCGTGGCCTCGAGCCCGGCTCACACGTCCGTTCGGCGCAGGCGCTCGAGGGCCGCCGCCACCGGGGCCGCGATCCAGAAGACGAGGGACAGCCCGAGCAGGACGGCGGCGCCGCCCGGGCCCCTGGTGAAGCGCAGGAAGGCCATGGAGGCGGCTCCGAACGCGGCCGCGCCTTCGATTCCGAGGAGCGTGGCCGTCCGAACCGCGTCCACGGGGTTCACGAGCACGGCCACGATCAGCAGGCGCGAAGCGGGGCCCGAGGGCAGGAGCGAGGCCAGACCGAGGGCGGCCACGTCGAAGAGGACGACGGCCGCGAACCAGACGACCAGGGCGAGGGCGAGGGCGCGCGTGCGGCGGCGGCCGATGGCGGTGGCGGCGAGCAGCGCGGCGATGCCGAGGAAGATCGCGGTGAGGGCGGCCGAGGCCCCGAAGAGCATCAGGAACCCGGAGAGGCCTTCGTCTCCCGACTGGGAGAAGATCACCACGCCCGCGGCCCCGAAGCCGAGAGCCTGCGCGCTCACGAGCGCTTCGAAGAGGCCCAGCAGCTTGCCGAGGAGGATCGTGGGGCGGGACACCGGCTGCGAGAAGAGAAGCTCGGCCGCCCCCCGGTCAGGGGCGAGGGACAGCACGCCGATGAGCAGCGACGTGAGCGGCACGATCAACAGGACGAGCTGCACCAGGGAGGCGGCGGTGCGCGCGAAGTCCTGGACGCCGTATCCGCCGGAGAGGACGTAGCCGGACGAGGCGACGGCCAGGGCGAGCGCGGCGAAGACCAGGGCAAAGATCTGGGTCCAGCGCGAGCGCACGGCGAGGACCAGCTCCTGCCGGGCCACGAGACGCAGCGGATGGCGGCTCATCGCGGACCGTCCGGGATCGGGCGGGGGCGGAAGACCTCGGCCGCCGGCCGCGCCGTCCCTCCCCGGGCGTCGGGGTCGGCGTCACGCGAGGCCGCATCGGCGTGGGCCACGAGGTGCGACCCCATCGGCGTCTCCAGGGATGCGACTTCGGTGTAGACCGCATCGCCGGCGCGCACCCAGGCCCGCGTCCGATGGTCGGCGACGTAGGCGACGGCGCCCGGGGGCCGCGTCCTCGCGCCGGCCAGGTAGTGCGCGAGGCAGCCGACGTCGTCGAAGAACTTCGGCTCCTCGTAGGGGGCGACGACCTGCGCCGCCGTCCGGCCGTCGCTCACCGCCATCCGGCACCAGGCACAGGACTCGGTCCTCGTATCGAGGGCGGCGGGGGCGGGCGGGCCGGAGGCGCAGGCCGTCGTGGCCACGGCGGCCAGGGTGGCCGCGATCGAGAGGGCGATGATCCCGGCCCGGCCGCTCACGCGTGCCCTCCCGCCTCCGCGACCAGCTCCTGGTACAGCACGTCGAGCCGGCCTTCTTCGGCGGTGAGGCCGCGGATCTCCACTCCCGCCGCGCGCACGGCATCGAGCACGGCCGGCCGCCGGGCCGCGCCCCCGGGCACGATCATCTCGTCTCCGGCCCAGAGTGCCTCCGGCGCGATCGCGCGCACGCGCGCCAGGAGGTCGTCCGGAGCCGCGTCCAGGCGCAAGCGCATGACGCCGCGCTCGGCCAGCCGGTCCTGGAGCTCGCGGGCCGTCAACGTGGCCACCAGGCGGCCGGCGACCAGGACCGCGAATCGATCGGCCAGCCGCTCCACGTCGCCCAGGTGGTGCGAGGTAAAGAGCACCGTCTTGCCCTCGCCGCGACGCCGACCCACGAGACCGTAGAACGCGCACAGCCCGTCGGGGTCCAGGGCCGCGGTCGGCTCGTCGAGGAGCAGGACCGGTGTCTCGGGCAGCATGGCCACGGCCAGCCCCAGCCTCTGGACCATCCCGCCCGAGTACTGTCCGACGGCGCGGGACCCGGATCCGTTCAGCCCGGCGAACCTCAGGACGGCGTCCACGCGTGCCGTCTCCACCCCCCGCAGTGACCGGTAGAACTCGAGCACCTCGCGGCCGGAGAGGGCCTCGGGAAAGGACACGCGCTGCGGGAGGAAGGACAGGACCTCACGCGCGGCGGGAAGGGACGCCAGCTCCCCGGCGAGCCGGACTTCGCCCGACGTCGGCCGGATGAGGCCGGCGGCCGCCTTGAGGCAGGTCGTCTTGCCCGATCCGTTCGGTCCGAGCAACGCGACGACCTCGCCCTTGCCGATCTCCAGGTCGAGCGACTCGACCGCGGTGACCCCGACGTAGCGCTTCGAGAAGGCGCGGAACGAGATCACCGTCGTCCCCGCAGCAGGACGGTCGCGCCCAGCCCGAGCGCGCCGAGGGCGGTCGCGCGGCCGGCGCGGTTGCCGCCCGGCCGACCGCCTTCCGCCGCGGGCACGCGCGGGAGGACGGGCGCCCGCACGAGCGGCGCCCGATCCTCGACTTCGACCGGCCGCAGGACGGGGAAGGTCTCCTCCGCCGCCGCCAGCGCGCGCGCGGCCAGGCCCTGCGACATCAGGTCGGCGGCGGTGAGGTTCCCGCGCAAGTGGTCGAAGACGCTGGTCAGCCGGTACGGCCCGTCGCTGATGCCGTCGCCGTCGAGATCGGGCGTGTGGTTGTCCGACCAGTAGTTCGCGTCGAAGACGGTGTCCGTCCGCCGGCCCACGAGCACGAGCGGGCTCAGGTTGCCGAAGAAGGAGTTCCCTTCGAAACGGTTCTGTCCGGACGAGTCGTAGAGGACGATCGCGGCGTCGGAGAGGGCGACGACGTTCCGGCGGAAGACGTTCCGGTAGGAGCCCTCCAGGAAGATGCCGCGCGCGTTGTCGGCGATCAGGTTGTCCTCGGCCATCACGTCGTCGCACGACTTGAGGAGGAGGCCGACGGAGGCGAAGCCGCGGTTGTGGAGGAACCGGTTGCGCCGGAAGACGATCCTCCTCGAGTACATGAGGGCGGTCCCCGCCGCCCCGTTCTCGAACAGGTTGTCCTCGAACGCGTTGTCGTCGGAGAACATGTAGTGCAGGCCGTAGCGCAGGTCGCGGGCCACGTTGCCCGAGATCGTGCCGTGGGACGAGGACTGGATGTAGAAGCCGTCGCGGACCTCCGAGATCTCGTTCCCCTGCAGGCGATACCCGTCGGTGTTCCAGACGTGGATCCCGGAGCCCTTCTCCCCCGGGTCCTTGCCGGGGATGCCGCGCACGCGACAGCCCTCGACGGCGGCGCCGGGCGCCTCCCGCAGGTAGATGCCGAAGATCGTGTTGGCGATCCGGCAGTCCCGGACGGTGGCCCGGGCCCCCGACACGTGGATGCCCGAGGAGTCGCGCCCCAGATCGCCGCCTCCGCGCCCGTCGACGTCGAACCCCTCGACCGTCACGTCGGGGGCGCGCACGCGCACGACGCTGCCGTGGCCCGATCCGAGGAGGCGCGGGCGGCCCCTCCCGCGCAGGGTCAGCGGCCGGTCGATCACGAGGTCTCCCTCGTATTCGCCGGGCTCCACGACGACGATCGCGCCCGGGGCCGCCGTGTCCACCCGGCGCTGGAGGGGCGAGACCTCGGACGCGGAGGGACGCGCCTCGAGCGTGGCCGGCGCCACGCGCGGCTCCGGCGCCTCCGGAAGAGCGCCGAGGAGCCACAGCGTGATGGCGAGCATCTCCGGTCTGCCCTCAGTCCGGCATGCGGGCCAGGCTCGCGCCGTGCCGGCGGGCCTGCCGCCAGGCCAGGTAGAGCGCCAGCGCGAGGACCAGGGCCACCGCGGCCAGGGTGTAGGAGCCGACGGCCGGGTAGGAGTACACCTCGAAGTTCGCGAGCTTCTTGTGGCCGAACAGGGGGGGCGTGAAGGGATCGACCTTGACCGCGGCGGTGGGGGAGAGATGGTGCCCGTACCAGTGCATCTTGTAGGCGAAGGACCACAGGGAGAAGAGGCCGAAGTAGAGGTACAAGACGAGCACATCCACGAGGTGGGCCAGCTTCCCCAGGGTGGCCGTGCGCAGGAGCAGGAGGACGAAGGCGCCCACCGCGAACGGGATCCACTTGAACTCGGTGAACTCGGCGGCGTCGAGGTCCTTCATCCCGATGTAGTGATTGAGGAGGTTGATCTCCTTCACGTCCTGCCCGCCGTGCCCGCCGTCGAGCCGGTAGCTGTAGATGTGCAGCCGCAGGCCCTCCGGGTACTGCGGGGCGAACATCGTCATGTCGTAGAGCGGGAAGACGTAGGCGGGCAGGAGGAGGAGGAGGGCGGCCAGGACCAGGGCTCGCGGCCCGAGGCCGAGCGGCGTTTCCAGGATCCGGCTGGTCTTCTCGATCCATCCCGTCATGGCGTCCTCCTCTCCCCTCCGCGGGCGCGCGGCCTAGCGCCCTCCACGGACGATGAGGTAGCCCTGCATCTCCTGGTGGAGGGCGGAGCAGAAGTTCGTGCAGTAGTAGGGGAAGACCCCGCCCTTGGTGGCCTTGAAGGTGAAGGTCTTGGTCTCCCCGGGATCCACCACGACGTTGACGTTGTAGTCGAGCAGCCCGAAGCCGTGCAGCTCGTCCGTGGTCTGCTCGATGTTCGTGATGGCGACCGTGACCTCGTCGCCCTCGTTGACCTCGATGGAGGTCGGCGTGATGGTCGACCGGACTTCCACCACCTTGGCCACCACCTTGTTGCCCTGACGGGTCACCCCGGCGTCCTTCACGTCCCAGACGGCCAGCGGATGCTTGTTCTCCTCCTTGGGATAGACCTCGATGGGGTGCAGCTTGTCCGCCTTGATCATCTGCGCGTAGTGGGGCTCGGGCTCGGTGAACGCGTCGTAGAGGAGCTTCATCTTCTCCTCGCTGATGTCGACGAGCTGCGAGGACTCCGGCTGGGAGGGGCCCACGGAGAGGTGCCGGCCGTGGGAGAGCTTGTTGAGGCCGACGAGGTACTTGCCCTGGGGGTGCGCGGTGTCGCCCTCGGCCGCGCTGAGGTGGCCGATCGAGTACGACATCGGGATCTTGTCCACGACCTCCCAGGTCCCGAGCTTCCACTTCGCGATCGCGCTGTCGACGAACAGCGACGTGTAGGCGTAGCCGTCCGGGCCGAACTGGGTGTGCAGCGGACCCAGGCCGACCGGGACCTCGGCGTCCTTGATGGACTCGTACTTGAGGACGGGGATCCCGTCCTCCTCGCCCGTGAAGTCCTTGTTGCGGATCGCGGTCTGGATCTTCTCGAAGTTGAAGACGGTAGTGACGCCCTGGAGCTTGCCCGAGCCCACGATCCACTTGCCGTCCGGGCTCACGTCCACGCCGTGGGGTGACTTGCCGCAGGGCATCAGGTACACGATCCCGGGGACCTTCTTGGGGTCGAGCACCTTGACGCCGCCGATCACGTCGCCCTTGCCCTCGCCGGCCGCCTTCTCCGCCGCCTTCCAGTCGATGGCCGCGATGTAGTCGCGGTCCCGC
>JBGPBV010000136.1:0-17906 GCA_041481445.1 Vicinamibacteria bacterium
CCCACCACGGCGGCGACGAGGGCGATCCGGAACGGTTTCAGGAACGGCAGGAACGACTGAGGGGCGAGCAGCATGATGAAGGTGAAGACCATCAAGGCCCGGAAGGCGAATCCGCTCCCGGAGCTGCGCTCGGACTGACGCGCGGCGGCGGACGGAGGCCCGGAGACGACGGTCTCCACGCCGGCCTCTAGGGCCGGCACCGGACGCCACCATTCCGCGCCCATGGGCAGGCTCATGCGGGCCACGGCCGGCCGGCCACGTCCAGGACGGCGCGGGCCAGCTTGTGCGGGTCGTGACGGACCTTGTCGCCGGCCGCCAGCAGGTCTGCCGTCCAGATCCCGCACCCAAGGGCACTCACGGCGGCCGGGTCGGCGGCCAGGGGGCGGGCGCCCTCCGCGGCGTAGCGTTGCCGGAGGGGCTTGGGCACCGGCGTGCGGTTGAGGATCACATCGTGAATGGGAAGTCGCGGCGCGTGCGCGCGCAGAGCCCGCACGTGGTCCTGCGCGCTGTAATCGTCGGTCTCGCCCGGCTCGGTCATGAGGTTCATGACCAGCACGACCCGCGCTCGCGACCGGGCGATGGCCTCGGTCAGGCTGCCCACGAGCAGGATGGGGATGAGACTGGTGTAGAGGCTCCCGGGCCCGATCACGACGCAGTCCGCCGCTTCCACGGCCGCCACCGCCTGCGGGACGGGCGCGACATCACAGGGCTGGAGGCGCACGCTCCGGATGGGACGCCGGATCGCCGCGATGCGAGACTCGCCTTCGATGTGGCTGCCGTCGTCGAACTCGGCAACCAGCCCGACGGCGGCCGCGGTGGCGGGCAGGACCCGTCCCCGCGTGCCGAGCAGGTCGCCCGCCCGGTCAACGGCGCGGTCGAATCGACTCTCGAGCTCGGTGAGCGCGGCGAGGATCAGGTTGCCCAGGCTGTGGCCGGCAACGTCGCCGCCGCCGTCGAACCTGTAGTCGAAGAGGGTGGCGAGCATCGGATCACCGTCCGAGAGCGCGAGCAGGCAGTTCCGGATGTCACCCGGGGCCTGCATCCCATAGGCCTCGCGCAGGCGACCCGAGCTGCCCCCGTCATCGGCCACGGTGACGATGGCGGTGAGGCTCTCGCGTTCCACCGGCACCGTGCCGCGGGAGCCGGTCGGCAGCGCGTCCCGCAGACCCCGCAACAGCACCGGGAGGCCGGTCCCACCGCCGAGGGCCACGATGCGGGGGGTGGCGGCCGGTGGGCTGCCGGTCGCCGCCCAGAGCGGCAAGCGGGTTGCGGTCTCAGCGCGTGGCAGGAGCATGGACCGGCTTCACCCCGCGCATGCGGATGGGCTCGTCGAAGATCTCGATGTCGTGGAACCCGCTCTCGCGGAACCACCGGAACACCTCCGGGTAGCGCAGCTTCCACTGGTAGCGGGGCGTGTACCAGTCGAAGGTGTCGAGCCAGCGGAAACGCCAGTCGGGATGCAGCGAGATCGGGCAGACGATGTAGAGCAGCTTGCCCAGTACCGGGAGGCGGTAGGGATAGTAGAGGGGCACGGCGGCGGTGCACAGCGCCAGCATCATCTGTGCGGGGAGGCGGGTCGTCACCTTGCGGATCGCGTCGGAAAAGCGGTCGGCGGGCCCGTTGCGTGCGTAGAGGTACACGGCCAGCCCGCCTCCCGGCTTGACCACGGCCGCCACGCGCTCGAAGGCGGCGCGCACGTCGGGCGTGTGGTGGAGGACGCCGACCGAGTAGGCGAGGTCGAACGTGCCCTGTCGGAAGGGCAGGGCGAAGATGTCGGCCTGGATGAGGTGCACCCGCTCCCGCCGGCCGAGATTCGTGTAGGCGGCGTCGATGGCGGTGGTCAGGTCGATCCCCACCAGCTCGCCCCCGTTTGCCGCCACCACCTCGGCGAACCGCCCCGCCCCGACGCCGGCATCCAGGACGAGGCGGCCGCGATAGTCCGCCTCCGTCCAGCCCGTGGTCATCTCCAGCGCCTTCACGGACTGCCCGCTGCCCGTGAACGAGTCGAGCTGGACCTTCCGGAACCGGTCCCACTGGAAGCCGAAGCTGGAGGCATAGGACTCCGTCTCCACGAACCGGGGCACGCCTCGCGCGATGGGGTACTCACGCCCGCACCCGGGTGAGCGAAGGTGGCCCTCCATGACCTCGGGGCCTTCCTCGATGCGAGCATGCAGCTCGAGGCCGTCCTGGCAGGTGGGGCAGACGAGAAAGCGAAGAGCGGTGAGTTTCATGAGAGCTTTCAGGGGACAAGGACGATGTCGCCCGGGCGCACCTGGAAATTGGCCTGACTGCGATCGCCCGCGCGGACCTTGTCGTAGTCGAACGGGATGCGCATCGTCACCCCGTTACCGGCGCGGATCACCACCACGCGCGACCGCGAGGCGAACTCCGTGAAGCCGCCGGCCATGGCCAGGACGTCCATGACCGTGGCCGCGCTCTTGAGCTCGTAGCGGTCGGGCTTGGGAACCTGTCCGATGATGGCGACCTTGAAGCTGCGCACGTCGTTCACGCTGACCGAGACCTCGGGGTGCGGCAGGTACTCGACCAACCGCTTCATGAGCTGCTCGCGCAGCTCCATGGGGGTCAGGCCCGCCGCCTGCACGTCGTTGAGCAGGGGAAGAGAGATCTTGCCGTCGGGGCGAACGGGTGCCGTCCGGCTCATGGCCTCGTTGTTCCAGACCGAGATCTGCAGCACGTCCTCGGGCCCGATCCGATAGCCGAGGAGCTCCTCGCGCGGCTGATCCCGCGACGGGTCCGCCACGTGACGGTCGGCGGGCGCGGGGCCTCCGCCCCCGGACAGCGCCAGTGTAATCATCAGCAAACCCAGGTTCATGCGAACCTCCGTTCCGGCGGCGCTCCTGTCCCGGGCATTCGCGCGTGCTCAGCGGTTGGGGGAGGGCGGGAGCACGGACTTTCTCGCCTTGCCGACCCGCGGAGGCGAGGAGGCCCGCCCGACCTCGATGGTCGGCGCGGGCTCGCGCTTGATCGGCACGGCGCTGGGCGACGGCGTGGGTGCACCGTCCACGGCGGCGCCGCCCAGCGGCAGCGAGGGGATCGGGCCGCGCTCCGATTGCGGCGGGGCCTCGGCGGCAAGGCGCAGGCTCGCCCGGGCCGGCACGACCGGCGCCGGCGCGGCCGCGGCCGCCCGCCGCACGCCGGGCTCCTCCGGCGCCGATTCACGACCACGGAGGACGATCGAGATCGTCTCCAGGAGGATCCGGAGGTCGAGGGAGGGAGACATGTGCTTGACGTAGTAGAGGTCGTACCTCATCTTCTCGATCTCTTCCTCGAGGTCGTTGGCATAGCGGTAGCGGACCTGAGCCCAGCCGGTGATACCGGGTCGCACGAGCGAGCGCAGTGCGTAGTAGGGAATCTGCTCCCCGCAGTCGGGAGTGTTCCGCATCACCACGACGAGGAGCGACAGGTTGGAGACCGGGTGTGGCCGCGGGCCGACCAGGTTCATGTCGCCCTTCAGGATGTTGAGGAGCTGGGGAAGCTCGTCCAGCCGGAACCGCCGGAGCCAACCCCCCACGCGGGTGAGCCGGCCGCTGTTGTCGCGCGCCCACTCGGAAGTCGCGCTCAGGGCGGGATGCATGGTGCGGAACTTGATCAGGGGGAACAGCCTCCCTTGCCGGCCCACACGCTGCTGGAT
Source organism: Vicinamibacteria bacterium (assembly GCA_041481445.1). Lineage (GTDB taxonomy): Bacteria > Acidobacteriota > Vicinamibacteria > Fen-336 > Fen-336 > AA29. Next base: position 3,653 of record JBGPBV010000136.1, read on the forward strand.
GAAGAACACGGGCCCGGGGGAATCGAGCCTGATGGCCAGGGCGATCAGCGCGAGGACGGGGGCGAGCAGGAGCAGGGCGGCCGCGGTCGCCGGCAGGCCAAGCAAACGGGTCAGCGTCATGTCGAGGCGCAAGACGCGGTAGTCCTTGCTGAAGATCAGGCTGCTGGGTGTGAGCACCTCGACGGCGATCTTCCCCGTGTGCTTCTCGTAGAGCTCGACGCCGTCCTCGACCTTGATGCCGGCCAGGCGCAGCCTGAACAGTGCCTGCAGCGGCATCTGGCCACGGCGCGCGGCCAGGGCGACGATGACGCGGTGCGGGCGGGCGTGTTCCACCGCCGCCGCGAGGGCGGAAAGGTCGGCGCTCCTCTGGAAACCCGCCGGCGCATCGGCACTCCCGTCGCCGAGGCCGACCACGCGTTGCCGGAGATCGGGCCGCGACTGGATCTCCTTCACGAGCGCGTCCGCCAGCCAGGAGTCGCCCACGATGAGCACGCGCTCCAACAGCGGTCGCGTGTCCAGCAGGCGGTACGCGCTCGCACGCACGATCAGCACCAGCCCGATCGCGATCAAGAGGCTCGACAGGAGCGCGCCGTAGGACGTGGGCGGCCGGGAGAACAGGAGGTGCGCCGCACCGGCGGGCAGGAAGGCTACGCTCAGGGCGCGGGGCAGCCGCTGCGCCGACTGCCCGAAGCTCCGTACGGTCCGAAGGTCGTAGAGCCCGGTGTAGTAGAAGGCCACCAGGCTGCACACGGCCAGGGTGACGGCTTGTCCGGCGAGGGCGTGCGGCGAGGAGCCGCCGGGCGCCGCCCAGAGCAGCGTCCCCCAGACCGCCGCGAAGATGGCCGCCACTTCCAGGGCGGCCAGAGTCATCGCCATGGTGCCGGCCTCCGCCGCTGGTTTCCGCCCCACAACTGCGACCACCAGCCACGGCTGGGCTCGGGGCCAGGCCGAGCGCGATAGTAGGAACCGTAGTACCGGCCGTAATAGCCGGAGAGGGGGCGGTCGTCGCGGTTGAATACGATCCCGAGCACCTTGTCGGGGTCCAGGGAGCTGAGGGTGTCGCCGAAGAGCTTCCGCGGCGTTCGATGAGCCGCCACCACGACGAGGAAACCGTCGACCCATTGGGACATCAGTCGACAGTCCGGAACCACGAGCACCGGAGGGGTATCGAGGATCACGCAGTCGTAGGTCGCCCGTGCCTCGTCCAGGAGCTGTCCCACGCGGGACGAGTCGAGCACCTGGTAGGGATTGCCCGGAGGCCGACCGGCGGGCAGGACATCGAGATGGAACGGCGTGGGTCGAACCACCGCGGCGAGCTCGTGCCGCACATCCAGGAGCGCTCCCACCAGGCCGGGGCCGGAATCCGACAGGCCGAGATTGGCGGCCACGAGCGGCCGGCGCAGGTCGGTGTCCACCAGCAGCACCCGCGTCTTCGGCGACTGGGCCAGGGTCGTCGCCAGGTTGATGGCCGTGGTGGTCTTCCCGTCCCCGACGCCGGCGCTGGTCACGGCCAGGATGCGGTGTCCCTTCTGCTCGCCGGTCTGCTCCAGGAAATGGCCGAGCAGGCGATATTGATCGGTTTCGAAGGAGTCGGCAGGGCGGCTGGCGATGAGGTGCTCTTCGAGGGGCAGCCGGCCCTGGGTGCGCGCCCCCGCCGGTGTCCGGCGGCCCACCTGGACAGGGGATCCTGTGGTCGAGTGAAGCGTGCCTGGCATGGCTATCGTCCGAGCAGGGCGACGAGACCGACCTTGTTGCGAGCAAATCGATGTGAAACGGGTACGACCACACCCAGGGCCAGCACCAACGACACGGCGCCCAGGCAGAACCGCCGCCGCCCGGCGCGCCGGTCGCCGTCGGTGACGATCACGGGAATGCTGGCCAGCACCGGGATGCGGGTGAAGGAGCGGATCTCGTCCGCAGCGTGGAACGACGTGTCGAGGCGCTCGGCCAGCATCGCCGCGCCGGCCGCCAACGCCAGCGCGGCCAGGATGGCCCCGAGGGAGAGCACCAACCGGTTGGGGGCGTCGGGACTGGCCGGGACGACGCCGGAGTCGAGGATCCGGAAGGCCGAAGCCGGCTGGCCGCCTTGGCTGTCCTCGAGCTGGGCCTGCTCGTAGCGCTTGCGAAGAGAGTCGTACAGGTCGTGCCTCGTCTGGTAGTCGCGTGAGATCTCCTGGTACGTCCTCTGCTGGCGTGGCGCGTTCTCCAGCCGGCGGATGTGCTCGGCGATCTCGGCCCGCAGGCGCGCCTCGTCGGACTTGCGTTCCGTGATCTCGGCGTCCACCTCATTCAAGCTCTCGCGGAGCCGAGTCACCGAGCGACCGGAGGTGGCGGCCGCTCCCGCCCCCACATCGCTCGGGGTCTGCGCGACCTCCTTCTCGAGCACGGCCACTTCCTCCGTCAGGCGGATGACGTCGGGGTACTTGTCGCTGTAACGCTTGTTGAGCAGGACCAGCTCCTCCTTGAGCTTGGCCAGCCTGGCCGCCGCCGGGCTGGGGCCGCCCACCGAGGCTTCCGCCGCCGCCGCATCGGCCATTTGCCTCCCCAGATCGTTGCGCCGGTCCAGGGCCCGCATCCGCTCCTCGCTGGTGGTGCGCAGCTCGGCCTGGAGCCGCTGCAGGTTGGCCAGGTTGGCGTCGGCCTGCTGCGGCAGCTCCCCCATGTGCGTGACCTGGAACTCGGTCAGCGCCACCTCTTGCTCCTGTAGGCTGCGCTTGAGGTCGTCGAGCTGCGCCTTCAGCACGCGCACGGCGCCGCCGATCTGCCGCTCATGGATGTTCTTGTCCCCCTCGACGTAGAACGAGGCCAGCGCGTTGGCCACCTTCGCGACCGCCAGGCGGTCGGGGCTGCGGTAGCTGATGGTGAAGGCGATGGTGGTCCCGGCGCCGCCCTTGAACTCCGTGCGGATATCGCGGCGCATCTGGCCGACCGCGGCCTGCGCGGAGGAGCGCTGGACCAGGCCCGGGTAGAGGCCGAACTCCGTGATCAGGGATTCCAGTCGCGCGCGGCTGAAGATCTCCTGGCTCAGCAGCTGCAGCCGCGATTCCACCTCGGCCTGTGCCGTGGGGTCGGTCCGGCCGCCCTGATCCACGAGGACGGCCGCGGTGGAGCGGTACACGTCGGGCAGGCTGAGGGCGACGGTCACGCCGCTGGCGGCCGCCAGCGAGAAGACCGCCACGGCCAGCCACTTCCTCCGGTGCGCGGCCACGGCCAGACTCTCCAACGCTTGATGCTCGGTTGATCCGCGGTTGTTCATCGCGTCTTCCTTCAATTGGCCCCCGCTCCGGCCACCACGCTGACGGAGAACGTGTTGTGGGTCATCTCCGCGTCCGGGTCTTGCCCGAAATTGAGGCCGCCGCGCTGGAAGGTGAACAGATGGGACGCGGCCAGAGAGAGCTGCCGGGTCATGCGCCAGCCGACGTCAACGCTCAGCCGGCGCACCGTCGTCTCCGAGCCCACTCCCCGCAGGCGGAATATCGCCGGGACGCACCCCACACGAAACGAGCGCAGCAGGCCCCGGCTGAAGGTCGCGGTCACTCCTTCCGCCGTCACTGGACCGGGCTGGCCGACGACGGTGGTCAGGGTCCGCAAGAGAGCCAGGGCCGCCGTGCCCCTTCGGAACCGATGGTTGAAGCCTGCGCTCACCTCTGCCGCGACCGTGTGGCCCGCGAAGCGTGGCCCGGCTTCGAGCTCGAAATGGGCGAACGGGGTGATCTCCCGGCTCCAGCCGAGCGTCACGACCTGCGACACGGTGGCCTCCGGGCCGAACTCGAACCGTTGGGCGCTGTAGGTCACGCGGCCCTGCGCGACCGGTCCCATTCGCTGCTTGATCCACAGAGTGACCGCCTGCGTCTCGCTCACCGGGCCATCCACGACCTGCTCCTGGTTGAAGCTGTGCGTCACCGTTGCCGTGGTGAGGGTACCCAGCCGCCGCGAGAGCGACGCGGTCGAGGAGAGCCGTCGCGCCGGAAGCCGCCCCACCTCGAAGCCGGTGATGGTATTGAGCTGCCCGGCCGTCTGCGCCTCGGCGTAGGCGGCGGTGGCGGCGGCGGTCGTCCTTCTCGAAGGCATCCAGCTCAGGTCCAGTCCCCCCTCCTGATAAGCGGTGGCGGTGTCCAGCTCGCGATGATCCCTGTAGGCCTCCGCGTCCAGGGCGTAGCGCGCACGCAGCCTGAGCCGGTGGGAGCGGTGTCCGACGCCGACCCGAACGCTGAGCCGTGAGATGAAGTCCTCCTCTTTGTCGGAGGGCCGGGCGAAGAGGTTGTCGTCGTAGGCCTGGACGAGCGACAGCGAGGGCGTGAACTCGAAGCGCGACTGGGCCGTGGCCGAAGACGGGAAGAGGGTTGCGCTCATCAACACGACACCCGCGCCACGCGCAAGGGAGCGCGGGCCCGAGATGGACTCGTACCGTGGTCCGGCGTTCATGGCAGGGTTCCGGCGGCGAGGCGGCTAGGCGGCGGGTTCGACCTGGGTGCAGTCGATCTCGACGGCCACACTGCGTTGGAGGAGATTGACCGAAAGCACCAGAAGGCCCTTGTCCGGTCGCACCCTCGTCAGGATTCCCTCTACACCGGCCAACGGCCCGGAGACGATTCGCACCCGTCGCCCCTCGCGCAGGTACGGATGCGGCAGCATCGGCAAGCACGAGTCCACGAGGCGGCGGATGGCCTCGATCTCGGCCTCCCCGACCACGGCCGGCCGGTCCCACCCCTCCCCGAGGATGCGCACGAGGCCGCGGGCCTTGCGGATCTCGGTGTGGGTGGCCTTGTCGAGCGCGTCGTTCACGAAGAGGTAGCCTGGGAACAACGGCGCCTTCACCAGGCGGCGCTGGCCGCCCCTGGTCGACCAGACGTCCATCTTCGGCAGGAAGGGGTGGAAGGCCTTGGCCGCCAACTGGTCGCACACCAGTTGCTCGCAGTGGCTGTTCGTCCAAAGCACGTACCAGAGGCGGCCGGAGACCGAGCGGGCGACGGTCTCGACCTCGGCCCTCACCAGCTCCGCACTTCTCGTCTCGATCTCCGCGGCCAGCAAGGCTTCGCCCCCTTCGATTCGGTCCCCCTTCCTGGAGGTCCGAACCGCGCGCGATGTGTCTCGCTTCGAGGGCCTGAGGCGCCCTCGTGCGCATGTCTGAATCGCTTGGTGTTGAAGCTACGCGGAATGGCCGGCCCTGCCAATCCGGGTATCCCGGAAAGACGTATCAGGAGATCCCTGATGGCGTGCACGAACGCCGGAGATTGACGTTCTCGCCGAAGCGTCGGCGTGGCTCCGACCGCAATCTGGGACGTTGCCGAGGGCGTTGAGCAGGAGGCCCGGCGGTCAGAGCTGGGTGATGCCGTGCTGGAGCGCGTAGCGGCAGAGGCCGACCGTCTCGCTGATGTCCAGCTTTTCCTTGATGTGCGCCCGGTGCGACTCGACGGTCTTGACGCTGACGCCGAGCAGCTCCGCGATCTCGCGCGTGCGCTTGCCCTCGGCGATGAGCTGCAGGACCTGCCGCTCGCGCGCGCTCAAGGGATCCGGAGGCAGCGGGGTCCGGCTCCGGTACGCCTCGACCACATATCGCGACACGGCCGGGCTCAAGTAGACGCCGCCCGCCGCCACGTCTCGGATGGCTCGAATGAGCTCCTTCGCCTCGTGCGTCTTCAGGACGAAGCCTCGTATCCCGGACTGGAGCGCCTCGAGGACGAGTTGCTCGTCGTAGCGGCTGGTCAGGAAGAGGGTCTTGGTCCCGGGAGAGGCGTGTTGGATCTCGCGTCCGGCATCCAGGCCGTTGAGGAGCGGCATGACGACATCGAGGACGACCACGTCGGGCTGCAGATCGCGCGCCAGCCGCACCGCCTCATGCCCGTCGGAGGCTTCGCCCACGACCTCGAAGCCGGCTCCGGTGAGAAGGATCCGGAAGGCCTCACGCACGCTGACATGGTCGTCGGCAAGGAGGATGCGAACGGGCATGGCGTGGCAACCTACGCAAAGCCCATGCCCGTTGTCGTTGATGGCCGGACATTGGGCAATATCGCGCGCACAATGAGGGCGGCATGCCACAGGGGATCCTGATCGTCGAGGACGACGAGAGTACTCGGCGCTACCTGGCCGCCCTCCTCACCGCCATGGGCCACGAGGTGGCTTGCTCCGCCTCGGGCGAGCAGGCGTTGGATCGCTTGGCGAAGCAGCCCAGCCCCGGCGTCGTCGTCCTCGACCTCGTGCTCCCCGGCATGGGCGGCCTGGAGGTCCTCGACCGGATCCGCCAGTCCCATCCTTCCCTTCCCGTGATCGTCCTCTCCACGGTGAGCCGACTGAAGACCGTCGTCGACGCGGTCCAGCGGGGCGCCTCCGACTATCTGACCAAGCCGTTCGGGGAGCACGAGCTCGAGCTGGCGATCCAGAACGCCCTCGAGAAGCAGGTGCTGCAGGACGAAGTCAAGACGCTCAGACGGCGGTTGGCCGCGGGCCTCGGGCCGGACGACCTCGTCTGCGGCAGCAGCCCGATGCTGGACATCCGCGAGCTGGCGCGCCAGGTCGCAGACACGGACGTGCCCGTTCTGATCACGGGCGAGTCAGGCGTCGGCAAGGAGGTGGTCGCTCGTTTCATACACGGGCAGTCCGCGCGGCGAGCGGAGCCGTTCGTCAAGGTGAACTGCGCGGCCCTCCCGAACGAGCTCCTCGAATCGGAGCTGTTCGGGTACGAGCGCGGGGCCTTCTCCGGCGCGCTCCGTGAGAAGCCCGGCAAGTTCGAGCTGGCCCATCGGGGCTCGATCCTGCTCGACGAGATCGGCGAAATGAGCCCCCACCTCCAGGCCAAGCTCCTGCACGTGCTGCAGGACGGCGAATACAGCCGGCTCGGAGGACGGGCGCCCTTGCGCGTCGACTCCCGAGTGCTGGCCACCACGAACGCCCGCCTGGCGGAAGAGGTTTCGGCCGGACGCTTCCGCGACGACCTGTACTTCCGTCTGGACGTCATCCGCATCGAGGTGCCGCCGCTGCGCGAGCGGCGAGAAGACATTCCCCTGCTGTGCGCGCACTTCGTGCGCCGGTACGCGAAGAGGTACAAGAGTCCCGTTCGCGAGCTGGGGAGCGATGTGCTCGAGGCGTTCACGGCCCACGACTGGCCCGGCAACGTGCGGGAGCTCGAGAATGCCATCCGCCGCTACCTCATCCTCCCGAGCCTGGGGACGTTGCCCGGCGCGCCTCGCCCGTCGCGCGCCGGCCGCGCGGCCCTCCCCGCCCTCCCCGCGCGCGGGGCATCCGAGGCCGGCCTTTCGCTGCGGGCGGTTGCGGCGCGCGCCGCTGAAAAGGCCGAGCGCGAGCTGGTGCGGCGCGTGCTCGAGGAGACGCGGTGGAACCGGAAGGAAGCGTCGCGTCGGCTGAAGATCTCGTACCGGGCGCTGCTCAACAAGCTCAAGAAGTGGAAGTCGGATCCGGAGGGGCCCGACCCGCATCGGACGGGCGAAGGGTGACGCGGGATGCCAACAGAGCGCACGCGAGTGCCTACTGTGTGACGCTCACCAGCCCTGAGGCCGTTCGACGTTTGGATATCAAGGTGCGGTAGTCAAAAGCCGATCACCAGATCCACGCAAATTGAGCCCGACAAACTCTACCAATCGTCCGAAAACTCTTGACAAGCCAACGACCCGAGGAATAGGCTGCATCCTTCGCACCGCTCCCGCCCCCCTGGAGCGCCGTATCGCTCTCCTTGGAAGTGACAAACGTGGATGCCGAAATGAGCGATCCCCGATCGATTGAGATCGTCGTGGCTGAGACGCGGGTGCCGTTGTCGCCCCGCCTTGGACCCTGCCTCTGCGCCGATGTCAATAGTGGGCACATCATGGGGAACGACATCAGGCTCCGGAGCGCTGAGGGCACTGCGCATGTCGGCTAGCCGAGCACCACGTCCGAAACCGGGAACGCTGGAGAACGTGGTGTCGATCACGTCTTCGGCCGATATCGTCACCGCGCGGCAGCGGGGGCGGGCCCTGGCGGCCGGGCTGGGCTTCTCGGGCGGCGACCTGACCGTGATCGTCACTGCCATCTCCGAGCTGGCGCGGAACATGATCGATTACGCCACCACCGGCGAGATCCTGCTGGGCCACGACGATCGCAACGACCGGCCGAGCCTGGTCATCGTCGCTCGGGACGAGGGGCCGGGCATCTCGGACATCCCCCGGGCCGTGAGCGCGGGCTACTCCACGGGATCGGGCCTTGGCCTGGGCCTGCCGGGGGTGCGCCGGCTGATGGACGAGTTCGACATCTCGAGCCGGCCGGGCCAGGGGACCACGGTTACCGTCCGCAAATGGCTGCCTTGAAGTAGACGTGCGTGGGGCTTCCCACCGTCCTCCTCGCACGAGGGTTGGGGGCCGCCAGACGCGGGCGCAACGGAAACGGGCGAGGCGCGGGTGGTCAGCGCCCCGAGCCGGGGATATCGAGATGAGAGTCGCACTCCAGGAGCTCACCGAACAGTACTCCGCGGCACTGCGGGAATACTGCACCGAGGGCGGCGAAGCCTCCCTGCTGCGCGGATACCAGCTCGGACGCCGAGCGGTGGCGGCAGGCCTGGGCGTGCTGGAGATGTCCACCCTGCACCAGGAGGCTCTGGTGGAGGCCCTGCTGGAGATGCTGGCCCGCGACGGGAGCGCCCATATCGCCACCAGGGCGTCCGAGTTCTTCGCGGAGTGCCTGGCCCCCTTCGAGCTGACGCGCTGCAGCATCCAGGAAGCGCACGCGGCAATGTGCGACGACAACCGGGGGCTGAAGCAGCGCCTGAGCGCCGCCCTGAGCGACTTCGTGGGCGCGCAGGATGAGCTCCTGGAGGAGAAGAGGCTCAGCAACCTCAAGACAGATTTCATCTCCGTGATCAGCCACGAGGTCCGCACGCCGCTCACCTCGATCCACGGTGCCCTCAACCTGCTCCTGATCGGGTTGGGGGGTGAGTTCAATCCGAAGGGACAGCGGCTCATGGACGTCGCCTACCGGAACAGCCGGCGGCTCATGCGCTTCGTCAACGACGTCCTGGAGCTCCAGCGGATGGAGCTGGGCACGATGACCCTGGACATGCGCCCGTGCGAGCTGCAGTCGCTGCTGGAGCAATCCGTCGAGGCCAGCCAGGCGTACGCCAGCCAACTCGGGATCCGGCTCGTCCTGAAGCAGGTCCCCGCGGGGGTCCGGGTGCGGGTCGACGCTGACCGGACGATGCAGGTGATGGCCAACCTGCTCTCGAACGCGATCAAGTTCTCCCCCACGGGAGAGACGGTCTCGGTCGAGGCCTCCCGGCACGGTTCCGTCGTGCGGGTAGCGGTGATCGACCATGGACCCGGAGTGCCCCAGGCGTTCCGGAGCCGCATCTTCCAGAAGTTCTCCCAGGCGGAGCGCTCTTCCGAACGCGAGGGCTCCGGGCTGGGCTTGAGCATCACCAAGGCCATCGTGGAGCAGTTGGGTGGTCGCGTCGGCTTCGAGAGCGAGGTGGGCTGCACGACGTTCTATTTCGACTTTCTGGAGTGGGGGCCGCAGCCGGCCTCCCTGAACAAGGAGGAGGACACTTGGGCAGCCGACCGCTGAAGCGCATCCTCCTCGTGGAGGACGACCCCGACATCCAGATGGTGACGTCCATGACCCTGGGAAGCTTCGGGGGCTACACCGTCCAGGCCTGTTCCTCGGCTCTACAGGCCATCGAGTGCGCGGCCGCCTTCGCCCCCGATCTCATCCTCCTGGACATGATGATGCCCGGTGGCAAGGACGGAATGTACACGCTGAAGGCCCTGCGCGAGATCCCCCAGACGGCCAGCACTCCGGTGATCCTCCTGACCGCCAAGGTCCAACCGTCCGATGTCGTGCGTTACAAAGACCTCGATTCCCTGGCCCTCATCCGCAAACCCTTCGAGCCGACCGCGCTGGTGGACACGATTCAAGGGATCTGGACCCGATACAGTGCCCAGGCTCACTGAATCGCAACGCGCCCAACTCGAGAGCCTGCGCAGGTCGTATGGATCGGAGCTCCCGGCGAAGCTCCGGCACATCGCCGGCGCCGTCGATGTGCTGCAAGCCGACGGCTGGGAGGCCGGGAACCTGCAGTCCCTCTACGACCTGATCCACAGGCTCGCAGGGTCGGCGGCGGTCTACGGCTTCCACGGCATCAGCCGCGCCGCCGCAGACCTCGAGACCTGGGCCCTGGACGCACTGGCGAGCGGCATTTCCCCCTGCCAGCGCCTCGAGCTTCTTGCGCTCGCACGCGCGCTCAGCGATGCCTCCGCCGCCAGCGGCACGGGCACGGTCGAGGGCAGGCGCAATTCTCTTCCCGCACGCGCATCCCGCGGCGCACGCCCATCCGCACGGTGACCGCGCAGTGTGTTACCTTCTAGCCCCATTCCCTCCCGAGGCAACGTCTTGGCCAACCGGTCGATGCCGGTGAGCTGAGCACGCCAATCACAGTATTCCAAGCAGCTCAGGGGAGACGATGCCTTCCTCGGGCGAGAGCATGACCATGCGTCCCGGCCATCCCCGCGCCGGCACGGCCACTCGCCTCGTCTCCGCCTTGGTGGTCGGCCTCGCCATCACCCAGCCCGCCCCATCGGTGCTCGCTCAGGCACGGGGGGGATTCGTCGAGAACGCCGACAGCACGGCGATCCGGAGCCCGTGGACGTCCCAGATCCAGGACCTCTTGCCCGCGAGGTCCACGGGGAACATCAACGACCACCGCGGCCGTGACACCGTGCCGATCTTCCGCGGCCTGGAGGGAATCGGCCCCACGCTCTTCCGCTCCGCGCACCTGCGGACGCCGGTGGCGGGGATGGCGCCGGGTGTCCCGGTCGGCTCGTCGCGATCGGAGTCCACCCCGCTGGGTTCCCCCTCGGTTCCGGTCGACCCCGGCGCCGGCGCGTCGCTCCAGGATCCCTTGCTGTTGCCCGTCGCCACGACCGCACAGGTCCCGCTGACGGCGGCCTACGACGCTCTCAACGTCCCGTCCCTGGCCGCGGGCAGCACGTATCGGGATCCGACGACAGACGTCAGGATCTACAAGCTCACCTCTGCCACCTTCCCCACTTCGAGTGCGAGCTGGGGTCACGACTACTCCGAGGGCGGCGACGAGGTGTCTCTGCCGTACAACGGGACTACGCGCGCCGTACTCGTATACGACGGCTCGGAGCACTGGCTGATCGACTTCACGCCGGGGGTCGGGGTCACCAATCCACGCCCGTTCCCCGCCAATCTGGACCCGGTGCGCGACCTCGCCTTCACTTTCTCGAACAACCCGGCGACCCCCTACTACGCCTACGTGGCGAACGGCAGCTCGATCCTCAGGATGAACATCAGCACGATGGCCCAGGAAGACGGAGATGGCTGGCCGGTCAGCGGCGAGGACGATGGGGCCTGGCTGCACCAGAGCGAGAACGACGGGATGTTCGTCTGGATGAGGGGTCCCTTCGGGCCGACCACGGTGATCTACGAGCCCGGCACCGGCACCAAGAAGACCTACACCAACGTCTACGTCGACGAGCCGCGCATCGACCGGGCAGGGCGCTACGTGGGGCTGTCCATGAGTTCACCACCGAATGGGCTCTCGGTCTGGGATTGGAACACGGGCAGCATCACCTGGAGCAGCACCGGCGATCCAGACATTCCCTTCGGGCACTGCGCTTCTCTCCGGCGGCGGTGGTATCAAGTCGACTGGAACACCGCCTTCCCACCTCCCTACGCCACCTGGACCCCCGATTCGGTCAACTCGGGCGTGGACATCGGTGGCCCCGCCAACGCGACCCTCGTTCACGGCAACGGCAATTGGATTCAGCATCCCACCGACCTCAACGATCAATGGGCGGTGTTCACCCACTATGGGAGCTTGCGACCGGACGAGGATTTCTGGCTCGCGCCCGGAGGGATGGTCCTCATCACCGCGAACGGTGAGCGGCGCCTTCTGGCCCATCCGTACAACACGACGGCTGACTACACTTTCTTCAGCTTTGCGAAGTTCTCATCCGATGGCAGGTACGTCCTGTTCACATCGGACATGAACGGGTCGGGACGCAGCGATCTCTTTCTCGCCGAGCTGCCCCAACCCGGTCTCGAGACCAACCCCCCGACCGTCTCCGTCACCGCTCCTGCCGCGGGGGCCACGGTCTCGGGAGGCGCGGTCGCCGTCACCGCCGATGCCTCCGACGACGTGTGGGTGGTGGGGGTTCAGTTCAAGGTGGATGGGAACATCCTCGGTGCCGAGGATACCTCTGCTCCTTACAGCGTTTCCTGGAATTCGACGCTCAGTACCAACGGAAGCCACAGCCTGACGGCAGTGGCTCGGGATTCATCAGACAACTCGACGGTGTCCAGTCCGGTGGTCGTGACCGTCAGCAACCCGCCCGTCATCTCATCGGTGTCGGCGACGAGCACGACGTCCTCGGGTGCCACCATCGTGTGGACCACCAACGAGCCTGCCGATTCCCAGGTCGACTACGGGCTCACCAGCGCCTACGGCTCGTCCACGACCCTGGACCCCGGCCTCGTCCTGACCCATTCGCAGGCGTTGACCGGCCTGGCGTCCGGGATCGTCTACCACTACCGGGTCAGATCCAGGGACGCGTTGGGGAACGTGGCCGTCTCGTCGGACTTGACCTTCGTGACCGTAGACACCGTTGCGCCCGTCATCTCATCGGTGTCGGCGACGAACATCACGTCCACGGGCGCCACCATCGTGTGGACCACCGACGAGCCCGCCGATTCGCGGGTCAACTACGGGCGCACGCAGTCCTACGGCTCGAACACGACCCAGAACACCAGCCTCGTCCTGGCCCATTCGCAGGCGTTGACCGGCTTGTTGCCCTCGACCCTCTACCACTACCGGGTCAGATCCAGAGACGCCGCGGGGAACCTGAGAATATCCCAGGACTTCGTCTTTGCCACGCTGGAGGGAGTCCCGCCCGTCATCTCCGCGGTGTCGGCGACGAGCGTCACATCCACGGGCGCCACCATCGTGTGGACCACCAACGAGCCCGCCGATTCCCAGGTCAACTTCGGGCTCACCGTGGCCTACGGCTCGTCCACGACCCTGAACGGCAGCCTCGTCCTAGCCCATTCGCAGGCGTTGACCGGCTTGTTGCCCTCGACCCTCTACCACTACCGGGTCAGATCCAGAGACGCCGCGGGGAACCTGACCATATCCCAGGACTTTGTCCTTACCACGCTGGAAGGGGTCCCCCCCGTCATCTCGTCGGTTTCGCCGACCAGCGTCACGCCATCGGGCGCCACCATCGTGTGGACCACCAACGAGCCCGCCAATTCGCAGGTCGAATACGGGATCACCGTGGCCTACGGCTCGTCCACGACCCTGGACGCCAGCCTCCTCCTGGCCCATTCGCAGGCGTTGGCCGGCCTCGCCAACGCGACGCTGTACCACTACCGGGTCAAGTCCACGGATGCCGCCGGGAACCTCGCCGTCTCGCCGGACTTCACCTTAACCACCCTCGATGGGCTCCCGCCCGTCATCTCCGCGGTGTCCGCCTCGAGCATCACCGCCTCGGGCGCCACGATCACCTGGAGCACGGACGAGCCGGCGGACTCCCAGGTGGAGTACGGGACGACTGCGGCCTACGGATCTTTGACGGCCCTGGTGCCCACTCCGGGGACGGCTCATAACCAGCTCTTGACGGCCCTGGCCAACGCGACGCTGTACCACTACCGCGTCAAGTCGAGGGATGCCGCCGGAAACCTCGCCGTCTCCGAGGACTTCACCTTCACGACGCTCGATGGCCTCCCGCCCGTTATCTCCGCGGTGTCAGCTTCGAGCATCACGGCCTCGGGCGCCACCATCACCTGGAGCACGGACGAGGCGGCGGACTCCCAGGTGGAGTACGGGACGACCACCGCCTATGGCTCGATGACCGTGCTGGCTCCCGCTCCGGGCATTGCCCATAGCCAGCTCTTGACGGCCCTGGCCAACGCGACGCTGTACCACTACCGCGTCAAGTCCACGGATGCCGCCGGGAACCTCGCCGTCTCCGAGGACTTCATCGTCACCACCCTCGATGCGCTCCCGCCCGTCATCTCCGCGGTGTCGGCCTCGAGCCTCACCGCCTCGGGCGCCACCATCACCTGGAGCACGGACGAGCCGGCCGACTCCCAGATCGAGTTCGGGACGACTGCGGCCTACGGCTCGGTGACCGTTCTGGTGCCCACTCCGGGGACGGCTCATAGCCAGCTCTTGACCGGCCTGGCCAACGCCACGCTGTACCACTACCGCGTCAAGTCGAGGGATGCCGCCGGGAACCTCGCCGTCTCC